>NZ_FNWK01000003.1:0-300000 GCF_900108295.1 Sphingopyxis sp. YR583 | reverse complement strand
AAGCGATCGCGGTGGTGAACATCTTGGTGTTCGACGCCGGGATAAACCGCTGGTCGGGGGCGATCGACACCAGCACTTCGCCTTCGAGCGTCGTGACCAGCATGCCGAAGCGCGAACCTGCGGGCCCTTCGGCCAGCTTTTGCTCGACCGTTGTCCGAAGCGACGCGGGGGCCGGGCCCGTCTGCGCATGGGCCGCTGTCAGCGACAGGGCGAGGGCAGAGGCGAGGGCAAGGCGTCTGATCGATGGCGTCATATTATGTCCGTTCGTCCCAAGCTGAAATGATCCGCTCGCCCACCGCGGGGCGGAGCGTCGTGATGCCGCTGTCGGCGTGACGGGTCGGGTGGACCCGGTTGGTGAGCAATGTCCAGGCGAGGCCGCGCTTGAAATCGATCCAGAGGCCGGTGCCGGTGAACCCCGTATGCCCGATCGTGTCGGCCGAACAGGCGTCGCCGCCATGCCATCCGGCGAAAGCGCGTTCCCATCCGCAGGTGCGGTGGCGTTCGTTCGCGGTGCGCACCTCCGCAATCATCGCGGGTGACAGGATTTCGCCGCGCAGCATCGCGTGCGCAAAGCCGAGCACGCCGTCGACGGTACCGAACAGCCCCGCATGACCCGGCGCGCCGCCGAGCGCATAGGCATTTTCGTCATGCACCTCGCCCTTCATCACCCGCCCACGCCAGCTGCAATTTTCAGTCGCGACCGCCGGGCCGGGAGGTGGGCCAAAGCTGAGGCCCGCATCGAGCGGCCAGTCCGACAGCGGCGCCCCGGTCAGACGCTCGATCGCGATGCCGAGCAGGATGAAGTTGATGTCCGAATAGACGGGCGGGCCGTGCCGCCACTCGCGTTGCAGCACGAACGCACGCAGCCGCGCCGGATCGTCGCCATAGGTATAGATGGGCTCGACCGCGGGCAGGAAGCTGCGGTGCATCAGGCAGTCGCGAAAGGTCAGCCGGCGCTCGGCCGCACCTGCGACGTCATATTGGCGGAGATCCGGGATCGCGTCGGTCAGCGGCCGGTCGAGGTCGAGGCGGCCCTGTTCGGCGAGTTGCAGGATCATCGTGGTGGTCGCGATCACCTTGCTGAGCGACGCGAGGTCGAACCAGTGGTCACGCGTCAGTTCTTCGCGTTCGGGAACGAGCGCGGCCATTCCGGCGAAGCGCACGGCACTCATACCATCGGCGGACACGACACCCAGCGCCGCGCCGGGAATGCGTCCGGCGTCCAGCGCTGCCGCCACCGGCTCAAAAGCGCGGTCGATCATGGCCGGTCGTCCTCGCGGGCCTTGGCGCGCCCGATCAACGGCAGGAACAATATCGCCGCCAGGCTGATCGCGCCCGAGGCCAGAAAGAACAGGTCGAAGCCATTATATCCCGCGTCGTCCAGTCGTCCGACCACCGTGCCGCCCGCCCCCGATAACAGGCGCGGCAACAAAAAGGCGAAGCCCGACAGGAACGCATATTGTGCGCCGGGATAGCGCGGGTTCACCAGCATCGAGAGATAGACGACGAAGATGGCGCCGGCCATGCCATTGCCGAACTGGTCGGCGGCGGTCGCGATATAGAGGAGGTCCTGATCGAGCGGCTGGTGCGCGAGCCAGACGAAGCCGAAGTTGCCGATCGCCGCAAAGAGCGCGCCGATCGTCAGGGTGATGCCGAAACGCCAGCGGGTCGTCATCCATCCGCCCAGCCCCACGCCGACGATGCTGGCGGCCAATGCCACCACGCCGTCCGCCCAGCCGATCTCGGTCTTGGTATAGCCGAGCCCGAGGATCATCGGTTTCGACAGGTTGAGCGCCAGCACATCGCCCATCCGATAGACGGAAATAAAGGCCATCAGTGCGATCGCGAGGCCGCCATAGCGCCAGAAGAAATCCACATAGGGACCGATCGCCGCCGATGCGCGCAGCGGCGATGTCGGTGCGGCATTACGGATCCGGGGCAGCATCGCGGCCATCGCCAGAAACGGCAGCATCGCGATGCCGAGCACCCAGGGCGTGACATTGGTCTTGGCACTGATCCCGAGACCCGCGGCGGCGCCGAGCAAGAGCCCACCGACCACCGCAACCAGCGCTGCAAGCGCGAGCAGGATCGCCGCGCTTGTTGCCAACCCGCTCGCCAGCGCGGCCGAACGACCGCCGTCGCCGCGCCGTTCGGGCGGCAGCGCCGCGAGGATCGGCAGGGGCACGAACGCCGCCGCCGCGATCAACAGATAGGCGGCCGTCCAGCCCGGCGCGATCCCCAATACGCTGAGCGCCGGTGCCAGGCTGCCTTCGGCATCGGCGAACAACAGCGCTCCGCTGCCTGCCGCGACCATCGCGGTGCGATATCCCCACAGGTTCGCGGCGGCGAGCGGTCCCTGCAACTCGCGCGTCGGGGCCAGTTCGATCCGCCAGGCGTCGGCGGCGACCTCCAGCGTGGTGGTCCAGAAGGCGAGCAGGACCGCGAACAAGGCGGTCAGCGCCAGGCTGTCGTCGGCGGACGTGAACGCCATCGCCAACATCGCGGTCAGGATGCCGAGCTGGGACAGCATGATCCAGCCGCGCCTCTTGCCCCAAAAACGCGTGAAACCCGGCACCGCATAGCGGTCGAGCAGCGGCGCCCACAGAAATTTGAAGGTGGGCAACAATTGCACCCAAGCAAAGAAACCGATGATCGCCAGCGCGACGCCGTGATCGGTCAGCCGTACCGCCAACACGGTCGAGAACATGTAAAATGGCAGCCCCGCCGAAAAGCCGAGCAGCAGATAGAGTGCGCGCCAGCGCCGCTGCGCCGATTTGGCGGCGCTATCGTCCGAGACCGTCACCGCCGGGGTGTCGGCATCGAATGCCGCGGCGGTCATCCGTCCGCCTCGGGCTCGACGGCATTTTCGCAACGCGCGACGACGCTCGTGACGGTCAGGTTCGCGCTCGCGCTTGCGACGGTGCGCGTCATGTCGAGCAGCCGGTCGAAGGGCAGGACGAAGCCGACGACGAGCGCGGTCTGTTCGGCTGACACGCCGACCGCGGAAAGGACCGCGGCAAGCATGAACAGCGACGCCGACGGGATCGGAGCGGTGCCGAATGCGGCGAGCGCGCCGGTGAGCAGGACGATCGCCAGCATCGACAGGTCGGGTTCGACGCCGACCGCCTGCAGTGCGAAGATGCTGAGCAGCCCGACATACATGGCGGTGCCGTCCTTGCCGATGCTCGCGCCGATCGGCAGCACGGTCTTGGCGACGCCGGGCGCGATGCGCAGATCCTCGAGCGCGATGCGCAGCGCGACGGGCAGGGTGGCGGCTGATGATGCGGTCGAAAAGGAGACCGCTAGCGCATCGACGATGGTGCGATAGAAGCGCAGCACCGGCCGCCGCGCGACAAAGGCGATCAGCGGCAGATGAACGAGCAATATCTGCAGGATCACGCCGACCGCGACCCCGACCGCGAGCCAGCCGATATTGGCGAACACCGCGACGCCATTGTCGGCGACCGCCTTTGCGATCAGCGCGAGTACGCCGAACGGGGTGATCTCCATGACGATGCGCACGAGCTGGAACAGCACCTGTCCCGCCGATTGCAGCAGGTCGGCCATCGGGCGCCCCGCTTCGCCGGCAAGGATGACCCCGAAGCCGAAGAGGATCGAAAAGAAGATGATCGCGAGCATGTCGCCCTCGACCAGCGCCTGCACGATATTGACCGGGACGATGCCGATCAGCTGGTCGTGCAATGACTTGGGCTCGCCGAGCGCGTGCGGGACGGCGTTGCCCAGCGCGGCGCCTTGCCCCGGTTCGAGCAACAGGCCGACGATCATGCCGATCGACACCGCGCAGAAAGTGGTCGCCGCGAACATCCCGACCGTCCGCGCGCCGACCGAACCCAGCTTGCGCGGGTCGGCGAGCGCGGTGACGCCCGATGCGATGCTGATGAAAACGATCGGGACGACGAGCATCCGGATCACGCGGACGAACAATTCGCCGATGAAGGCGATCACGCCGGTCGCGGCAGGCCACAGAAGGCCCAGCAGCACGCCGACGACCATCGCGCCCAATACGCGTTGCCACAGCGGCACTGCGAACCAGCCGCGAAGAAACCCCGTCATCCGTCCCCCTGTTTTAGTCGTATCAAATCCCGCCCCAGAAACCGGGCTTTGGCGGCGACATGATACCGTTCGCCGCACTGACCCCGCCGTCGCGATCCTCTGCAAGCCAGAGCGGTCCGTCAAGGTCGACGAAACTGCTCTGCGCCGCAATCGCCCATGCGGGCGCGATCGACAGCGACGAACAGATCATGCAGCCCGTCATCACGCCGAGCCCGCGCGCCCGCGCCGCCTCGGCGAGTTCCAACGCGGCAGTCAGTCCGCCCGTCTTGTCGAGCTTGATGTTCACGACGCCATAGCCATCGGGCAATGTGTCGAGATCGCTGGCAACATGCACCGCCTCGTCGCCAGCGATCGGGATCGCCGAGCGAAAACCGATAAGGTCATCGTCGTCGTCGGCGGGAAGGGGCTGTTCGAGCAGGTCGACGCGAAGGTCGGTGAGCAGGCCTTGCAGGTCGCGTACCTCGGCGATCGTCCAGCTTTCGTTGGGATCGACGATCATTTTCGGTTTCGGCGCCGCGGCGCGAACGGCTTTGATCTGCTCGGCGGGATCGCTGCGGTCGACCTTCACCTTGAGCAGCGGAGCATCGGCAAGGGCTGCGGCTGCTGCGGCCATATGATCGGGGGCATCGAGGCTGACCGTCATCGCGGTAACGATCGGGCGGAGCGGCTTTTCGAGGTTCAGCGCGGTGGCAATGTCGCTTCCGGAAAGCCGCAGTTCCAGATCCCACAACGCGCAGTCGACCGCGTTGCGCGCGGCACCCGCAGGCATCAATTCCAGCAGCTCTTGCCGCCCCGCGCCCTGTTCGATCGCGCCGCGTATCGCTTCGATCGCGAGGATCGTGCTCTCGGCATTCTCGCCATAACGCGGGTAGGGCACACATTCGCCGCGCCCGGTGACGCCGTCCTGCGCGATGGCGACAATCACCACCTGCGCCGCGGTCCTCACCCCGCGCGAAATGCGAAAGGGCGTGTGCAGCGGAAATATCTCGCCGGCAGCGGTCAGCGTGCGGTGCATTGCCGGACGATCAGACGGTTTCGGCGGCGGCAGGAGTATCGAGCAGCTGGTCGAGGATGGCTTCGACTCCGAAACGATAAGGATCGCTCGTCGGCAGCCCGAACTCGGCCTCGATGCTGGCGCAGAGCGCCTGCGCCTCATCCTCCGCCATCGCCGAGGTGTTGAGCGCGATGCCCACGACGCGCACATCGGCGTTGGTCAGCCGCGCGACGCGCAGATTGGCTTCAATGGTTTCGGCGATGCCGGGCAGCGGATAATGCGGCAGGCCGCGCATATGCGGGCGCACGGGATCGTGACAGAGCACGAGCGCGTCGGGCTGCGACCCGTGCAGCAAACCCGTCGACACCCCGGCGAACGATGGGTGATAGAGCGATCCCTGTCCCTCGATCAGATCCCAGCCGTCGTCGCTGCGCGCGGGGGAAATCTGCTCGATCGCGCCTGAGATGAAGTCGGCGATCACGGCGTCGAGCGGCACGCCGTCGCCCGCGACCAATATGCCCGTCTGCCCGGTTGCGCGGAAATCGGCGGCGACGCCCCGCTTTTCGAGCGCGCTGGCGAGGCAGAGCGTCGTGTACATCTTGCCAACCGAGCAATCGGTGCCGACGGTCAGCAGCCTTTTGCCCGCGCGTTTCTTGCCATTGCCGATCGGAATGTCGGGCCGCGGATCGCGCACATCGTGGAGCTTGCGGCCGAGCCTTGCGGCGGCTTCGACCAGCCGCGGCTGGGCGTTCAGCCGCTGGTGCAGCCCCGATGCGATATCGAGCCCAGCTTCCATCGCGGCGAGCGCGTCGACGATTAGATCCTCGCCCAGCTTGCCGCCGGCGTTGGCGATGCCGAGCACCAGCGTGCGCGCGCCGGCCGCATATGCGGCGGCGAAATCCATGCGCGTCAGGTGCAGCGTCAGCGGGCAATCGTCGTGGCGATATTCGCCGACGCAAATGTCGGGACGGAACACGGCGAGCCCGCGCGAAGTCTTGATGTCGGCGGGGTCGCTCGAATGGCCGAGGTAGAGGAGATAGGGTGTTTCGATCATGGGTCGGTCAGCCTGCGTGACGATGGAAAAGCCGGTTCTACTCCCGGCGGTCGCGGCGCCCAAATATCTAGCGCCTCATATCCTATAGCCTGATGCTATAAGGCCTCGAGCACCCCTGCAAGCACGGCGAGGAACGCAGAGGCCGTTTTCGACGGCGGACGGTTCTGGAGATAGACCGCATTGATGTCGAAGGTGATCGCGGGCTGCAGCGGCCGGCTCGACAGGCCCGGGGGCAGCGCGGCCTGTGCAGTGAAATTGTCGACGATCGCCATGCCGACCCCCGCATTCACCAGCGCCGCGGCGACATAATAGGTGCGCGCGGACACGACCTCGTCGAGTTCGACCTCGAGCCGGCTGAGTTCGCTCGACAGCATGCGCCCGATCGGACCGCCCTGGACCGGGCTGATGAATTTGTGTCCGCATAGCTCGTCGAGGTGCAATCGCGGCGGCGCGCCGGGCATATCCTCTTCGCGATAGATGACGACCAGTTCGCCTTCGCCGATCACCTGATGCGCGACCGGCGCCGACAGCGGCACCTCGAAGCTGATCGCGATGTCGGTTTCATGCTCATAGAGCTTTCGCACCATTTCGTCGTGGTGGAGCGTTTGAAGGTCGAACATGATGTCATCATGATCGCCAAGGAAGCGCGATACCGCTTCGGGCACCGCGCCGAGGCCAAGCGAGGGGAGCGCCGAGATGCGGAGCAGCCCGCCGCGCCCATGGCGCAGATTCTGGCACGCCTGCCGCAATGAGCGCACGCGATCCTGAATGTCCGACACTTCGGCGAACAATGTGTGCGCGTCCTGTGTCGGGATCAGCCGCCCTTTCGACCGTTCGAACAGCGTCAACCCGATCGATCGTTCGGCATGGCGCAGCACCTTCGTCACCGACGGCTGCGACACGTTGAGCGAACGGGCGGCCGCGCTGACGGTGCCGTGCAGGAAGACCGCGTGGAATATCTCGATCTGGCGCAGGTTCATCGCGTCATGGCCCCAAGGCTGCGGTGGAAGCGTATCGGATACGCCCTTGTTTCGGCCGAGGATTTGCGACGGCTTCAATCTCTATGCCATCGGGTTATAGGGGGTGCAACAACGCACTCTGGACCTCCGGCGCTTATTCGGGACATTTCGTCGGAGGTCGTTTCCGCGAAAAGGTCATGTCGATGCCATTTGCCTCACCATCCGTTCGCCGGACGATCGGCCTGTTGTCGACCGCGGCGGCCTTGCTCTGTGTTTCGGGCGTGGCGGCAAAGGCGGATCAGAGCGTCGATGTGATCATCCGCGGCGGCACGATCTATGACGGCGGCGAAGGGAAGCCGGTTGTCGGCGATATCGCGATCGAGGGCGACCGCATCGTTCATGTCGGCGACACGCGTCGCTATTCGGCTCGGCAAGTCATCGATGCGAAAGGGCTAATCGTCGCCCCGGGTTTCATCGATCCGCACACGCATGCCGACAGCTTCATCCGCTCGCCCGACAAAGCCGAGCGCGTCAACGCGGCGTGGCTCAATCAGGGTGTGACCACCGTGATGATCGGGGTCGACGGTTCGGGTACGCCCGACGTCGCGGAGGATGCGGGCAAGCTGGCGGCGTCGGGAATCGGCACCAATATCGTCCCCTTCGTCGGGTTCGGACCGGTTCGCCAACGCGTGCTCGGTCAGGATGCGCGCGCGCCGACGCCGGCGGAACTCGACCGGATGAAGGCACTCGTGGCAAAGGGCATGTGCGAGGGGGCCGTCGGGCTCTCCACCGGACTTTTCTATGCACCGCAAAGCTTTGCCACGACCGCGGAGGTCGTGGCGGTCGCGCGCGAGGCGGCCATCCGGGGCGGGGTCTACGACACCCATCAGCGCGACGAATCGAGCTACAGCATCGGCCTGCTCGGATCGGTGAAGGAAGCGATCGACATCGGGCGACAGGCGGGAATGCCGGTTCATTTCGCCCATCTGAAGGCGCTCGGCGTCGACGTCCATGGACAGGCGGGCGCGGTGATCGCCGCCATCGACGATGCGCGCAAGGCGGGAGTGGACGTGACCGCCGACCAATATCCGTGGCTGGCGTCGGGTTCGAGCCTCGACGCGTCGCTGCTACCGCGCTGGGCGGTCGATGGCGGCGGACCGGCGTTGCTGAAGCGTCTCGACGATCCGGCCACGCTCGCGCGGATCCGGGACGAGATGCAGGAGAATCTGCGGCGGCGCGGCGGGGCGAGCGCCCTCCTGCTGATTGCGCAAGGTTTTCCGTGGACCGGCCAGACGCTTGAACAGGTGGCGGCCGAATGGAAGATGGACAGCCGCGACGCGGCGCTGCGCATCATCCGGCAGAGCATCGAATCGAAGGAGCAACGACGGACCGGCGGCGGCGCGGCGGTCGCTTCGTTCAACATGGCGCAGGCCGACGTCGACCTGCTGATGAAGCAGCCATGGATGGTGACATCGTCGGACGGGTCGGACGGCCACCCGCGCATGTTTGCGACCTTCCCCGAAAAATATGTGCGCTATGTCCGCGAGCGGCAGGTGATCGACCTCGGGGCCTTCATCCGCCAGTCGACGGGACGCACCGCCGACATCTACAAGCTCGACCGGCGCGGCTATCTGCGTCCCGGCTATTTCGCCGACATCCTCGTTTTCGATCCCGACCGCTATGCGCCGCGTGCCGATTATGTCCGTCCACGCGAACTCAGCGTCGGGGTCAGCAAATTGTTCGTCAACGGCGCGCTCGCGGTCGATAACGGTCGCACGACCGGCGTCGCCGTCGGGCGCGCCCTGCTGCGGCCGCCGCCGACTGGCTGCGCCGCGCGCTGATCGGGATTTTGCCGCCAGGTCTTGATTCCCGATAGCTTTCGCGGGCACGGTGAACGCTCACCGACCGCGCAGGGGACGAACGATGGCCGCCGAAACAGCACATGCCGCAGAGGCGGCGGCACACGGGTTCGACCTGTTGCCGATCGTGATCCTGCTCGCGGCGGCGGTAGTCGCGGTTCCGCTGTTCAAGCGGCTCGGCCTCGGCTCGGTTCTCGGCTATCTCGCCGCCGGCCTGGCGATCGGCCCCTTTGGGCTGGCGCTGTTCTCCGACGCGCAGACGATTTTGCACGTCGCCGAACTCGGCGTTGTCATGTTCCTCTTCATCATCGGGCTGGAGATGCAGCCATCGCGGCTGTGGGCGATGCGCGGCGAGATTTTCGGGCTCGGCGCGGCGCAGGTCGGCGGCGCGATCGCGCTGCTCATCTGCGTCGGGCTCGCGCTCGGCTATCCGGTGGCGGCCAGTTTCGTCGCCGGCACCGGCTTCGTGCTTACCTCGACCGCTATCGTCATGCAGATGCTCGACGAACGGCGCGAGATGGGTCAGCCCAAGGGGCGGCGGATCATCGCGATCCTGCTGCTCGAGGATCTGGCGATCGTGCCCTTGCTCGCGCTGACCGCCTTTCTCGCGCCGGGCGGCGAGGCGGTGTCGATGACCGACAGGCTGGTCGCCGTGGCGATCGGCCTCGGCGCGATCGTCGGGCTGATCATCGCCGGCCGCTATCTGCTCGACCCGATGTTCCGCCTGCTCGGGCGGGCGAAGGCGCGCGAGGTGATGACCGCCGCAGCGCTGCTCGTCGTTCTCGGCGCCGCGCTCGCGATGCAACTCGCGGGCCTTTCGATGGCAATGGGCGCCTTCCTCGCCGGCGTGCTGCTCTCCGAATCCTCGTTCCGCCATCAGCTCGAAGCCGATGTCGAACCCTTTCGCGGCGTCTTGCTCGGGCTGTTTTTCCTCGGCGTCGGTATGGCGCTCGACCTCAATATCGTTGCCGCCAATGCCGGGCTGATCGCCATCTCGGTCACCGCATATATGACGCTCAAGATCTTCGTCATCTATGCGGTCGCGCGCCTGTTCAAGAGCGGCCACGCCGAGGCGGTCGAACGCGCGGTGCTGATGGCGCAGGGCGGCGAGTTCGCTTTCGTGCTCTACGCCGCGGCGGCCGGCGTTGGGATCATCGATGCGGAGAGCAATGCGACACTGACCGCAATCATCATCGTGTCGATGGTGCTGACGCCGATCATGATCATCCTGCACGACCGTTTCATGCCGCGCGCCGCCGAAAGGACCGACGACCTCGACGTCGCCGACAATTTGAACGCAAGCATCCTGATGATCGGCTTCGGACGCTTCGGCCAGATCGTCAGCCAGCCGCTCTTCGCCAACGGTTGCAGCATCTCGTTGATCGACACCGACACGGTTGCGATCCGCGAATCCAAGGCGTTCGGTTTCAATATCTATTATGGCGACGGGACGCGCCTCGACATCCTTCATGCGGCGGGCGCGCATGATGCGCGGTTGATCATCGTCGCGACCGACGACCGCGAGGGGACGCTCAAGATCGTCGAGCTGCTGAAGGCCGAGTTTCCGCATACCCCCGTGCTGTCGCGGGCATTCGACCGCGAACATGCGATCGAACTGATCCACGCCAATGTCGATTATCAGGTCCGCGAAACCTTTGAGTCGGCGCTGGTGATGGCGGAAGAAGCGCTGCGGCGGCTTGAGGTCGACGAGGACGCCATCGGCGATATCATGGACGAAACGCGGCGGCGCGATCAGGAGCGGTTCGACATCGAAATCTGCGACGGCGTCTACGCCAGTCGACATCTGATTCAGGGCAATGTCCCCGTGGAGGATCGCGATCAATATATTGTGAAGCCCGCCGATACGCGGTGACCTTTATCCCCCGCCCGCCGCGCTTGGCAGCCGCGACGGGGGATGAGGTTCGTTGTGCACAAGGAG
Organism: Sphingopyxis sp. YR583; assembly: GCF_900108295.1. Lineage (NCBI taxonomy): Bacteria > Pseudomonadati > Pseudomonadota > Alphaproteobacteria > Sphingomonadales > Sphingopyxidaceae > Sphingopyxis > Sphingopyxis sp. YR583. The sequence continues at coordinate 289,121 of NZ_FNWK01000003.1, read as the reverse complement.
AACATTAGGGGAACAAAATAAATCCGTCAACTCGTTTTTCGCGGTTTTTCGTGAAGCGCCTTCCGGTTGACGTAAACGTCAATCGAGGCCAATGCGAAGCAAGCTAAGGAAAGGACATCTGATGGCGGAGCAACCGAAGTTCGATCTCACGGGCCGTGTGGCGTTGGTGACCGGCGCCTCATCGGGGCTGGGCGCGGGCTTTGCGAAGGCGCTTGCCGCGGCAGGCGCGAAGGTTGTGCTCGCCGCGCGCCGCGCCGACAAGCTGGCCGAACAGGTCGCCGCGATCGAGGCGGCGGGCGGGCAGGCGATCGCCGTCAGCATGGACGTCACCGACGAAGCATCGACCAAAGCCGCATATGACGCCGCCGAGGCCGCCTTCGGCACTGTCGACACGATCGTCGCCAACGCCGGTGTGGCGACCGAAAAAATGGCGATGGGGCTGTCGGTCGACGACGTCGATTTCCTGCTCGCGGCCAATGTCCGCGGCGTCTTCCTGACCGCGACCGAGGGCGCGAAGCGGCTCGACAAGGCCGGTAGCCGCGAGAAACAGAACGGCCGTATCGTCCTGATCGGATCGATCACCGCAGAGAAGGTCTTTCCCGCGACCTCGGTCTATGGCGCGACCAAGGCGGCGGTGCGCCACCTCGGCAAGGCTCTTGCGCGCGAGTGGGCGCGGCGCGGGATCAGCGTCAATGTGATCCAGCCCGGCTATTTCGAATCCGAAATGACCGCCGAGTTGTTCGAAAGCGACACCGGCGCGGCGATGGTAAAGAGCTTCCCGCGCCAGCGGATGCGGCCGCCGAGCGACCTTCACGCGCCGCTGCTGCTGCTCTGTTCCGACGCCGCGCTCGGCATCACCGGCAGCGTGATCACCGTCGACGACGGACAGACATTGTGAGCGAGTTGCTGATCGACCGCCGCGGTGCGGTCGAAATCGCGACGCTCAACCGGCCCGAACGGCTCAATGCGCTGAGCGAAGGGCTGGTGGGCGAACTCAACGCCTATTTCGGCGGGCTTGCCGACCGTCCCTACGTCCGCGTCGTCCTCCTGCGCGGCGCCGGGCGAGGATTCTGCGCCGGGCTCGATATCCAGGAAGACCGGTCTTCGGACGAGACGCCGGTCCTCCGCACGCTGCGCACCCAGACCAGCATCGGCAATATCTATCGCAAGATGCGCGCATGCCCGCAGCCGATCATCGCGCTCGGCCATGGTGCGGCGGCGGGTGGCGGGCTGTCGTTGCTGCTCGCATCCGACGTCCGGTACGCCGCGCCGTCGTTCCGTTGCAACGCGGCCTATATCCGTATCGGCCTTGGCGGGTGCGATATGGCGTCGAGCTATTTCCTGCCGCGCCTCGTCGGCGCCAGCCTCGCGTCCGAGATGATCCTGACCGGTCGCTTTATCGATGCCGAGCGGGCGCTCCGCGCCGGCCTCGTCAGCGAGATTGTCGAGGAAGAGGCTTTGCTGACACGCGGTCTCGCGCTTGCCGATGAGATGCTGGCGACCTCGCCCTACGGCCTGCGTCTCTCCAAACAGGCGCTCAATCTCAACATCGATGCACCCAGTCTCGACGCGGCGATGGCGATCGAGGACCGCCAGCAGGTCATCCTTTCGGCGACCGAAGACCATCGCGAAGCGCTGGCCGCCTTCCTTGAAAAGCGCGCGCCGGACTATCGCGAACGATAAGGTTAGCGGGCGATTATCGCCCCCATTGACTCGACGATATATTGACATAGTAAGTGTCACATCCCGAGGGGGTGGGAGTGATGGCAGTGCGCAGGAGGACCACTAAATGCCGGGTCGCTTAGGCGTGTCCCGGCGTGCTGCCATCATCGCTATCGCCGCCCTGATCGGCATGGCGCCTGCGCGGGCGCAACCGGTCGCACCGGTGGCAAAGCATCCCAATATCGTGATCCTGCTCGCCGACGACTGGGGCTTTTCCGACGTCGGCTCGTTCGGTTCCGAAATCGCGACCCCGAATATCGATGCACTGGCAAAGGCGGGGATGCGCTTCTCCAACTTCCATGTCGCCGGGTCGTGCTCGCCGACACGCGCGATGCTGCAGACGGGGGTGATGAACCACCGCAACGGCCTGGGCAACATGCCCGAGACGATCCCCGACGAACATCGCGGCAAGCCCGGATACGACACGGTGATGAACCTGCGCGTCGTGACGATCGCGCAATTGCTCAAGGCCGCGGGCTATCGCACCTATCTCACCGGCAAATGGCACCTTGGCAGCGATGCGAAGCGCCTTCCGCATGCGCGCGGTTACGACCGCGCCTATAGTCTCGCCGATGCAGGCGCCGACAATTTCGAGCAGCGTCCGATCGAGGGCATGTACGACACCGCCGCCTGGACCGAGAATGGCAAGCCCGCCACCTTGCCCAAGGATTATTATTCGTCGCATTTCGTCGTCCAGCGGATGATCGATTATATCGAGGCGGACCGGAAGAGCGGCAAACCCTTCCTCGCTTCGATCAACTTCCTCGCGAACCATATTCCGGTACAGGCGCCCGACAGCGACATCGCGCGCTATTCGGCGATGTACAAGGATGGTTGGACCGCGCTGCGCGAAGCGCGGGCAAAGCGGGCTGCGGCACTCGGCATCGTGCCCGCGGGGGTGCCGATCGTTACGATGGCGACGACGCCCGACTGGAAGAAACTCGACGCTGAAGAGCGCGCGGCCGCCATTCGGGTCATGCAGGCCTATGGCGGCATGGCGACCGCGATGGACCGCGAGATCGGCCGCCTCGTCGCGCATCTCAAGGCCACGGGTGATTACAACAACACGATCTTCGTCTTCCTCTCGGACAATGGTGCCGAGCCGACAAATCCGTTCAGCAGCCTGCGCAACCGCTTGTTCCTCGGCATGCAATACGACCTCGCGACCGCCAACATCGGCCGGCGCGGCAGTTTCGCCGCGATCGGACCGGGCTGGGCGAGCGCGGCGGTATCGCCCCTGTCGGGATATAAGTTCAGCGCGACCGAGGGCGGGCTGCGCGTCCCGCTGATCATCGCCTGGCCGGGCAATGCGAATATCCGCGCCGGCGGCATCAGCGACGGCCTCGCGCATGTCACCGACATCTTGCCGACGCTGACCGATCTTGCGGGTGTGTCGGACCATGGCGGAAGCTGGCAGGGCAAGGCGGTCGAGTCCGTCACCGGGCGCAGCCTCGTCCCCATGCTCAAGGGCGCGCCGGGCAGCGTTCACGGCGACGAACCGCTAGGTTATGAACTCTCCGGCAATTCGGCGCTGTTTCGCGGCGATTACAAGCTCGTGCGCAATCTCGCGCCGACCGGCGACGGCCGATGGCGCCTGTTCAATCTGAAGACCGACCCCGGCGAAACGCGCGATCTGGCGGCGGTGGAGCCCGACCGCTTTACCGCGATGATGGCCGATTATCGTGCCTATGCGAAGGCGAACGGCGTTCTCGACATGCCCGCGGGCTATACCGCCGACGAACAGATCAACCGTTATGCTTTCGAACATCAGGGCAAGCCGCGGCTGATCCGCCTCGGCCTGTGGGTGGGCGGCATCGCCCTCCTGCTGTCAGCGCTTGTCTGGAACTGGCGCCGCCGGCGCCGGGCGCGCCGTGTCGATCAGGCGAAAGCCGATATGGTCGGTGCCTAGGCTGCGTTCCTGAAACTGGCGCGCGGCGGGGCGATAGCGCGCGCAATAATTGGCGGCGCACAGGAAGCTGCCGCCCTTGATGACATTGCTCTCGCCGCCCGCCTTGCTCGTCGTCCATTCCCACACATTGCCGATCAGGTCGTGGACGCCATGCTGGTCGGCGGGAAAACAGGCGACCGGCGCGCGGCCGGTAAAGCCATCGGTGCCAAGGTCGCGTGCCGGAAAGGCGCCTTGATAATAATTGGCTAGCGGCTTGCCGTCCTTGTCGACCGGCACATTGCGGTCGGCGCCGCCAGTCGCGGCGGCCAACTCCCATTGTTCCTCGCTCGGCAGCGCCTTGCCCTTCCACTTGGCATAGGCGAGCGCGTCATCATAACCGATCTGCACGACAGGATCGCGGCCGCGTCCGTCGATATTCGTGTCGGGGCCGGCGGGATGCCGCCATTCGGCGCCGACGACCCAGCGCCACCAGTTCGGATTGCCGTCGGTCGGCGCGGTGAAGACCGCGGAGCCCGGGATCAGCATCTCGGGCGGCGCACCGGGCAGCTTCGGCGGGTCTTGCTCGGCGAGCGTCTTGTAGCCGGTCGCTTTCACGAATTCGGCAAACTCGGCGTTGGTGACCTCGTGCGTCGCGATCCAGAAGCCTGCGACCGTCGCATCGCGCGCCGGACCCTCCTCGGGCAGATGCGCGTCGGCGCCCATCGCGAAGGTCGCACCGGGGATCCACGCATAATCCTGCTTGGGCATTGCGGGGCATTCGGGCGTCTTCGCCTCGACAGTCTTGGTATCCTTCGCCTCGCCGCACGCCGCGAGCGCGCCGAGCAAGGCGAGGGAGAGCAATATGGACCCTTCGCGCATCAGGCGTCTTCGACGATCGTCGCCAATATCGCCTCGACCATCTGGCCCATCACCGTTCCCGCTTCCTCGGCGGACAGGCTCTGGTCATGGCGCAGCGTGCGCCATGTATGGAAGGACAGCGCCGCGCACAGGGCCTCGACCGCGATCCGGTCGGTGAGCACCGGGCCCGGAAGCAGGCGCAGGATCAACTCGCGTTCGAGCATCACGACGCGGCTATATTGCCCCATCAGAAAGGGTGAATTGTACCGCTTGATGTTCGCGGCGAGCCGGAAGGGCAGCGTCGTCTCGAACACCCGGACGCGGCGGCGAACGAGGTCGCGGACATTCGCGCGCCACGGTTGGTCGGGATAGGGCGCCATGACGATCGGCATCACGCGCTCGGTTATCATTCCGGTGATTTCGGAATAGAGCGCGTCCATATCGTCGAAATGGCGGAACACGGTGCGCAGGCCAATACCGGCCTCTTCGGCGACGCGCGCCGCGCTCGGCGACAGGTCGCCCGCGACGATCAATTCCATCATCGCCTCGACGATGCGCTTGTGGCTCGATCGCCCGCGTTCGCGCCGGCCGTCGACCCGATCGGCCTCGACCTTTTGCGCGTTCGATTTCCCTAACCCTGTCGCCATGGCGCCCCTGCTGGCCCGACTTGACGCCGGGGTCAAACAATCTTGCGTATCGACCAATATAGTGACACATATAGTGCCAATAGTTTCGAAGCAAGCCGACAGCTTGCCGCAGGGGAATGGGGATGCAGAAAAAATGGGTCGCGCTCGGGGTGCTGGCATTGGCGGGTGCGGGCGGATATTGGGCGTTCGAGGCGAATAAATACAAGCTTCCGGGCCTTGTGCAGGACTGGAAAGACCCGGTGCAGCCGAACCGTGCGGTCGCATGGCAACAGGGTCCGACGGCGCCACCCGCCGTTTTGCAGGGCGGCAAACGTCCGCCGAATATCATCCTGATCGTCGCCGACGACCTCGGCTACAACGACATCAGCCTCAATGGTGGAGGTGTCGCCGGCGGAATCGTCAAGACCCCGAACATCGATGCGTTGGCGCGCGAGGGCGTCAATTTCACGACCGCCTATGCCGCCAACGCGACCTGCTCGCCGTCGCGCGCGGCGATGATGACGGGGCGCTATCCGACGCGCTTCGGTTTCGAATATACCGCCGTTCCGGTCGCGTTTGCCGAAAGCGTTTCGCACGGCGAGGGCGTCGGCCCGCACAAGGCGATCTTCCACAAGGATCTGATTACGCCCGACATCCCCGACTATCCCGACATGGGGGTTCCGGCAAAGGAAGTGACGATTGCCGAGGCGGTAAAGGCTGCGGGCTATCACACGCTCCATATCGGCAAATGGCATCTGGGCGAGTCCCCTTCGTTGCAGCCGCAGGCGCAGGGCTTTGACGAAAGCCTCGCCGTGCTCGGCGGCGCGGCGATGTTCCTGCCGGAGGATGATCCCGATGCGGTGAATGCGAAACTGCCGTGGGACCGCATCGACCGTTTCATCTGGGCCAATTTGCGCCATGCGGTGACCTTCAACGGCAGCAAGCGCTTTCATCCCAAGGGTCACATGACCGACTATTTCGCCGATGAGGCGATTTCGGCGATCGAGGCCAACCGGAATCGGCCCTTCTTCATGTATCTGGCATTCAATGCCCCGCACACGCCGTTCCAGGCGACGAAGGCGGATTATGCGAAGCTGCCGCAGATCAAGGATCACAAGACGCGCGTCTATGGCGCGATGATCGCGCAGCTCGACCGGCGCATCGGCGATGTGATGGCCAAGCTCAAGGAATTGGGCATCGACGACAATACGCTCGTCATCTTCACCAGCGATAATGGCGGCGCCTGGTACACGGGCATCGACAATCTGAACGCGCCCTATCGCGGGTGGAAGGCGACCTTTTTCGAAGGCGGCATCCGCACCCCCTTCTTCATGCGCTGGCCGGGGCACCTCGCGCCCGGATCGACGCGCGCCGACGTGACGGGGCATATCGACCTGTTCTCGACCATCGCGGCCGCGGCGGGGGCGACAATACCGTCCGACCGCATCGTCGACAGCGAGGATATTCTGGCCGGCCCCGCGAAAAGGCCGGCGATGTACTGGCGCTCGGGCGACTATCGTGCCGTGCGGGCGGGCGACTGGAAGCTGCAGGTGACGAAACGACCCGAAAAGATACGTCTCTACAATCTCGCCGCCGATCCGACCGAACGACACGACCTGTCGGCCAGCGAACCGCAACGCGTCGCCGAACTCCGCGCGATGATCGACGCGCAGAACAAGGGCATGGCGAAGCCGATCTGGCCGGGGTTGGTCGAGGCGCCGGTGCGGATCGACGTGCCCCAGAATGCGCCATGGAAGGATGGGCAGGATTATATCTACTGGACGAACTGAGTTCGACCGGGCGAGCTGAAGCGATTAACGCTCGACCTTCGTCGCGAGAATGACCGAAGTCGTCGTGCGTTCGACCCCGTCGAGCAGTCCGATCTCGTCGATCAGTTCGTTGAGCTGGACGCCGTCCTCGGCCTCCAGCATCGCGATGATGTCATATTCGCCGCTGATCGCATGGATCGCCTGCACCAGCGAAAACGCAGCGAGCGCCTGTTCGACCTCGCGGTGAAAGCGCGGCAGCGTCTTGATCATCATATGTGCGCGCACGCGGCTGGCGGCAAAGGCGTTGCCCAGCCGCACCGTATAGCCTGCGACGACCTTGTCCTCTTCCAGCCGCGCGAGGCGCGAATAGATCGCGCCGCGCGACAGGCCGAGTTCCTTGGCAAGCTGGGCGATCGTCTGCCGCGCGTCGTCGCGCAGCAGGGTGAGCAGGCGTTCGTCGATCTCGTCGAGATTGACGCCCGATTGCGCCATCAGTCGGCCAACTTTTCGTCGGCGAAGATCGCAGTTTGTGGCGTTCCTCCGGCGCTTATCCGCCCACGATACATGCCGAGGTCGTTGATCGCAAAGGCCGGGCGCCCGTCGGGGCCCATCGCGATCAACCCGCCGTCGCCGCCGATCGCGCCGACCGCCTCGATCGTCGCCTGCGCGGCGCCCTTCAGGCTCTCGCCCCTCCATGCGACGCGGTCGCACACCTGCCGCGCGGCGCTTTCGCGAATGAAATATTCGCCCGACCCGGTCGCCGACACCGCGCATTGGCCGTTCTTGGCGTAAGTGCCGGCGCCGATGATCGGCGAGTCCCCGATCCGGCCCCAGCGCTTGCCCGTCATCCCGCCGGTCGAGGTCGCGGCGGCGAGATTGCCGTCGGCGTCGAGCGCGACCGCGCCGACGGTGCCGAACAGATGCGTCGGGTCGATCGCAGAAACCTGCTTCTCGCGCCAGCGGAGCAGGCTTTGCCAGCGCTCCTCGGTCCGGAACCAGCTTGGATCGACCTGTTCGAGCCCGCGCTCGACCGAGAAGCGGTCGGCGCCCGCACCGCTCAGCATGACGTGCGGGCTCTTGTCCATCACCGCGCGGGCGAGGTCGATCGGATGACGCGTCCGCGTGACGCCGGCGACGGCGCCGGCCTTTTGCGTCTTGCCGTCCATGATCGCGGCGTCGAGTTCATTCTTGCCCTCCGCCGTAAACACCGCGCCGCGTCCGGCGTTGAACAGGGGATTATCCTCGAGCACACGCACCGCTGCGGCGACGGCGTCGAGCGCCGCTCCGCCCTTGTCGAGCACCGCGCTGCCGGTACGCAGCGCCTCGTCGAGCCCGGCGCGATACGCCTTTTCCTTTTCGGGCGAGAGCGTCTTGCGCTCGATCACCCCCGCGCCGCCATGAATCGCAAGCGACCAGCGCGGCACTTCGACGATTTCACCGGCGCGCGCTGAATAGCTCCGCACGAAGAGCGGCGCATCGACCTGTCCCGAGGGCAGGTGCAGCACCGACCCGGGGCCGACGCCCGTCACCTTGACCCGCGGCGCGTCGAGCGGCCCGCGCTGTTCCAGTCCGCGCAGCCCTGCGCCATCGACAACCCACGCATAGCCGTCGGGTTCGGTCGCATAGATGCGCGCGGAGCCGTCGGGCTCGACCGCGAGGGCCGCGCTCTCGTCGACGCCGAGGCCGAGCATCGCGGGCTGGTCGGCGGGCCGTCCGACCTGCGCCTTGGCGACGAAAGCGAACAGGCGGCCGAGCCGCTCGCGTTCCTTGAAATGCGTGTCGGTGACGATGCCTTTCAGCAGCGCGAAATGCAGGAAGTCGCCCTCGATCGTGTTGGCGGGGCCGAACGGGTCGGCCAGCGCCTCGGGGCTGCGAATGCTGCCGTCGTCCATCGCGCCATAAAGCTTCTCGCCCTGGATCGCGAGGCCGGCGCTGGTTCCCGCAAGCGGCTTGCCTGCCGCGACATGCGCGTTGAGGATGTCGCCGACGGGGGTGCCGCGCCAGTAACGGACATAACGCGCCTGATCGCCGCCGGCGATGAAGATGCCGTCGGCTTTTTTCAGCCGGTCGAGAATCTTCCTGTTCGTCGCCTGCGATCGCGCGTGGAAGACGAAGATTTCGGTCGACTGGATGCCGCCGACGTCATGGAAGAATTCTTGGCCGATTTCCTTGCCATAGGATGCGCTGATCACGACGATATGGCCGTTCCCGGCTTTGCCGAAGAACCATTTCATCGCATCGACATTGCGGTCGCCGCCGCCCATCAACAGCAATCCCCCCGAAACCGGGCCGGGGGTCGGCGTGTTCAATTTGCCGAAGATATAATGTTCATAGGGCTTTTCCTTGGCTTCCTTCGCCGTCGCCGGCGCGAGCGCCAGCCCCGTCGCGGCGAGTAGCAGCCAGATTCCCCGCATCATCATCCGCAGCATTCATCTTCCCTTTGGCGACCCATGAAAGGCGCGACGTTACATAATGACTGCACCAAAAGACAATATGATTTCCAATTTTGTCATAGTGATTGAAATTATCGACGCTTTCTGGTGGTATAGGCGACATATCCGGTGGGTGGGCGAACGGCTTCGATTCGTACCGGGATAAACAAAGGGGTTGGACTATGACGAATTTCGGGAAACGGGCGTTTCGGATTGCCCTCGGGCTTGGCGTGTGCATGCCCGCGCTGGCGGCGCCGGCCTTTGCGCAGGACGCGGCCGAGGGCGGCGAGCAGGAAATCATCGTTACCGGATCGCGCATCCCGACAATCCGCGATGAGGGGCCGTCGCCGGTCACCACGATCACATCCGATACCATCCGCGCCAACGGCTATACCAGCGTTCCCGAACTTCTCGCCGCGATGACGCAGAACAGTGGCGAAACGCAAAGCCCGCAATCGGGAAGCAGCGCCGACTTCACCCCCGGTGCACAACAGGTCGACCTTCGCGGCCTCGGTCCCAACCACACGCTCGTGCTGGTCAATGGCCGCCGCATCGCCGACTTCCCGCTGCCCTATATCGGTCGCAGCAACTTCACCGACATCTCGAACATCCCCGTCAGCCTGATCGACAAGGTCGAAATCCTGAGCGGCGCGGCATCGGCCATCTACGGCTCCGACGCGATCGCGGGCGTCGTGAACTTCAAGATGAAGGAAAAGCTCGACGGCATCACGCTCGACTATCGCCACGGCCGCACCCAGCACGGCGGCGGTCTGTCGCACCGGATCACCGCGACGGGCGGCTGGTCGACCGACCGGTTCAGCATCGTCGGCGGCATCGAATACCTCGATCAGCGGCCGCTGTGGGGCTACCAGCGCAAGATTCAGGACAGCACCGACGACAGCCCCGTCGCGTCGAGCCGGATCGCGCGGCGGACCTTTTACCGCGCCGATTATAACGACGATTATATCACCCCCGATGACGGCACTTGCGAGGCGCTGTCGGACCTGAATTTCGGCACGGTCGCGCTCTACAACCGTCCGCGTTACGGCGATTTCTGCGGCAGCAAGGAATCGATCGGTTTCGGCACGATCATTTCGGGCCGCAAGGGCTTCAACAGCTTTGCCACCGCGACCTATGAACTGTCCGACAATGCCAAGCTGTTCGTCGATGCGCAGCTCGGGATCAGCAAGGTCCGGCTGATGTACGACGTGACGAGCTGGGCCTTCGAACAATCGTCGAGCAGCTCGGACAATTATTTCTACAACAGCTTCACGGGCCAGATCGAGGATTGGGGCCGTCAGTTCACGCCGGAAGAAACCGGCGGGTTCGAGATGCAGCGCAGCAAGCAGACGACCTACAGCATCACCCCCGGCATCCGCGGCAATTTCGGCAAGGCCTGGAATTACGAGGCGTCGTTCAACTACAGCCGTTACCAGTCGATCGTCCGCTGGCCGCAGATCATCAACCAGAAGGCCAAGGACTTTTTCCTCGGCCCGCAAAATGGCCTCGGCGACGACGATTATCCGTCGTTCAATGCCGATCCCGCGACGAATCTGTATCGCAGGCTGACGCCCGCCGAATATGACAGCATCTCGGCCGATACCGTCTATCGCCCCTATAGCTGGACCAGCAACGCGCAGGTGACGTTGACCAATGGCGAGCTGTTCCAGTTGCCCGCGGGCGCCGTCGGCGTCGCGGTCGTCGCCGAATATGGCAAGCAAGGCTATAATCTCCGCCCCGATCCGCTGGCACTCACCGACTATTATTACAGCTGGAAGGACAGCGACGGTTCGGGCAAGCGCAGCCATGCCGCGGTCGGCGGCGAAGTGCGCATACCCGTGCTCGATTTCGTCACGCTGACGGGGGCCGGCCGCTACGACCGCTTCGGCTATGCCGGGCGCAATGCCGACAAATTCACCTATAATGGCGGGGTCGAGGTGCGCCCGACGAACAGCCTGCTGTTCCGTGCCGCCTATGGTACCGCCTTCCGCGCGCCCGACCTCCATTATCTGTTCACCGGTCCGGGCAATGTCGAAAGCAGCGTGGTCGACTATTACACCTGCCGTCAGGATACACCGGGCGCGGGGATCAGCGATTGCGAGGATTATGAAGTCGACATCGTCGCGCAGCGCAGCGGCAACCGCGACCTCAAGGCAGAGACCGGCAAGACGCTGACCGCCGGCCTCGTCTTCGCGCCGTCGAACCGCATCAGCCTGTCGGTCGATTATTTCCGCGTGTCGCTCGACAATCAGGTCAACGATCTGCGTGCCAGCGAACTGACGCGCGACGAGGCCGATTGCCGCCCCGACGGCGCTGGCAACACCACGCTCGATCCCAATTCGCCGACTTGTCAGGCGGCAATCGCGCGCGTCAACCGCTTCGCGACCGGCGCGCTGGCTGGCGAGATCGAATCGGTCTCGATCAACCCGATCAACGTCGCGCGCGAAAAGACGAGCGGCATCGACGTCGCTTTCCGCGGCACGCTGCCCACCAGCTTCGGCGACTTCACCCTGTCGCTCGCGCACAGCCATGTGTTCAAGCACACATTGACCCAGTACACGGGCGATCCGATCGAGAACAAGCTGGCGGCCGACAGCGGCTATTATCTGCCGCGTGACAAGTCGAACGGCAGCATCAGCTGGGCATCGGACGGCGTGCAGTTCACCTTCTCGGGCACGCGCCTCGGCAAGCTGCCGAACTATGACGAGGACGCCTTCATCAAGGCCAGCTATTTGTTCAACGCGACGCTGCAATATGATTTCACCGATCATATGCGCGGTTCGCTGACGGTGCGGAATGTCTTCGACAAGATGCCGGTGAAGGATCCGACCTGGTCGGGCTATCCCTATTACAACACCAGCTGGTTCGACAGCATCGGGCGCAGCGTCTTCATGCAGCTCACCTACAAGCTCGGCGGATCGCCGCTCTGATATAAGGCGCGGGGTTCTGACGGTGTCAGAGCCCCGTTGCTTGCAGCGTCCGTTCGATCACCTCGCGCCCGGTCGTCGCGGCGAAAGGGAAGGATCGCAGGAAGGTCGCCTGCGACACCTGCGGGTCGAGTTGCCGCGCGCGCGCGATCCACTGTGCCGCGCGTTCGTGATGGCCCGCGGCTTCCGCCGCAATTGCCGCGATCACCGCGATATGCTTGTGCGCTCCCGGCGACTGCGCTGCACGCTCGCCCCATTCGAGCGCGCTCTGGTGGTCGCCGCGCATCAGCGCGCTGACCGACCGTACCCCCAGCATGGCATAGCGTAGCGGGTCGAGCGGGCTCAGGCGGAGGGCCAATCGCGCATTTTCGTCGCTATGCCCGACGTCGCACTGCGTCATCTCGGCCCACGCCTTCGAATAGATCGCCTGCGCATAATTGGGGCTGAGCGTAATCGCCGCCGACAGCCGCTCCATGCTTTCGGGCACCGCGTCGGCGAACCACAAGGACCGGCCGAGGTTGAGATGCGCGAAGGGATCGAGCGGATCGACCTGCACCGCACGTTCGGCGAACGCGCGTGCCTGCTCGGCCATTGCGTCGGAGTCGGGCGAATATTGCAGGAAGCAATCCTGAAAGCGCGTGAAGGACAGGCCCGACAGCGCGCGAGAGAAATTGGGATCGCGCGCCAGCGCCTGCGCGAACAGCGACGCCGCGCGCGCATTGTCCGACCGGTTGAACCGGAACATATGGTCGAGCCCGAGGTGATAGGAGGACCAGGCATCCAGCCCGCCCGCGGGCATCCGGCGCGCGCGCTCGACCTCATTCTGGATGATCCGCGTCTCCAGATTGGCGACCACGGCGTCGAGCACTTCGCAGCGCAATTCGTGCAATTCGTCGCCGCCGGCGGTGAACCGGTCGGCCCACACCACCGCGCCGTCGCATGTCCGCGCGAGCGTGACCGCCAGCATGACCTTGCCGCGCGCTTCCTCGAGCGTCCCGGTCAGGCAATAGCGGACATTCAGCGCGGCCCCGACCTGCTCGCATCCGATGTCCTGCCCGCGAAACCGGAAGGTCGAGGTGCGCGCGATCACGAGCAGCCAGCGTAGCCGCGAAAGGTCGCCGATCAACTCGTCGGCGAGCGCGTCGGCGACGATCGACAACGGGCCGGGGCCGCCGACAAGGTGAAAGGGCAGGACCGCGATCGACGGCCGCTCCTCTGCCGCCGTAATTTGGGGAGTCGCTTCGGCCGAGACGGTAGCGAAGACCCGCGCGGGCTCATGCATCTGATCGAATGTGACCTGCGCGCCGAACCGGAACCCTTTGCCATGGACGGTGCGGATGAAGCGTTGTTCCTTGCCGTCATCGCCCAGCGCCTGCCGCGCCGCCTTGACGCGCGACGCCACCGCAGCTTCGGACACGATCCGCCCGCCCCAGATCTTTTCGATGATCTCGTCCTTGCTGACGAGGCGATCGGCGTTGCTCGCGAGCAGGATCAGCAGCGACAGCACCTGCGGCTCCAGATGCTTTGCCTCACCCAGTTCGCGCAACTCGAACTTGCCGGGGTCGAGCTCGAAGCCTTCGAAGCGATAGATCAGGGACGCGCCAAAGGACAAAGCGGCATTTCTCCATAAATTCTCCATGCCGTCTTCAAGCATGGGACCACGGAAAGCTTATTCGGTGTCCCCATCGAACCACCCCCCGGTTCGGATCAAGGAGACTATAGTGACGCTTGCAACCACCAAAGCGGCCGCGCCCCCCGCCGCGCCGCAGACCGAAAATCTATCAACCCCCGCCAACCCGAACAAGGCTCTTTGGGAGAAGGGGGATTTTACCCGTCTCGCCGCCTGCATGCGCGAAAGCGGTGACGAACTGATCGACAGTCTCGGCGTCCACGCCGGGCTCGACGTGCTCGACCTCGGCTGCGGCGACGGCACCACCGCGCTGCCGTCGGCGTACCGCGGCGCGGCGGTGCTCGGCGTCGACATCGCATCGAACCTCGTCGTCGCCGGCAATGTCCGCGCGCGTGAAGCCGGCCTCTCGAACCTGCGTTTCGAGGAAGGCGACGCCTCGCATCTCGATGCGCTGGCCGACGACAGCTTCGATCTGGTCGTCACCATCTTCGGCGCGATGTTCGCGCCGCGGCCGCTCGACACCGCCGCCGAAATGGTCCGCGTGACACGCCCCGGCGGGCGCATCGTAATGGGCAACTGGATTCCCGGCGATCCGACCCTCATTGCGCAGGTGCTCAAGATTTGCGCCGCTTACACCCCGCCGCCGCCCGAAGGCTTCATCAGCCCGGTGACCTGGGGGCAGGAGGAAGCGGTGCGCGAACGCTTCGGCGCCGCGGGTGTCGCAGACGACCGGATCAGCTGCGAACGTGCGACCTACACCTTCCGCTACGCCAGAAGCCCGCGCGAATTTCTCGCGATCTTCCGCGACTATTACGGTCCGACGATGAACGCCTTCGCTGCCGCCGAGGCAAGCGGCCGCCGCGCCGAGCTTCAGACCGAGCTTGAGCAATTGTTCGAACGCGAAAATCGCGGCGGTGCCGATCGCACCGAAATCCCGGCGACCTATCTCAAGGTCATAGTCCGCAAATAAGCGTCCCGCAGGCGCAGGCCGATGCCGCCCCCGCATTCTCCCGGCGGGGGCGGCATTGGCTTGTGGGAATTGGCCGGGCGCCGGCTTTGTGGCAGGTCGGCGCATCCAGTCTTTCTCTCTCCGGAGCTTTCATGCGAACCCTGCTGCTCTCGATCGCCCTGCTGGCGCCTGCTACGCCTGTTTTTGCGCAGGAGGCCGTCATCGACACCCATGTCCATCTGCATAAGGGTGAGGCGTCGGTGGCCGAATATCGGGCGCAGCTCAAGGCGTCGGGGCAATCGGTCGACGCGTTCGGTGCGATGTGGTTCGGCGGCCCGAACCAGGCGCTCGTCGGCAACCCCTCCGATATCGCCAAACGCAACGACGAACTGATTGCGCTCGCTGCGAAAACCCCGGGCATGATCGCGATTGCCACGGTCCACCCCTATGACGGCGAGGCCGCGCTGGCCGAGATCGATCGCGTCGCCGCGCGCGGCGTCAAGCTGCTCAAGATCCACCCGCACACCCAGAAATTCGACGCCGCCGATCCGCGCGTGCTCGCGCTGGTCAAACGCGCGGGCGACAAGGGCATGGTCGTCGTGATGGACAATGCCGGCATCGTACCCGACGACAATGAGAAGCTCTTCAATCTTGCGCTCGCGGCGCCGAAGACGAAGTTCATTTTCGGCCATATGGGCGGCCTCGGCTTCCGCTTCTGGAACATCCTCGCGCTCGCGCGCACCGCCGAAAATCTTGTCGCCGACAATATCTATTTCGATATTTCGGCGAGCGTGATCCTCGCTGCGGACTCGCCGATCGAGGCCGAATATGTCTGGACGATCCGCAACGTCGGCGTCGACCATGTGCTGATCGCGTCGGACTTCCCGCAGATCTCGTTGCCGAAGACGCTCGAAGCTTTTGCCAAGCTCGACCTGACCGACGAGGAACGCGCGAAGATCCGTTCGGGCAATGCGCGGAAGCTGCTCGGTCTCTAGACGATTGCCAGCGCGAAGAGCAGCGACACGGCAAAACTCGTCAGCGACGCGAGCAGCACGGGGACGGTTGCGCGCCAGCCCATTTCGAGCAGCAGGTCGAGCCGGGTGCGCATCGCGGTCGCGGTGACCGCGAGCAGCAACAGTGCCTTCGACGCGGTCAGCGCCGCCCCGCGCACGCCTTCGGGGATCGCGACGGCGCTGTTGAGGGCGACCACCGCGAAAAAGGCGACGATAAACCAAGGCAGGGCGAGGCGGCGCCAGATTTGCGTATCGCCGTCGTCCTCGGGCTTCAGCAACAGGCCGACAAGCGCAACCACCGGCGCCAGCATCGCAACACGCGCGAGTTTGACGATCGTCGCGCTCGCACCCGCGGCGTCGGAAAAGGCATAGCCGCCGCCGATCGCCTGCGCGACGTCGTGGACCGATGCGCCGATCAGGAAGCCCGCCTGCGCATCGGAAAGGCCGAACTTGCTGGCAAGCAACGGATAAATCGTCATCGCGAGCGCGCTCGCGAGCGAGACGCCGACCAATGTCAGCGCGAACTGCGCCTGCGACAATCGCTGCCGCCCGATCACCCCATATAGCGCCAGCGCCGCGCTCGCGCCGCAGATCGCCGTCGCGCCGCCGGCGAGCAGGCCCGAATAAGGCGTCTGTCCCGACAGGCGTGCCCCCAGGAATCCGGCCCCCATCGTCAATGTCATGATGATGATCAGCGCTGCAAAGGGCACCGGCCCAAGCACCGCGATCTGCATGAAGGTGACCTGTAGCCCCAGCACGACGATGCCGATGCGCAGGAAGGTGCGCGACGCGAAGTCCAGCCCACGGTGCGTGGCCTCGTTCGCCGAAATGAAATTGAGCGCGAGTCCGACGAGCAGCCCGAGAAGGATGATCGGAAAGCCATAATGATCGGACAGCCACGCGGCGGCGGCCGACGCCGCGGCGCAGGCCGCGAGGCCGGGAAAGAAGCTGCCCTTCGGCGCCGCACCTGCGACGGTCTGCGCCAGATGCAATTCGCCGAACAGGTCACCGCCGCTCGGCAGATTGTTCCAATGCGCATGGCGCATCGAGGTTAAGTCATTTCTGTCCAGCGTTGTCATAAGGTCGCGTCATATCGTGATGCCGGGTGGCGGCGCAAGGCTTCTCTTGCGGTGGGCGGCGCGACGCGCCAAAGCAGACAACGATGGTCAACAGGCCGAACGGGGAGATGCGGAGCCGTGATAGCGATTTGCCAGCCGGGGACGGAGCGCAAGCGCGCATGACCCGGGCGACGATCAAGGACGTCTCGCGCGTCGCGGGCGTGTCGATCAAGACGGTGTCGCGCGTGCTCAACAAGGAACGCTATGTCAGCGACGACATGCGGCAAAAGGTCGAGGAAGCGGTCGCGCGCCTCAACTATCACCCCAGTCAGGCGGCGCGGACACTCGCCGGAAAGCGCTCTTTCCAGATCGGGCTGATCCACGACAACCCCAGCCCCTATTATATCTTCAACATGCAGGCGGGGGTCGGACAGCGGTGCCGCGAGGCCGATTTCCGCATGATCGTCCAGCCGTGCGACATCAACTCGCCCGGTCTCGTCGACGATATCGGGGCGCTGATCGATCAGGCGCAGCTCGACGGCATCATCATGACGCCGCCCGTCACCGACGTCGGCACCGCACTTGCCGAGCTGTTCCGACGCAAGATTCCCGTCGTGCGCGTCCAGCCGGGTACCGATCTGACGGCGACATCGGCGGTTTATATCGACAATGTGCAGGCCGCCGACGACATGACGGCCTATCTGATCTCGCTCGGGCATCGCCGCATCGGTTTCGTCACCGGCCACGGCAATTATTTCGCGAGCGGCCAGCGGCTGACCGGCTACCGGCAGGCGCTCCAGCGCGCGGGCATCGGCTTCGATGCGGCGCTGGTCTTTCCGGGCCAGTTCGATTTCCAGTCGGGCACTGCTGCTGCCGAAGCCTTGCTGGCGCTCGACCAGCCGCCGACCGCGATCTTCGCGAGCAGCGACGATATGGCCGCAGGCGTCCTCGCTGCCGCGCACCGCTTGGGCGTCGCGGTGCCCGACCAGCTCTCGGTCGCGGGCTTCGACGACACCGATCTTGCACAGGTCGTCTGGCCGTCGCTCACCACGATCCACCAACCGATCCGCGACTTGGGCTATGCCGCCGCCGACCTGCTGCTCGAATTCGGCGAGACGATCGAGCGCCGGCAATTGCCGCACAAGCTGGTCGTGCGCGGTTCGACAGCGGCGCCGAAAGGCTGAAAACGATCGATTGTGGTCATTCCAACGCCGCGTTGAAATAAAGTCTATCTTCCTTTTTCATATGACCTCGGTAGACAGAGGACGCGGGCAATGCGGACGCCCGTTCAGGCGAAGCCTCGCCCAAGTTCCGCTCCATAAGCCGCGCCTGCGGCAGGGAGCGTGCTTGCAATGACAACCGATATCTATTCTCCGCCCAGTATCTCATTGTTTCAACTTTTTCTTCGCTTCTTGCGCTTCGGCTTCCTCGCTTTCGGTGGCCCGGTCGCGCAAATCGCCATGGTCAAGCAGGCTCTCGTTGAGGAAGAGCGTTGGATTTCACCGGCGCGGTTCAACCGCTTGCTTGCCGTCATGCAAATTTTGCCCGGACCAGAAGCTCACGAACTTTGTGTTCATTTGGGGATGCTTGCCCGCGGGCGGATCGGAGGATTGATCGCCGGGCTCGGTTTCATGTTGCCGGGCTTCTTGCTGATGCTGGCGGCGGCTTGGGTCTATAGCGCCTGGATCGTCGGCAACTCCGCACTGGCGTCAGTTTTCCTTGGTGTGCAGGTGGTCGTGCTGGCGATCATTGCGCGCGCGGTGCAACGGATCGGAACGCACATTCTCGAAGATTGGCTGCTGTGGCTATTTGCCGGGGCCGCCCTCGCCGCGACATTGGCGGGTGTGCCGTTCTGGATACCCTTGATCGCATCGGGACTGATTTACACATTTGCGGAGCGGCCGATCATTGCGGCCGGCCTATCGGCCGCAGCGATCCTGGTGGGCTTCGCTGTGCTAGGAACCGAACCGCCGATCGCCGTAGCTGGTGTGCCGAGCGAGGTGGGGGTAGTTGCTCTGTTCGTCGCCGGATTGAAGGGTGGTCTCCTAACCTTCGGCGGTGCCTACACCGCGATCCCTTACGTGCGATCTGACACGGTGGGCCGGGGCTGGATCAGCGACGCGAGCTTTCTGGACGGAGTCGCATTTGCGGGGATGCTGCCCGCGCCGCTCGTTATCTTCGCGACTTTTGTCGGCTATGTCTCGGCGGGATTTCCGGGTGCCCTCGCCATCACGGTGGGCATGTTTCTGCCTGCCTTTGCTTTCTCGATGATCTTCTTCGAACAGCTGGAGGCGGTTGTTGAGCACCCCGCGCTGCATCGTGTGTTGGCCGGAGTAGCTGCGGCGGTCGTTGGGGTGATTGCGGCGACGCTGTTGCAACTCGGCTGGTCTACCGCAGGGCGTTCGACAAATCTCCTTGTGTCTGTTCTCCTGTTTTTGGTCGCCCTTCCGATAGTTTGGCGCTGGAAAGGAAAGCTGGTCGCTCCAGCGCTCGTTCTCGCGGGAGGATTGGCGGGGTGGATGTTGGATTTCTGACTGAAGCATCATTGCAATGATGAACGCTTCCCACCCCATTCCCGCCGTAATGAAAAAACGTCTGTCCTTTCCAGTATGACAACGTTATCTTATCCGGCAACGACAGATTCGGGGAGAGACGATCTTGGCGCAAATCGCCGATAAACGCCGTTGGCTTGTGGTGGGGCTCGTCTTCATCGCGATCGTCCTCAACTATGTCGACCGCCAGATCCTCGCGCTGCTGAAGCCGACCTTGCAGGCCGAATTCGACTGGACCGACCGCGATTACAGCCACATGGCCTCGGCCTTCCAGTTCGCCGCCGCGCTCGCATTTCTCGGCACCGGCTGGTTCATCGACCGCGTCGGGCTGCGCTGGGGCTTCGCGATCGGCGTCGGCGTGTGGAGCCTTGCGGGCATGGCGCACGCCTTTGCGACCACCGTATCGGGCTTCGTCGCCTCGCGCGCCGTGCTCGGCGCCGCGGAATCGATCGGCACCCCCGCCGCGGTGAAGACTGCGGCGACCTATTTCAACGCCAAGGAACGAAGTTTCGTCCTTGGCCTCGGCGGGATCGCGCCGAACGTCGGCGCGATCCTGACGCCCTTGCTCATTCCCTTGATGGCGATGATGTGGGGCTGGCAGGCGACCTTCCTGATCGCGGGCGGGCTCGGGCTCGTCTGGGTCGTCGTCTGGCTCGCCGTCCGCATTCCCGAACAGCCCAACGCCGCGCGCGACGCCGCCGCGCCGAAAATCGCATGGTCCAGCCTGCTCCGCGATCGTCGCCAGTGGGCCGTCATCCTCGGCAAGGCGCTCACCGATCAGGTGTGGTGGTTCCTGCTATTCTTCATGCCCGACCTGTTTCACCGCGTCTTCGGGCTGACGCAGGGCACGCTCGGTCTCCCGGTCGCCTTCGTCTATTTCATGGCCGCGCTCGGCGGCATCACCGGTGGTTTTCTCCCGTCCTATCTGATGGGTCGCCGCGGCTGGAGCGTGAACGCCGCGCGCAAGACGACGATGCTCATCTATGCGCTGCTGATCCTGCCCGTGCCCTTGCTCGTCGGGGTCGATAGCGCATGGGTCGCGGCCATGATCCTCGGCCTCGCGCTCTTCGCGCACCAGGGCTTTTCGACCAATCTCTTCGGCCTCACCACCGACGTCTTCCCAGCGCGCATCGTCGGCTCGGCGATCGGCATCGGCGCCTTTGCCGGCAATCTGTCGGGCATGGCGATGATCGAGTTCGCGGGCTGGTCGCTCGACACGGGCAGGGGCTATCTGCCGATGTTCCTCGTCTGCGCCGGAACCTATCTCGTCGCGCTCGCCGCGATCCACCTCATCCTGCCGCGCATCGTCGCGGTCGATGAGGAGGAGGACGGCGAGGCCGGTCCGATCCTCGCCCACTGACACGCCATCCGAACAAAGCCGCTTCCCTCGACCTGAATTATGGAGTATATGACAGCGATGTCAGATTTTCTTCCCGCTCCCGCCAATGTGACCATCGCCGGCCATGAGGTTTCACCCATCGCCTGGGGCATGTGGCGCTTCGCCGGCGTTGACGTGGCTACGGCGCGCGCGCGGATCGACGCCGCGTTCGAAACCGGCGTCACGCTGTTCGACACCGCCGACATCTACGGCTGCGACACCCCCGGCGGTTTCGGCTCCGCCGAGGCTTTGCTAGGCGAGGTGTTCGCCGAAGCTCCGGGCCTGCGTGACAAGATGGTCCTTGCCACCAAGGGCGGGATCATCCTCGGCGTGCCTTACGACAGCAGCGCGGCCTATCTGACGTCGGCGATCGACATTTCGCTGAAACGCCTGCGCGCCGACCATGTCGAACTGTGGCAGATCCACCGTCCCGACCTGCTCACCCATCCGCAGGAAATCGCGCGCACGCTCGAGGATGCGCACCGCGCGGGCAAGATCGGTGCGATTGGCGTCTCGAACTTCACGCCCTCGCAGGCGGCGGCACTCGCCAAATTCCTGTCCGTTCCGGTGGTCAGCCATCAGAGCGAATTTTCGCCGCTTCACCTGAACCCGCTCTTCGACGGTATCTTCGACCAGTCGATGGCCGAGGGCATGTCCTTCCTCGCCTGGTCGCCGCTCGGTGGCGGCCGGCTCGGCGATCCGGCCGACGAGCGCACGCGCGCAGTCGCCGGACTGCTCGACGCGAAGGCCGCCGAATATGGCGTCTCGCGCGCCGCCGCGACCTACAGCTGGGTGATGGCGCATCCCGCGCGCCCGATCCCGATCGTCGGCACGCAGAATGTCGAACGTAT
Source organism: Sphingopyxis sp. YR583 (assembly GCF_900108295.1). Taxonomy (NCBI): domain Bacteria; kingdom Pseudomonadati; phylum Pseudomonadota; class Alphaproteobacteria; order Sphingomonadales; family Sphingopyxidaceae; genus Sphingopyxis; species Sphingopyxis sp. YR583. Next base: position 267,468 of record NZ_FNWK01000003.1, on the reverse strand, counting down.
CCGCGAAATTCCGCAGGCCTTCGCCCCGCGCTGGACGCGCGCCGAATGGTATGCGGTGCTGCAAACATCGATGGGGGAGAATCTGCCATGACCGACCGCTCGTGCGAGGTTAGCTGGTTTTCGGCGCTCTGCGACGACGACTATGAATTCCTAGGCGTTCCCGACCCGATGCTCAAATCGAGCTGGGAGCATTGCCGCGACATCGTGATGCAGGCCGACAGTCAGGGTTTCGACAATATCCTGCTCCCCTCGGGCTATGCGCTCGGCATCGACACCACCGCCTTCGCCGCGGCGATCGCGACGATGGTGAAGCGCATCCGTCTGCTGATGGCGGTGCGCATCGGCGAAAGCTGGCCGCCGCAGCTCGCGCGCCAGATCGCGACGATCGACCAGATCCTCGGCGGCCGCCTGACGGTCAACATCATCTCCTCGGACATGCCCGGCGAGGCGATGGACTCCGAACCGCGCTACCGCCGCACGGTCGAGGCGATGCATATCCTGAAGACCCTGCTCAATGGCGAGGAACTCGACCATGACGGCGAGTTCTGGAAGCTGCAGGTCGCACCCGCGCGCGTCGGGACCGTGTCGGGCAAGGCGCCGCCGCTCTACTTCGGCGGGCTTTCCCCGGCCGCGCGCGACGCCGCCGCCAAGGGCTGCGACGTCTTCCTGATGTGGCCCGACCGCGAAGAGGTGGTGAAGGAGATCATCGCCGACATGGCCCAGCGCGCCGCCGCATACGGCCGCACCCTCAAATTCGGCTATCGCGCGCATATGATCGTGCGCGACACCGAAAGCGAAGCGCGCACCGCCGCCGACCGCCTGCTCTCGAAGCTCGACGCCGCGAAGGGCGCCGAGATCAAGGCGAAGTCGCTCGACTCGCAATCGTTCGGCGTCAACGCACAGGTTGCCTTGCGCGAAGCCGCGTCCGACGACGGCTATGTCGAGGACAATCTGTGGACCGGCGTCGGCCGCGCCCGCTCGGGCTGCGGCGCCGCGATCGTCGGCGACCCCGATCAGGTGCTCGCGAAGCTTGCCCGCTATCAGGACATGGGCATCGAAGCCTTCATCCTCTCGGGCTACCCGCACGCCGCCGAAGCCGACCTCTTCGCGCGCCATGTGCTGCCGAAGATGAAGCACGGGCCGCTGGAACTCTGAGCTACCCGTCATTGCGAGGAGCGACGCGACGCGGCAATCTCCTGCCATCGGCCTTGCGCAGGTTCGATAGCTGGAGATTGCTTCGCTGCGCTCGCAATGACGATTTGGGGATGCCCCGCCTCCTCGATGAGACGTAGGAGAGAGGGAGACGGGGCGAGCGCGCTAAAGCAGAGCGCGCCTTGCCCGTCGATTAACCGAAGGTGTTATCCCGCCCAAACCGCGGCATAAAGTGCCGCCATCTCCTCCGCATCCGGCACCCGCGGATTGTTCGCGGGCGATCCCGACGCCGCCGCCTGCGCGCACATCGTCGGCACCAGCGCATCCCAGCGCGCCGCGTCTATGCCCCATGCCGCCGGTCCCGGCACCTCGAGCTCGCGGTTCAATGCCGCCAGCTCGTCGAGCAACCGTGCCACCGCCGCCTGATCGCCCTCGGCTTCGTCCGCCACTCCCATTGCGCGTGCGCAATCGGCATAACGATGCAGCGCCGCGGGCGCCGACCATGCCGTCACCGCGGGGAGCAGCATCGCATTCGACAGCCCATGCGGCACATGGAAATGCGCGCCGATCGGCCGGCTCATCCCGTGCACCAGCGCGACCGAACTGTTCGAGAAAGCGATCCCCGCCTGCGTCGCGCCCAGCATCATCGCCTCGCGCGCCGCGGCGTCCATCGGGTCGCTGCACACGCGGCGCAAATTCGGCGCGAGCGCGCGCATCGCGAGCAGTGCCATGCCATCGCTGAACGGGTTGGCGCGCTTCGACACATAGGCCTCGATCGCATGGACCAGCGAGTCGATGCCGGTGTCGGCGGTCAGCCTTTTGGGCTTGGTGAAGGTCAGCTCGTAATCGACCAGCGCCGCGATCGGCAGATAGGCGAGCCCGGGGCACAGCATCTTTTCGTCGGTCGTCTCGTCGGTGATGATCGTGAAGCGCGTTGCCTCCGACCCCGTGCCCGCGGTCGTCGGGATCGCGATCACCGGCAGGCCCGGCGCGTCCTGCACATGCGGCGCCTTGTAATCCGCCATCGCCCCGCCGTGTTTGCCGAGCAGGGCAATCGCCTTGGCGCTGTCGAGCGGGCTGCCGCCGCCGAAGCCGACGACGCAATCATGCTCACCGTCGAGCAGAAATGCCACGCCCGCATCGACCGAAGCCACCGTCGGATCGGGCACTGTATCCGAGAACACCCGCGCAGAAATCCCAGCCGCCGCCAGCCCATCGACCAATTCCACCACCCGCCCGCTGCTCACCAGCCAGCCATCGGTCACGATCAGCGGCCGCGACAGCCCCAGCGACTCCAGCACCTCGGGCAATTGCTTCGACGCCCCGCCGCCGATGCGGAAGATACGGGGCAGGGCGATACTCGCGATACTCAACTGACCATCTCCTCACGGATCGTTTTGCGCGCCATCCAGAACAGCGCCGAGGCGAGCGCGCCGAACAGGATGAAGATCATCAGCGACCAGCGCACGCCCTCCGCCGATCCTAGCTCCATCGGGCCCGAGAGGAAATCGCTGACCGCGCCGACGCCGAGTGGGCCTAATCCGAGGCCCAGCAGGTTGATGATGAACAGCAGCACCGCCACCGCCGTCGCGCGCGTCTGCGGCTGCACCAGCCCCTGCACCGCGGCGAAGCCCGGCCCGTACCAGAGCGTGTTGAGGATAGGCGGAAAGGCAAACATGATCAGCGCGAACACCGCCGAATCCGCCATCAGTCCCGCGATGTAAAAGGGGATGCCGAGAAAGGTCGAAACCGCCGGGATCGCGACATAGGCGCGCAAATCGCGCCCGCCATATTTGTCGGCAAGCTGCCCGCCCATCCACGTCCCGAGCGCGCCGGTCAGCCCGAGCACGATGCCGAGTGCAACGCCGAGAAACCCGGTCAGCCCCAGCCCGAAATCGCCCGCGATCACCGTCAGTTCCTCGGCATGGTTGCGAAAGAAAAAGGGAGCGAGGAAGGCCGCGGCACCATAGCCGATGAACGCCTTGATCGCCGCGGCGAAGGCGATCAGCCAGAAGGTGCGCTTGCTGCGGATCTCGGCCATCGCGGTCCTGAAATCGGGCCGCGAGGCCTTTAGCGCCGCGAGGTCGGCATTCATCTGCTGCCGCCGCGGTTCCTTCAGCGTCGCCCACGCGATCAGCGCCATCAGCACGCCTGGCGCGCCCGCGACAAGGAACGCCGTCCGCCATCCATAAGCATCGGCGATCAGCCCACCCATCGCGAGCCCAAGCAGCCCGCCCAGGGGAATTCCGAGCGAGTAGAAGGCGAGGGCGGAGGCGCGCTTCTCCTTTGGCGTATAGTCGGTGATCAGCGAATGCGCCGGCGGCGTACACCCCGCTTCGCCAATCCCGACGCCGATCCGGCAGAGTACGAGCTGGACGAAATTCTGCGCAAAGCCGCACGCAACGGTGAACACGCTCCACAGTCCCGCGGCGACCGCGATGATCCTTGGCCGGTCGCCCGTTTCGGCAAAGCGCGCGATCGGGATGCCGAGCACCGTATAGAAAAGCGCAAAGGCGAGCCCTGTCATCACGCCGAGCTGCCAGTCGGCGAGGTGCAGCTCATTCTTGATCGGCTCGGCAAGGATCGAGACGATCTGCCGGTCGAGGAAATTGAGGATATAGATGATCAGCAATACCGTCAGCGCATAGCGGCGGTACGCGGGCGACAAGGGCGCTGCGGCGGGCAGGGTGGGGGCTTCGCTTATCATCTCATCCTCTCATCATTTTCTCTTCTTTCGTCACCCCGGACTTGATCCGGGGTCCATTCTCCCAACGCCTGCATTCATGGATGCCGGATCAAGTCCCGCATGACGACAGGATCGTTGACTCCGACACCCAACAAGATATGACAGCGTTGTCTGAAAAGGAAGCCAATGCCCGAATTGCTCGTTCTTCAATCGGTCTGGGGCCTCGACAAATGCCCCGGTTTCGACATCGAAAATCGCCTCGACGAGGCGCTGAACGAGGTCGTCGCCGCCGGGTTCGACGGCGTTGGCGTCAACCTCGCACGCACCGCGCGCACCGACGGCGTCGCGCGCGTCATGAACCCGCTCGGCCTCGCATGGGAAGGACAGGTGCTCATCCATGACGCCGACCAGCTCCGCCACTGGATCGGCGAAGCGCACCGCCTCGGCGCGCATCACCTCAACGTCCAGATCGCCGGCCCGACCGCCGACTTCCGCGCCGCGCTGCGCCTGATCGACAGCCTGATCGCCGCGGCGAAGGATGCGCCGCTCCCCGTGTGGTTCGAAACTCACCGCGGCCGCCTCACCAACGACCTGCTTTTCACGCTGCAATTGCTCGAGGAACGCCCCGGCCTGCCGCTCACCGCCGATCTCTCGCATTATCCCGTCGCGGGCGAGATGGAACTGCCGCTCCGCGACGACCAACTGGCGGCGATCGAGACGATCCTGCAGGGCAGCCATAATTTCCACGGCCGCGTCTCGACAACGCATCAGGTCCAGGTTGCGCTCGACGCGCCGCAGCATCAGGCCTGGCTCGACCAGCATATCGCGTGGTGGCGTCGCGGCTTCGAACTCTGGCTCGAACAGGCGCGGGGCGATGACGCGCTGACCTTCATGTGCGAACTCGGCCCGCCGCCCTATGCGATCACCGCGCCCGACGGCAGCGAACTCACGAACCGCTGGGATGAAGCGCAGCGCATGCGCGATATCGTTCGCGGTCTGTGGCGCGAGGTGAGCGGGGCCTGACACTTTCCGCGTCACCCAAATCCCGTTCGCCCTGAGCTTGTCGAAGGGCCGTTCTTTCTTTTCCCGTCGGTGAAAGGAAGAAGGGCGGTCCTTCGACAAGCTCAGGACAAACGGAATATGGGGCTGAGTCATACCGCCACCGCATCCCGCCAGCGCGCAAACGCCGCATCGGCTTCGTCGCGCGACACCCTCGGCAGAAATTCGGCATCGTACCGCGCGAGCCGCTTCAAATCGCTCTCACCGAACAGCCCTGCGCCCATCCCCGCCGCCAGCGCCGCGCCATAGGCGCTCGCCTCGCGCACCGCGTGCCGCCGTACCGGCCGTTGCAAAGCGTCGGCCTGCAACTGCATCAGCGTATCGCTAGCCGACAGCCCGCCCGCGACGGGCAGCGCCTCGGGCACCGGCAGCGACGCCGCGATCACCTCGGCAATCTCGCGAAAACGGAACGCGATGCCTTGCAACGCCGCGCGGGCGACCTGTCCCGGCCCGTCGGCAAAGCTCAGCCCCGCGATCAGTCCGCGCGCCTCGAATTTCCCGTGCGGCGCGCCCATGCCCGCCAGCGACGGCCGTACCACCACATTCCCCGCATCCCCGACCGAAGCCGCCGCCGCTTCGAGCGCCGCGGGCGATGCGAACAGGCCGAGCCCGCCGCACAGCCATTCAATCATCGACCCGGTCGTGATCACCATCCCCTCGACGCAGAAACGCGGCTTCCCGCCGGCGAAAGCTAGTGCCTCGGCGGGCATGCTGCTGTGGATCGTCTCGGGCGTCTCGCCGGTTCCGGCCATCAGTACGCCCGACGTGCCATAGGTCGCTTTCCAGTCGCCGCGTCCCAGCGCACCATGCGCGACCATCGCAGCCTCCTGATCGGCGATCAGCGCGGTGATCGGAACGTGTACGCCAAGCACGGCGGGATCGCTTTCCGCAATCGGACCCCAGCTTTCGACCTGCGCCGGAAACATGCTCGCTGGCAGGCGCTGGTGCGCGAGTAGCGCCGCATCCCATCCGGCGCCGTTCGCATAATCATAATAGCCCGTCAGCCAAGCCGCCGAGGCGTCGGTGACATGCGCGCCGCTCAGCTTATAGATCAGCCAGCTATCGAGCGTCCCCCATTGCAGCGCCGCCGGATCGCGCCCCGACAGCGCAATCGCAGCAGGCAGCTTCGCCGACGGCACCTGCGGCCAGCCGGTGAAACCCGCCGCGCGCAGGGCCTTATATTCCTCCATCCCGCGCAGATCGCTCCACACCAGCATCGGCGCGACCGGCTCGCCGGTGGCGCGATCCCATAGCACGATACTCGCGCGCTGCGTCGTCACCCCGATCGCGGCGACATCGGCGATGCTGCGCCCCGCCGCCGCTAGCGCGCCATCGATCACCGCGCGGCAGATGGCCCCGACCTCGGCGGCATCCTGCTCGACCATCCCGGGCCCGGGGAAGCGGCTCGCGATCGGCCTTTTGTCGACGCCCAGCACGGTGCCCGCCGGATCGACCAGCATCGCGCGCGCGCCCGTCGTGCCCGCATCGAGTGCGAGCAGAAGCTCAGGCATCGGGTATCAGATTGCCCGGATTCATGATCCCCTCCGGATCGAGACAATTCTTCAATTGCCGCAGCAACGCAACGCCGCTCTCGCCCAGATCATGGTGCAGATACGGCTTCCTCAGCCGCCCCGCGCCATGATGGTGCGCAACCCCGCCGCCATGTTTCGCGGTCGCCTCCATGATCGCGCGCCAGCCGGCGAAATAGGCGGGCTCCATCTTCGCGCTATCCTCGAAGGTCGCGGCGAAGCTGAAATAGAGGTTGATGCCCGACCGATAGACATGGCTGCTGTGCGCCGACGCGTTGATCACGCCGGGGATCGCGTTGAGCGCCGCAATGCTGTCGTCATAGATCGCGCCTATTTCGCTCCAGCGCCCCGAAATCTCGACCGTGTCGGCGACATAGCCGCGCTCGAACATGTCGCGCCAGCTCGGCACATGGTTGCGCTTTTCGATCCACTGCTTGGCCGCCATCGGATCGCCCGCTTCGAGGCCCGCGCTGGCGCAAATCTCGTGCATCGCCGCCAGTTCGGCATCGACGCGAGATTTCGGCCCCTCATGGACCATTAGCAGCATCGCCTTGCCATCGCGTTCATAGTCGCGGAACAGCCGCCGTACCTCGCGCCCGTCATACTGGCGCATCACCGGCGGCCGCCAGTCGGCGCGGATAATCTGCCGCTGCGCCTCGAACCCGGCGCGCATGTCGTTCGCGTAAAAGATGCTGTAATCCCGGTGCGGCGCCTTCGCGCGCAGCGAAAAGGTCACCCCGGTGATGACGCCCATCGTCCCTTCGGCGCCCATCAGCAAGTGGCGGAGGTCGGGTCCGGCAGCGGCGCGCACCGCCTTGCCCAGCGTCACCAGTTCGCCGTTCGGCAGCACCGCCTCGATCGAATGGATGATGTCCTCGATATTGCCATAAGCGGTCGAGAACTGCCCCGACGCGCGCGTTGCGACCCAGCCGCCGACGCTGCTGATCGCGATCGACTGCGGCCAGTGGCCGATCGTCAGCCCGTGCGCCGCGACGGCTTCCTCGGCCGCCATGCCGTTCAGCCCCGCATCGAAGCTCGCGAGCAAATCGTCGCTGTCGATGTAACGGACGCGGTTCATCGAACTCATGTCGAGCAGGATCGAGTCTGGCGTCGGCTGGATCCCGCCGCACACCCCGCTGCCAAGGCCATAGGGGATCAGCGGCACGCGCATCTCTGCAGCGAAGCGCACGACCTTCTGGACATCCTCGACCAACTGCGGCCGCACGACGCACCCCGGCGCGGGCACCGCTTCGCCGCGCCAGTCGCGCAAATGCTTGACCGCCCATTGGTCGTAACGCCGCGCATTGAGCGCATCGGCATCGCTCGCGACGCGGTCGGCGCCGATAAGGCTGGCAAGGGCTTCGGCAATCGAACTCATTTCACTCTCCCAAAAGCCTGCGGCTCTCATCGTTGATCCGGCGGCAATGCGCGATCTGGTCCGCCTTCATGGCGTCATCCCACCCGAGCAGCGCGCCCATCACATTGGCGGCAGGCGCCAGCGCCGCGAGGCCCGCACCGTCGTCGAACCACGCGCGCGCACTCCGCCGCACCCAATAATCCTCCAGCGTCGATGCGCCTTCGTGCGTCACCGCGCGCGCCGCCTCGGCAGCGACATCGCCGCCCGCGATCACGATCTCGTTCGCCTCGTCGCCGTACAGCCCCGCCAGCCGCTCGGCCGCCAACGGATCGAGTCCGGCCAGCCGCAACTCGCGAAAGCCGCCCGGCAGCGGCGCATCGGCGGTCGAACAAGGCAGAGCGGTCGCGCCCAACCGCTCGACCACCAGATCGACGACACGCTCGGCCATCGCGCGATAGGCGCTGAGCTTGCCCCCCGCGATCGACACCAGCCCGCTGGGCGAGGTCCAGATCTCGTCCTTGCGCGATACCTCGTTCGCCTTCTTCCCCGGCTGCGCGATCAGCGGCCGCACCCCCGACCAGAGCGAGGCGATCTCGGCATCGCGGATCGGATCGATCGCCAGCGCCGCCTCGGTCGCGCGCAGCAGATAGTCGATGTCGCCTCGCGTCGGTGCGGGCCAGTAATCGGCGCCGTCATGGAACACGTCGGTCGTGCCGATATAGGTGAATGCCCCGCGCGGCACCGCGAAGATGCTGCGCTTGTCGGGCGCGCGGATGATGATCGTGGAATTGATCGTCAACCGCACGCGCGGCAGCACCAGATGGATGCCGCGGCTCAGCGACATGCGTGCGTCGCCTTCGCCCGCTTCGAGCCCGCGCACCTGATCGACCCACGCGCCCGCGGCGTTGACGACCAGCTTCGCCTTGATCCGCGCGCCCAGCCCGTCGTCGAGCGTCGACGTCGCAACCAGCCCGTCACCCGTTAGCTCGGACGCCGCCGCATGGCTCACGACCACCGCGCCCGCACCCTGCGCGCTGCGGATATTCGCGAGCACCAGCCGCGCATCGTCGGTCAGGAATTCGGGATACAGCACCGCGCCGTTGAGCTTATCGGTGCGCATCAACGGCTCGCGCCGCTGCAGTTCGGCCAGCCCGATCACCTCATGCTTTTCGGCCTCGGGCACGCTGCCGAGCTTCTCGAACGTCCACAGCCCCGTCCGCAGCTTCGCGGTCATCGCCATGTTCGTCGTCGGGATCAGGAAGGGCGACAGCCGCGTCAGGTGCGGGGCGATCCGCCGCAGGATCTGCCGCTCCGACGCCGCTTCCTTGACCAGCGCAATGTCGCCCTGCGCCAGATAGCGCAGCCCGCCATGGATCATCTTCGAGCTTCGACTGCTCGTGCCGCTCGCATAGTCGCGCGCCTCGACCAGCGCGACCGACAGCCCGCGCATCGCCGCATCGCGCGCGATCCCCGCGCCGGTGATCCCGCCGCCGATCACCGCGAGGTCGAACGTCCGCGATTCCAGTTCGGCAAAGACCTGCACACGCCGCCGCGCATCGAGTTGGGTGCTGCTCATATCCTCACGCTATGCGCATCACGGTGCTATTGGTATTGCAAAACAGGAATGATATGGTGCGCGCCATGAACCTCCGCCGCCTCCGCCATTTCGACACGCTCTACCGTCTCGCCAGCTACGCGCGCGCCGCCGACGAACTCGGCCTCACGCAGTCGGCGCTGACCCGCTCGATCCAGAAGCTCGAGGAAGAACTGGGCGCCACGCTCTTCGACCGCACCACCCACTATGTCCGACCGACCAGCGACGCCGACCGCCTGATCCGCTCGGCGCGCGACGTCATCGCTGCCTCGGCGAACCTCGAACAGGAAGCGCGCGGCCTCGGCCAGCCGAGCGGCGGCACCGTCGCGGTCGGCAGCGGTCCCTATCCGCTGCAGCCCTTGCTCACCGACGCAATCGTGCGCTTTGCAGAAAGCCACCCAGGCGTGCGCGTCACCGTCACCGGCGGCCCGTCCGAGCAATTGCTTGAAACCCTCGTCGACCGCCGCCTCGACCTCGTCGTCTGCAACCGCGCCAAATTCGCATCCTCGGGCCACGCCGACGAGGTGCTCTGCATTCCGCTCCCGCCCGAACCTTTGATGCTCGTCTGCGCCCTCGATCATCCGCTCGCGAAAGGGGCGGGCGACAGCGCTGACTTCCCCTGGGCGCTCCCGCGTCCTGCACCGGGCAGTAACTTCCCCCGCGCCCTCCGCGCCCGCGTCGCCGCGGGGCAATTCCCCGATTATGAGCTCGATTCCACCGCCGCCTGCCTCGACATGGCACGCAGCGGCCGCGCGATCACCGTCGTGCCGCAGCGCCTCGCGATCCGTAGCGGCCTCGCGATGATCGCGCTGCCGCCATCCGAAGTCACCCGCGATGCCATTCATCTCCTCCGCAACCGCAGCCGCAGCGCGCTCGTCGCCGCGTTCGTCGATGTGCTGAAGGAGGTGGCTCAGGCCGAGACGATCCCGTCGAACAGCGCGCTATCCGCCGACCCCGCACGGTAAAACACCGGCGGCTCCCCGAACGGCGCCGCGACCGTCACATCGCTCCCGCCCGCATAGCTCTGCCCCGACCAGACATGCACCCAGTCGGCCCCGGCGGGCAGATAGGTCGTCCACTCGCTCTTCCCCGTCGCGATCACCGGCGCGACAAGCAGATCGGGCCCGAGCAGATACGACGTCTGGATCGCATAGGTTTCGAGATCGTCCTCGAAATGCAGGAACAGCGGCCGCTGCACCGGCAACCCCGTCTCCGAAGCCTCCTTCGACAGCCGCCGGATATACGGCGCCAGATGCGCATAAATCCGCGTCATCTTCGCAAAATGTGCGAGCAGTTCGGCGTCATCGTCATATTGCACATTCTGCCGCGGCCGGTTGCCCTCATGCGTGCGGATCATCGACGTAAACGCCGACATCTCGGCCCAGCGCATCGCCAGTTCGGCATCGCGCGTCGTTTCGAACAGGCTGGTATAGCCGCCGCAATCGCTGTGATGATGCGCGTTGCCCAGCATCCCCGCCGACAGCGCGGCGCATATCACCGTCCCGATCCCGTCGTGGCGGCTGAAATCGACCGACTGGTCGCCCGCCCACAGCATCGGGCAATGCCCCTGAACGCCGGTCGCGCCCGAGCGCATGAACACCATCATCTCGCCGGTCTGCCCGCGCATGGCGATGCCCTTGGCATTCACTTCGCCCCACAGCGCCGGCCAGCGATTATGCGCGGTCATCCCGCTCTCGCCATTTGCCAGCCGCACATCGACGGGCAGATACTCGCCAAAGTCTGCCATCCAGCCCGACAGCCCGAAATCGATCATCTTCTCGCCGATGATCGTGTCGGCGAACCACGCTGCGGCCGCCGGATTGGTGAAATCGACATGTCCGCAATCGAACTCGCCAAAGTCAATTATATAGGGCTCGTCCTTGTCGGGACGCATCACCATAAACCCCTGCGCCGCGGCCTCGGCATAGAGCGGACCATCGACCGCTAGATACGGGTTCACATAACCAAGGAACCGGATCCCGCGCTCGCGCAATTCCGCGATCCGCGCCGGCAATTCGGGATAGCGCTCCGCATTCCACTGCCAGTCCCAGAACAACCGATTGCCGAAACTGGTGATCCGAAGCCCGACCCAGTCCTCGCACCACAGTCCCGACACCGCGACCCCGGCCTCCTCATAGGCCTTGAGCCGCGCAAAACTGTTGTCGCCATCCTTCAGGCCAATGACCGCGCCCTTCAGCAGCCATTCGGGCAGCGGCGGCTGGCGCCCGAAGCGCGCCGACAGCGCCGACACCAGCTCGGCAAAGCGCGGCCGCGCCCACAGCTCGATCTTCGCGGGAATCTCCCACACCTCGACCTCGTGATAACCCTCGTCGCGGAAATCGAACGCCGAATAGGCAAAGCTGTCGACATGCAGCGCGTACCGCCGCGAACTCACGAACGTCGGCTGCGGGTAATTGGTGTGCGTCGGGCTGCCGCCGCCGCCCTTGCGGTGCGCCTCGACCTGCCGGAACAGCTCCGACGACGGATCGCGGCCAACACCCGGCTCGCTCGACCACAAAGGGACATGCCGCCCGCGCAGGTCGAAATAGGAGAATTGCTCGCCGCCGCCCCACACATGCTCGCCCGCGTCGGCGGGAATGCGCAGCCACAATCGGTTGAGCGCCGGATCGAGCGCCGTCAACGCGATCGTCGCATCGTCGCCGTCGCCCGCGATGCGCGCTTCGAGCAGCCAGGGCGAACCCGCGGCCTCGGCAAATCGTATGACCGGTCCATCGACCTCGACATGCCCCAGCGCAATACGCTCGATCACCGTCTGCGACACATCGAAATGCCCAAGCTTCGAATGAACATGCGCTTCGCCGCGCCCGACAAAGAAACAGGGCGCGCCGCCCTGATGCGAGAGGATCACCTGCCCGCCGAGGCGGAGTGCAAAGCCGGTGTCGCGCGCATCAAGCGCCATGGGGAGGATCCTTTCCAAGCCTTCATAATATCCTCCTTGTCGCGAAGCGATGGGGAGGGGGACCATCCGTAGGATGGTGGAGGGGCCGCGACGTTGCGCAATCGCCCATCCGTCAGCGGCCAAGGCCGCTGCCACCTCCCCATCGCTGCGCGACAGGGAGGAAGCGGGAGTCCCCGCCGCATCGTGGACGGACGCGGCGGGGCAGGGGGGTCGTCAGAAATTCATCCGTGCGGTGACGCCGAAATAACGCTCGGCATCGCGCGGGGTGATCTGGCGCATGAACGACGTGCCGTTCGGGATGCGCTGGATCACGAACTGCTTGTCGGTCAGGTTCTTGACGATGAACGACAGGCTGTATTTGTCGTCGTCGGTGCTCACCTTGATCCCGGCATCCCAGATCGCATAGGCGCTCTGGAACGCATTGGGGTTCTGGTTGATGTCGAACTGGGTGCGGCTCTGATAGACGAGCGAGCTGTTCAGATCGACGTTGAAGCCGTCGATGTTCAGCGGCAGGCGCCAGTCCATCGTCACCGTGCCCTTATATTTCGGGGCAAAGGGCAGCGGCTTGCCGTTGATCGCATCGGCGCAGGTGACCGCCGCGCCCGACGGACAGATGAACTTGTTGATATGCGCGTCGGTGTAGTTGAAGCCGCCCGACAGCGAGAAATCGTCGGTGATCGCGGCGTTGAAATCCATTTCGATGCCGCGCGTCGACACCGTGCCCGCATTGGTCAGGCGGGTTACGACCTGCCCGGCGACGAGATCGAGGAAGTTCGCCTGATAATTGTCGTACTTCGCATAGAAGCCCGCGATGTTCAGCGTCAGGCGGCGATCGAACAGCCGGGTCTTCAGGCCGACTTCATAGGCATCGGACTTTTCGGGATCGATGCGGCCGGTATCGCGCGCCAGCATGTTGAAAAACACGTTGAGCGCCGGACCCTTGTAACCGCGGGTATAGGTCGCATAGCTGACGATATCGTCGGTCAGGTCATATTGCAGGCCGGCATTGCCCGACCAGCCAGTGTCCTTGATCGACCCGGCCGAGGCGAAGGCCGGGTTCACGCCGGAGAAGGCGGCGAGCGAAGTCGAGCGGCGGGCAAAGTCATAGCTGACCTTGTCATTGGTATGGCGCAGGCCGACGATGCCGCGGAACGCATCGGTAAAGTTCAGCGTCGCTTGGCCGAACGCCGAATAGCTGGTGAGCTTGGTCGTGAAATCGGCGTTGCCCTCGTTGGTCAGATAGGTCGACGATCCGGCGGCGCATGGCGTCAGCCCGCCGACGGTCGGCAGCGTCGATGCGGTGCAGCTCGTAACCGTCCGGTTGAAGAAATCGACTTCCTTCGTGTGATAATAATAAAGCCCCGCAACATATTCGAAGAATTGCGGATTGGCCGACGCGATGCGCAGCTCCTGCGTGAACTGGTCGAACTTCAGGTCGCCACGATCGTGCGAACGGACGTCGCCCGTCGCGGTGCCGGTGTTTACGTAACGCGGTGCATCCGACCGGAAATCGCCGTCGCGCTGCTGGAAGTTATACCAGTGACGATATGCGGTGATCGAGGTCAGCGTGACCCCGCCCAGATCGAGGTCGATTTGCCCCGACACGCCGCTATTCTTGTCCTTGGTGTACGGATCGAGGTCGTTGTCGATATCCTTGTTCTTGCCGTCGAGCGTCAGCGGCGCGAGGCTCGGGATGAACACCGCATTGTTGAACGCCGACGAGAAGACGGTGCCGATGCTGTCGGCGAAACCATTGTCGCTGTTCTTCGAATAATCGGCGATCAGCGTAATTTTCAGATTGTCTGTCGGCTCGGCGATCACCTTGCCGCGCACGCCCCAATGTTCGTACCCGTTGACCTTGTGGTTGTTGAACACGTTGCGGGCGTTGCCGTCATACTGCGACCAGAAACCGGTCAGCGACGCGCGGATGCCGTCGCCCAGCGGGCCGCCGATGCTGCCGCGGATGCGATATTCATTGCCCTCATACCAGGCGGCGTCGATGTATCCGCCCAGCTCGTTGCTGGGCTCACGCGACACGATGTTGATCACGCCGGCGCTGGCATTCTTGCCGAACAGGCTGCCCTGCGGACCGCGCAGCACTTCGATGCGCTCGACGTCGAGGAAATCCGACGTCTGCTGGCCGGTGCGCGCATAGACGACGCCGTCGATGACGGTCGAAACCGACGGCTCGACGCCCGACGAGAAGCTGATCGTGCCGACGCCGCGGATCGACAGCGCCGAATCCTTGTTGGTGTTGCCCTTGCGGAAGGTCAGCGTGGGGACGCGCTGGAAAAGCTGCTCGGCCGAATTGACGTTCGACCGTTCGAGCTGCTCGCCCGACACGACCGAGATCGCGACCGGCACGTCCTGCAAATTCTGTTCGCGCTTCTGCGCGGTGACGATGATGTCGGTCGATGCGAACGGTGCGTCGGCTTCGGCCGGGGCGTCTTGCGCTGCGGCGGGGGCGGCGATCAGCGCCATCGCCATCGTGGTCGAAAGCGCCAGAGCCAGCTTGAACTTCGTCGTCTTCATCGAAAACCTCCCCACTCGCGTCCGGCGGATCATGCGTTCGCCTGGACCTTGGAACCGTGGCGCGGCCGCGAAAATCGGCCGAGAATCATCCGGTCGGCCCAAGGGCCAACTCGCCACGCATAGGGATGCGCGCGTAAATCATATCAGTCCAATCGAGAAATGTCGGTATATTATGTCCAAATGCTATGACTTGGACGAGACGACCTTTTGCACATGTGCAAGGCATGCCGCCGTTTCGCGCTGCACATCGGCGTTCAGCCACGCCACAATCTCCGGCGTCGGGCCGATATCGGGCTCCAGCAGCGCGAAATCGAGATAGACCGGCGGTGAGATGGGCCGCACGGCGACGCCCAGCCGATGAAAGCGCGGCGCGCTGAACGGTTCGGCGATCGTCACGCCCAGCCCGGCTTCGACGAAGGCATATAATATCTGCGAATGTTGCGTTTCCAGCCGTCGCGACACGCTGATGCCCGATGTTTCCAGCGCGGTGTCGATCCCGGTCCACAGCGCATCGGCTTCGTGCATCGGGCCGACGAACTCCTCGCCCGCCAGATCGGCAATTTCCAGTCGCTCGCGCGCGGCCAGCGGGTGATTGGCGGGCAGGATGCACACATATTCGGCGCGCGCGAGCGGGGTCGACCTTATGCCCTCGCGTCCCTGCATATCGACCCCGACGCCCAGGTCGGCTTGCCCCAGGAACACGCGCTCCTCGATCGCGCGCTGCCCCAGCGATTCCACGATGATCTTGATGTCGGGATACAGGATACGGAAGCGCGCGATCACTGCGGGCAATATCGCCATCGCGATCGCCGCCAGCGCCGCGATCCGCACCGTCCCGACGGGGTGGGCGCGAATACGCCGCGCCGCCTGATCGAGCAGGTCGAGCCCCGCATAGCTTCGCCGCACCGCCTCATACAGCGCCTGCGCCTGCGCGGTCGGATGCACGCGCGCGCCGCGCCGGTCGAACAGCCGGAAACCGACCGCGCGCTCCATGTCGGCGATCAGCCGGCTCACCGACGGCTGGCTGATGTTGAGCATCGTCGCGGCGGCGGTAATGCCCCCGCTCATCATCACGGCGCGAAACGCCTCAACCTGTCTCATTCGCATAGGCCATAGTATAGACGTATGACCGGCGGATGCAATTCGATTGGATGCGATGACCGTCCTCTGCGATATGCGTAAAGATCGAAAAGATACGGGAGAGTGAAGATGGATTATGCGGCGCAGCGCGAACAATTCGCCACCGAAGGCTATGCGGTTTTCGAACGCATCCTCGAAGGCCCGCTGCTCGACCTGCTCCGCGAAGAATGCGGCCGCGTGATCGACCGCGAAAACGCGCGCCTCGACGCGTTAGGCGTCGAAGTCGATGGTATCAGCCACAAGGGCAAGCGTTACTTCGCCGGCGAATGCCAGCGCCAGCAGCCCGATCTCCGGAATATGTTGTTCAGCGAAACGATGGCCGACGTCTGCCGCGCGACGCTCGGCGACGACGCTTATTTCTTCTACGACCAATATGTCGTGAAGGGCGCGAGCGAAGGCATGCCGTTCAGCTGGCACCAGGATTCGGGTTATGTCGTCGGCAACGGGGGCCCCGCCGATCACAAGCCGTACCTGACTTGCTGGTGCACGCTCGACGATACGACGGTCGCCAACGGCACCGTACGTATCTTGCCTTTCTCGCAGGCGCCCGAAACGCGCGAGGGCATCGTCCCGCACATCCGTCAGCCGGGCAGCAACGACCTCGTCGGCTACACCGGCGACAGCGAAGGCGTGACGCTCGAGGTTCCGGCCGGCAGCATCGTCGCTTTCTCCAGCCTCGCTCTCCACGCGACCGGATCGAATTCCACTCCGAACATGCGCCGCGTCTATCTTGCGCAATATTCGCCCGAGCCGATTCTCAACCCCGGCACCAACCACCTCCGCCGCAACGCCATCGCTTTCCTGCGCGGCGGCAGCCAGGTGACCTTCAACTAAGGAGGATCTCATGATCGATCGCCCCCGCATCGTCGCACTCGGCGGCAACGCCACCGCCGGCGGCTCGGCCGAACGCTTGCTCCGCCACGCGCTCATCCGCTGCGAAGCGGAAGGCGCGGCGACCATGCTCTTCGCAGGCGAAGCCATCGACCTTCCGATGTACGCCCCGCACCGCAGCGAACGTTGTTCGAAGGCACAGGCGCTGATGGCCGCGCTGCGCGATGCCGACGGCATTATTGTCGCTTCGCCCGCCTATCACGGCACCGTGTCGGGGGTGGTCAAGAATGCGCTCGATTATGCGCAGGATCTTGTGTCCGACGCGCAGCCCTATTTCGACGGTCGCGCGGTCGGGCTGATCGCGGTCGCTGGCGGATGGCAGGCGGCGGGCACCACGCTCGCGACGCTGCGCTCGATCACCCATGCGCTGCGCGGTTGGCCGACCCCCATGGCGGTCACCGCGAACAGCAGCCAGCCGCTCTTCGATCCCGACGGGATTTTGACCGATCACGGAATTGCGTCGCAACTCGACATCATGACCGGACAGGTCGTGACCTTTGCGCGCATGAAGCGCGCCTTTGCCGATCAGGGCAAGGCCGTCGTGACGGCTTGACGCCGGCCGGATCGGAAGACCATTGCTGCCTTCCGGTCCGACCGGAGTATATCAGAACTTCACGCTGATCCCGGCGGTGATCCGGCGGTCGGTCAGGCCCTGGAAGCAGAGCAGCGCCTTGTTGTTCACGCAATATTGGTTCTGGTCGCCGCGCAGCAGGTTGATGCCCTCGACGCCGACATTGATATTCTCGGTGATGTCGTAGTTGATGCTGGCGTTGAGTTGTCCGCGCGCGCCGTTGATCAGCGGCAGGCCGAAGAAGAACGGATCGTTCGACACATAGCTCGACCGCCATGTGTAGCGCAGACGCGCGTTGAGCCCGTATTTGTCGTAGAACAGCGTCGCATTATAGGCATATTTCGACAGGTTGGTCAGCGAGATCAGATCCTGAGAGCCGGGATAACCGAGCTGCGTGAACACCGTCCGCGGACCATCGGCGGTGCGATATTCACGCGCCGACCCGCCCGCCTTCTGATAGGTGAAGTTGCCGATGAAGCCGAAGCCGGAGGCGAAACCGAGTATGTCTTCCCATGCCGACAGGTCATGCTGGAATGCGACTTCGATACCCGTCTGCGTCGTGGTTCCCGGAACGTTGAAGGTCGAGCTGCGCGGCACGCAGATACCGACCCCCTGAATCGGGTTGTTGATGTTGCGGTTCGCGATCGGGTTATAGATGCCGCCGCCGGGGCAGGCGGGATCGATCGAGATATTGAGATTGCCGTTGGCATCGAGGTTGGGCGCCGGATCTTCCTGCCGCTGCGCGAAGAGGTTCGTGCGGCTCTTGTGGAAGAAGCCGATGCTGATCAGGCTCGACGGCGCGAAATAATATTCGCCCGAAAGGTCGAACGACCACACGGCTTCGGGAACGAGGCCGGGGTTGCCGACCGCGACCGGTGTGTTCGCGCCGGTGCCGAACGAAAAGGACGTCGACAGCGTATCGAAGTTCGGGCGACGGATGTCGCGCGCGATGCCCGCGCGGACAAGCAGCTTGTCCGCGGGTTCGAGGACAAGGCTGAAGCGCGGTAGCAGAAAATTATATGAGCTCTTCGCGATCGTCTGCCCCGTGACCGCCCCGTTCGCGATATTATTGCCGGTCGACGACAGCTTGGTGTGCAGCCAGCGGAAACCCGCGTTGCCGCGCACCGGCATGCCGGCGATTTCGCCCTCCATATTCGCTTGGAAATAGGCAGCGTTGGTCGTTTCCTTGATCTTGAAGAAGCCTGCAAAGGATTCGGTCGGCGTCGCCAGCGAAGCCACCGCTGGGCCCTGCGTCCGTGCTGCGTTGCTCGCGGCGATTGCTTCGTTGAGCGACGACAGGACGCTCGCCGGATCGCGGAACGCCAGCCCGCCATCGATCAGCAGGAAGTCGGGGAAATAGAGCCGGCGCCCATCCGCGGCGTTGAAGTTGCGTGGGCCCGGGATCAATATGTCGGAGAACAGATCGCCCGACGGGCGGTTCCACGCGCTGGTCGTGTTGGTCAGGCTGACATTGTTCGAGAATTCGCTGTTCTCGGCCGATGTCCGATTCCAGCGATAACCGAAATTAACCGACGTAACGAAGGGGTTGAGGTCGGTCGTGTCGTAAGAGAAATCAAGACGCGCGGCGCGTTCCTGATTGTCGGTCGAGTTGGCGCCCTGCGTGACCTGTTGTAGCTGATAGTTTGCGGGATCGAGCAATTGGGCGGTTGTCGGCGCGAAGGGGCTCGCCTGATCGATGCCGAATTGAAGTGTGCCGCCGCGAAGGTCGAATTCGATCGGCACGCCATTGTCGATGCTGCGACCGAATACGGGCTGCGGGCCGTTCGGGTTGATAAAGTCGAGTGTGGTCGAGAAGTTCGGGAAATCGGATTTGGAGGTCGACAGCGACACCTCGGCGCGGACGTTCAGCTTGTCGGTTGCCTGCCAATCGGTGCCGAAATCGAAGACGCGGCTTTTGGTTGCGCGCGCGCCGGTATCGCTCGATGTGCGCAGGTTCGGATCGACCACGCTTCCGGTCGTGCCGCCGATCCCGATCGTCCCGGCAACCGCGGCCTCGACGCTGCCAAGATCGATCGGGCCGTTCGGACCGTTGAGCGAGCCAAAATCGACCGTCTCGAAATCGGTGTTGTTCATGGCGTCGACGACCGAAGGCGTTGCGGTGCCCGAAATCTGGACGCGGTGGCTCTGCTGGCCGCGGCGCTGGTTGTTCAGCGTTGCGTCGAAATAGAATTTCAGATCGTCGTTCGGCTTCCACTCGAGCGCGGCAGTGCCGTTGTAGGTTTCATATTCGTAATTCTCGAGCCCCTGCTGCAGGAACTGGATACGCAGGAACGGAAAAGCTTCGGCGCTTGGGCCCGAGCCCGGAAGCACCAACGCGTCGCGGTCGACTCGCGGCTTGAACGAGGCGACGTCCTGCCGGGCATAGCTGCCGCTCACCACGATGCCGATTTCGCCGATGCCCGTGTCCCACCGGTTGCCGAGCGTGGCTGACAGGCGAGGCAGGGTCGACTTCGACAGGTCGCTGTTCTCCATCTGGGCGCGGGCGGCGATCAGCGGGTCCTTGAGGTCGAGCGGGCGGATCGTCCGCAGGTTGATCGTGCCGCCGACCGATCCCTCGATCGTCTGCGCCGTCGGAACCTTGGTGACCTCGACCGAAGCGATCAGCGCGGCAGGCAGATCTTCGAAGCTGATGCCCGAACGGCCCGCCCCCGATCCCACGGTCGAAACGCCATTGATTTCGGTGCGGTTGGCATCGGTGCCGCGGATCTGCACCGCATTACCGACACCGGCTTGGCGGGTGATCTGAACGCCGGTGACATTTTCCAGCACTTCGGCAAGATTCTGGTCGGGCAGCTTGCCGATATCCTCGGCCTGGATGACCTCGACGATATTATCGGTGGTGCGTTTTTCGCCCAGCGCGGTGGCAAGGGAACTGCGAATGCCCGTTACGACGATAGCATCATCGCCGGCATCGTCGGCAGTCGAGGTTTCGGCGGCCGCATCCTGCGCAAAGGCCGGTATGGCCTGCATGGCCATTGCCGTCGTGCCCAGCAGTGTCGCTGCGAAGTTCATCTTGCCGCGCGAAACGCGCACCAGGCTGCCCCGAATCATCCCACTCTCCCTCAATGGCTTTGTTTTGCGGGAAGCTCGTCTTGCCAGACCAATATGTCAACCCATCTTGTATACCGAAATGCGGTTGATATTGTCCTACCTCTTGTATAGTCCAGTTCTCAAGAATCAAAAAAAGGGTGAGGCGCAGTGCAGATAAGAGCGGTTCTGACGGTAGCGATGTTGGTTTCGACGGCGCATCCGGCGCTGGCGCGCGACATGCTGGTGTCGGACCAAGCCCAATATAAAGCTGCCGTGAAAAAGGCGCTGCCGGGCGACACGATCATCCTCGCCGATGGCGAATGGCGCGATTTCCAGATCGTGTTCACGGGGAGCGGCAACGCGACCAAGCCGATCACGCTGACTGCGCAAACCAAAGGCAAGGTGCTGCTCACCGGGCAGTCGAATCTGCGCATCGGGGGGCAGCATTTGCTCGTTTCGGGCCTCGTCTTCAAAAATGGCGCGAGTCCCACTGACGAGGTGATCAGCTTCCGCCGCGATTCCAAAACGCTCGCGACCGACACGCGCGTGACCGAAGTTGTCATCGACGGTTATAGCAAGGCCGACCGCCGCGCCGAGGATATCTGGGTCGCGCTCTATGGCACCGGCAACCGCGTCGACCATTCGCATTTCGAGGGCAAGACGAATGCGGGCGTGACGCTTGCGGTGATCCGCCGCGCGGGCGACCCGCTCGATAACCGCCACCGCATCGATCACAATTATTTCGGCCCGCGCCCGCCGCTCGGCTCGAATGGCGGCGAGACGATCCGCGTCGGCACCAGCGAGGAATCGCTCTCGGCGTCGAACAGCATCATCGAACGCAATATCTTCGACCGCACCAGCGGCGAGGTCGAGATCGTCTCGATCAAGTCAGGCGGCAATATCATCCGCGAAAATCTGGTGCTCGAAGCGCAGGGTGCCTTTGTGCTTCGCCACGGCAACGGCAATCTCGTCGAGCGCAACATCTTCCTTGGCAAAGGCGTCGCCGACACGGGTGGCGTTCGCGTGATCAATCGCGACCAGATCGTGCGCGGCAATTATTTCGAGGGGCTCGCAGGCACCTCGTTCAAGAGCGCGATCAGCGTGATGAACGGCGTGCCCAATTCGGTGATCAACCGCTACCATCAGGTCGCGAACGCGCGGGTCGAAGGCAACAGCATCATCGATAGCGCGCGCATCACTTTGGCCGCGGGCGCCGACGCCGAACGGTCGGCCGCGCCGACGGGCAGCCGGTTCGATCGCAATTTGATCGTTGGTGCGAAAAGGCAGGACCCGTTCCGCGCCGAGGGCGAAATCGGCGGAATTGCGATGGCGGGCAATGTGGAGGCAAAGGTCGCGAAGCCACTGCTGGGGGCGGGCGTCGAACAGCGCGAGGTGAAGCTCGATCGCGCCGCCAACGGTCTGCTTTACCCGGTCGATCCGGCGCTTGCTGCGGTAGGCGCTCCGCGCGACCTGAAGCCGGTGGCGCGAGCCGAGGTCGGCGCGAGCTGGTATCGCGGCGATGCGCCCGAAGCCGCATTCGGCGCGGGCAGCACGCGGTCGCTCGCTGCGGGCGCCTCGCTCGCGGAAGCAGTGGCCGAGACCAAGGCGGGCGACACGCTCGCGCTCGCGACGGGTATCTACGAAGTCGCGGTGCCGCTCGCGCTGGACCACCGCCTGACCATCGCGGGAGCAAAGGATGCCAAGCCTGTGCTTCGCGTCGCATCGCAGTTGATGCAGATCGGTGGTGGGGGCGGATTACAGCTCCAAAATCTCGCGATCGATGCAAGCGGTGCGCCCGGTGAAGCTGCGCTGATCGCGGTCGGGAGCGGCGTCGCTCCCAACTATAATATAACGCTTGGCGACGTTTCGGTGCGCGGCCCCGGCAAGGGCCGGCTCGACGGCATCGCGATTGCGCCCGGCACCTTCGCCGACGATGTGACCATCACGAACAGCGATTTCGCCGAGATGGGCGTCGTGGTGGTCGCAACCGGCGAACAGGAACCCAAAGGCTGGTATCCGATGGAGCGGCTGACAATCACCGGCAGCCGCTTTGCGCGCGTTGCGATGGTCGCCGACTTGTTGCGCAAGGGCACCGACGAAAGCACCTTCGGTCCGTGGTTTGCGATGACCGGATCGAGCGTCGCCGATAGCGGGCGCGATGGCGCGTCGCTGCGCATCTCGGGCGCCCAGCACGCCGATATTGTACAGAACAACTTTGCGAAGTCGGACGGCATCCTCGTCATTCATTCGGTCGGCGCCCCCGAAACGCGGATCGCGTCGAACGCCTTTGCCGCGACTCCCGAACCGCGGATCGAGGAACTGGCATGGAAAGGCCCCGCACGCGGTCAGATCGTCGGCAACGTCATGGAGGCGCGCCCGTGAACCGGACCATTGCCCTTCTCCTTGCAGCAGCGCTGCCGGTTCTCCCCGTTTCGGCACAGACCCCGCCGGCCGCTTCGGCGCAGGCGTTCGCGCCGCTATTCGCTGCCGAGATCGAGCGCGCAAAGGCGGGCGTTGAGGCGTCGATCCGCGCGGGCATCAATGTGCCCGTGCCGAAGGATCCCGGCGGCGGCTTCACCCACGAGCAGCACAAGCGCAACTACCGCACGATCTTCGAGGGCGGACAGCTTTTCCGCCTGACCGACGACGTTCGTTATCGCGACCATGTTCGCGACCTGCTGCTCGCCTATGCCGACCTTTATCCGAAGCTCGGGCCGCACCCCGCGGCGTCGAACCAGGTTCCCGGCCGCCTATTCTGGCAGAGCCTCAACGACAGCGTGTTCCTCGTGAATGCGGTGCAGGGCTATGCCGAAATTCGCGATGCTTTGCCCGCCTCCGACCGCAAGCGTATCGACGATCAGGTGATCCGCCCGATGGCGCATTTCCTCTCGGACGGGTCGCCCGAGGTGATCAACCGCATTCACAATCATGCGACCTGGGCGGCGGCGGGCGTCGGGCTTTCGGGCTATCTGCTCGGCGACCGTGACCTTGTCGACAAGGCGCTGCTGGGGCTCGACAAGAGCGGCAAGGCGGGCTTCCTACGCCAGCTCGACCTGCTCTTCTCACCCGACGGCTATTATGCCGAGGGCCCCTATTATCAACGCTATGCGCTGCAACCCTTCGTTGTCTTCGCAGCCGCGATCGCGGCGAATGATCCCGATCGCAAGATTTTCGAGTATCGCGACGGCATCGTGCTGAAGGCGATCCGCACCGCGATCGATGTAACGCACGACGGCTATTTCCTGCCGATCAACGATGCGATGCCCGACAAGAGCTTGCGTACCGAGGAACTCTATCACGCCGTCGCGATCGCTTATGGCGCGACGAAGGATCCTGCTTTCCTGTCGATCGCCGACGGGCAGAGGCGCACGGTGCTGACGCCAGCGGGGCAGGCGATGGCGGCCGACCTTGCCGCGGGCAAGGCCAAGCCTTGGCCGTTCGGGTCGCGGCTGCTCTCCGATGGCCCCGATGGCAAAGACGGTGCGCTCGTCCTGCTGCGCACCAAAGCCGATCCGACTGGTCCGCTGCTTGTTGCCAAGAACACGGTGCAGGGCATGGGGCATGGTCATTTCGACCGGCTCGGCTGGCTTTATTATGACGAGACCGGCGCGGTCGTGACCGACTATGGCGCCGCACGCTTCCTGAATGTCGAGGCGAAGCGCGGCGGGCGCTATCTTCCCGAAAATGACAGCTGGGCAAGTGCGACGATTGCGCACAACGCGCTGGTCGTCGATGAGCAAAGCCATTTCGCAGGCGACTGGAAGGCCGGCGAGAAATCCGGAACGCGTCAACTCGCGGCGTCGCTCGAAGGCCCGACGCGCTATGCGATCGGCGAAATCGACAGCGCGTACAAGGATGTCAAAATCCGCCGCGCGCTGCTGCTCGTCGAGGTCGAAGGCCTCGCCAACCCCCTCACGCTCGATATCCTCCACGGGACTGGCAGCGGCAGGCATCGCTATGACCTGCCGCTGCACTTTTCGGGGCAGATCATCGACAGCGACATCGCATTTGATCGCAAGCTTGCCGAACGGCCGGTGCTCGGCAAAGCGAACGGCTATGAGCATCTGTGGGTCGACGGCGAAGGCACCAAGGCCGGGAAGGCGCGGCTGACATGGATGCAGGGCAGTCGCTTCTACAGCTACCATATGCTGCCGCCCGCGGGCGCGCGCTTCATCGTCGCCGAAAGCGGTGCGAACGATCCCGAATTCAACCTGCGCCGCGAGCCCGTGGTGATCCAGCGCGTTGACGGCGCGGGCGATGCGACCTTCGTCAGCCTGCTCGAACCGCACGGCGCCTATGACGCGTCGGCTGAGACGGTAGTCGCGAGCAGCGCGCGTGTGTCGGCGCTCCAACATCGCAAGGAAAAGGGTGTCGATATCGTGCTCGTCACTCTCTTTGACGGGCGTCGGATCGCATTGGCGGTCGCCGAGGATGTTGCGGCGAATGCGAAGCACAGCGTCACCATCGATGGCCGCACCCTTGCATGGACCGGCCCCGTCGGGCGCCTCGACCTCGCCAAAACCGGAGCGAAGAAATGAGCAATATCAAGGGCCGCTTCCGCTGGTGCGTCATAGCGCTGATCGCGCTCGCCACGGTCATCAATTATATCGACCGTAACGCGCTCGCCGTGATGTGGCCCGAAGTGTCGAAGGAGATCGGCGCCACCAAGGAAGATTATGCGCTACTGGTGACGATCTTCATGGTCTTCTACGCCTTCGGCCAATCGATCTTCGGGCGCATTTTCGACGCGATCGGCACACGGATGGGCTTCACCATTTCGATCGTCGTCTGGTCGCTGTCGATTGCAGCCCATGCATTGGTGCGCTCGATGCCATTGCTCCTCGTCCTGCGCGCAACGCTCGGGGTCAGCGAGGCGGGCAACTGGCCCGGCGCGGCCAAGGCGAACGCCTTGTGGTTCCCATCGCGCGAGCGCGCGCTGGCGCAGGGCATCTTCAACGCCGGCGCATCGCTCGGCGGCATCATCTCGGCGCCGCTGATCGCGCTGCTGTTCGTCCAGTTCGGCTGGCACGGCACCTTCCTGCTGATCGGTGTGCTCGGCTTCATCTGGCTTGTGCCCTGGCTGTGGTTCTACAAGGCCGACCCTGAGAATCATCCGGGGCTCAGCGAGGAAGAGCGCGATTATATTCTGACCGGCCGCACCGAGGCGGGCCGCGACGACAGCCGCCGCGTGCCGCTCGGCGAACTGCTGCGCTATCGCCAGAGCTGGGGCGTGATCCTGTCGCGCTTTTTCCTCGACCCCGTGTGGTGGCTCTTCGTGTCGTGGCTGCCGATCTATCTCGCCGAAACCTTCGGCTTCGACGTCAAGCAGATCGGCCTCTTCGCATGGGTGCCCTTCGTCGGCGCGATGCTCGGCAGCCTGTTCGGTGGCTGGCTTTCGGGGCGGATCATCAGCAACGGCGGCGGGGTCCACAAGGCGCGCACGCTGACGATCGCGATCGGCTGCGCGATCATGCTACCGGCGCTACTGTTCACCATCGGGGCCAGCGAGCCGCTTTCCGCGGTGCTGTTGATCGCCTGCATCCTCTTCGGGTTCCAGATGGCGATCGGAAATATCCAGACGCTACCGAGCGACTATTTCGGTGGCGGCGCCGTCGGCAGCCTTGCCGGGATCAGCGGCACCGCCGCGGTCGCGGGCACGCTGATCACCACCTGGCTTGTCCCGGTGCTCACCAAGACGAGCTATGCCCCGATCTTTGCGCTCAGCGCCGCGATCGTACCGATCTCCTTCCTTTGTTTCTGGCTGATCGGCGGACGCGTCGAACCGGTCGTCACCCAACCCACCAACACCCAAGAATAAGGAACTGCATCACATGAACCTCCAGGGGAAAACCGCGCTTGTCACTGGCGGCGGACGCGACATCGGCCGATCGGTCTCGATCGCGCTCGCGCGTGCCGGCGTCCGCGTCGCGATCAACTACAACAGCGGCCGCGAAGCCGCCGAGGACACGCTGAAGACGATCAAGGACGCTGGCGGCGACGCCTTTCTGATCCAGGCCGACGTCACCGACAGCAATGCGGTCAAGGCGATGCTCGACGAAGTCGGCATCGCGTTCAGCGGCCGGCTCGACATTCTCGTCAACCTTGCGGGCGGCATGGTTGCGCGCAAGACGCTCAGCGAAATGGACGAGGCCTTCTTCGATCAGGTTATGACGCTCAATCTGAAGTCGGTCTTCCTCGTCCTCCAAGCGGCGCAGCCCTTCCTCGGCGAAGGATCGGCGGTCGTGAACGTGTCGTCGCTCGCCGGCCGTGACGGTGGCGGTCCGGGCGCGTCGGTCTATGCGACGGCGAAGGGTGCGCTGATGACCTACACCCGCTCGATGGCAAAGGAGCTTGGGCCGCAGGGCATTCGCGTCAACGCCGTCTGCCCGGGCCTGATCGGCACAAGCTTCCACGACATTTTCTCGAAGCCCGAGGGCCGCGCCGCGACCGCGGGCAACACGCCGCTGCGCCGCGAAGGCCATCCCGACGAGGTCGCCGATACGATCGTCTATCTGGCGTCGCCGGCGGCGAGCTTCCTCGCGGGTGTCTGCCTCGACATCAACGGCGGGCTGGGCTTCTCCTGATGCGCCGGCTCCTCGCGACGGCCATCGTCGCCCTGCTCGCGAGCGGGGCGCAGGCCCAGACGCGCGAGCGGACCGATGCGCCGCCGCTCGAGCCGTAC
Source organism: Sphingopyxis sp. YR583 (assembly GCF_900108295.1). Classification (NCBI taxonomy): domain Bacteria; kingdom Pseudomonadati; phylum Pseudomonadota; class Alphaproteobacteria; order Sphingomonadales; family Sphingopyxidaceae; genus Sphingopyxis; species Sphingopyxis sp. YR583. The sequence continues at coordinate 240,304 of NZ_FNWK01000003.1, read as the reverse complement.
AAGATCATCCTTGTCGGCGATTCGACGATGGCACCGCACAGCGGCTGGGGCGGGGCGTTCTGCTCGCGCCATGTCAAATCGTCGGTTGCTTGCGTCAACGCCGGCCGGGGCGGGCGCAGCACGCGCAGCTATCGGCAGGAAGGGGGCTGGGACATCGCGCTCGCCGAGGCGAAGGTGCCGGGCTATCGCGGCACCTGGGTGCTGATCCAGTTCGCGCATAACGACCAGTCGACCAAATCCGAGCGCTGGACAGACGAGGCGACCGAATTCCCCGCCAACCTCCGCCGCTTCGTCGAAGAGGTGAGGGCGGCGGGGGCAACGCCGGTGCTCGTCACGCCGCTGACACGCCGCGAGTTTAAGGACGGCAAGCTCAGGAACACGCTCGCGAGCTGGTCCGACCAGGTGCGCGCGGTCGCCAAGGCCATGGACGTGCCGCTCGTCGACCTCAACGCGCTCAGCGCCGCACAGGCGCAAGAGATGGGCGCGGAGATGGCGACCAAGCTCGCGCAGGAACCGCCGACCGACGGGGAACTGGCTGCGGCGAAGGCGGGCACCACGCTGACCGCGCGGCCGGCGCCGCCTGAACCGGTACCGATTACGGGCGATGGGGCGCGCGGACAGGTGACGCGCAAGTTCGATTATACCCACCTCGGAGATATCGGGGCTGAGGTAACGGCGAAGCTTGTGACGCAGGCGCTTGCCCGTGCGGTGCCGGGGCTCAGGAGCCAGCTCGTTCGCTGATGAAGTATCGTATGGCAATTTGGACTAACCAATTTGCCATACGATTTTGTTGACAAAATGGCTGACATGCCCGACAGCGTCGGGCAGAACAGAATCGATTTTCAGGGAGAGACGACGTGAATTCTCGCAATCCGATCCGCGCGCGCAGCCTGCGCGCCGCGTTGCTGGCTGGTGCCGGTTCGACGCTGCTGATCGCCGCAGCGCCTGCGATGGCGCAGGACGCACCCGCGCCGCAGGCCGAGAGCGAAGAGGATGCGATTGTCGTTACCGGCATCCGCGAGACGATCCAGAATTCGATCAACACCAAGCGTGCGGAAACCGCGATCGTCGATGCGCTGTCGTCGGACGATATCGGCGACATCCCCGCGATCTCGGTCGGGCAGGCGATCCAGACGATCACTGGTGCGACGACGCACCGCGAAAAGGGCGACGCCTCCGAAATCGCACTGCGCGGCCTTGGTCCCTTTCTGTCGAACGCGACGTTCAACGGCCGCGACGCGACTAACGGTAGCGGTGACCGCTCGGTGAACTTCAACCAGTTCCCGTCGGAGCTCGTCAACAATATCAAGATCTACAAGACCCAGCAGGCGAGCCTAGTCGAAGGCGGCGTTGCGGGCACGATCGAGATCGGGACGCTGCGCCCGCTCGATTTCGGCAAGCGCCGGCTGCAGGCCGATGTGAAGGCGCAATATAATCCCTATGGCGACCGCATCGTCGGGTCGGGCGGCATCGGTTGGCGTGGGACGCTGAGCTATGTCGACCAGTTTGCGAACGACACGATCGGCATCGCGATCGGCGTCCAGCGCAACGATACGAACAATCCGGAGGAAACCTTCGCCGCGTCGTCGACCTGGACTGCGTGCCAGGCGTCCCCGGTCGTCGCGAACAACAATTGCAACGAATATACGCGCGACGAATATGGGCAGAATCTGCCTTTCTACCTTGTCCCTAACGCGTACACATTTCGCCAGATCAGCGAGACCGACAAGCGCGATGCGATCTTCGGGTCGATCCAGTGGCGCCCGTCGGACCAGTTCAACATCAATCTCGATGTCCAATACTCGGATCGCACCTATGTCGAGAGCCGCCGCGACCTCAACCTGTCCGAGGGCCGCTATGGCCTGACCAATGTCGTCTATGACGAAAATGGTATTGTCCAGAGCCTGAACGGCTTGAGCTCGATCGAATCGAACGGATCCGAACTGTCGCGGGCGGAAGAATATCTGGGCGGCGGCCTGTCGGTCGAATGGCAACCGTCGGATCGCCTCACCATCACGCTCGACGGCAGCTATTCGCGCACCGTGCGCACCGAGATCGAGCGTAATGTCCGCCTGCGCACCGATCCGATGGACGTCAACGGCGTGCGCACGGTCTTCAACAACATGCGCATTCCCTACACCTATTCGATCACGCCGGGCAGCTTCGTGCCGACGATCACGATCGATCCGCGCTTCGATCTCAATAACCACAACCTCTTCTGGGACGACGCGCGCTTCCGCCGCGACGAAAGCAAACGGCGCAATGAAATCTATGCCGGCCGCTTCGACGTTGCCTATGAAATGGACGGCTTCCTCAGCAAGATTTCGGCTGGCGGCCGCTGGTCGCACCTGACCTACCGCGACTATGACGTGCGCAACGGCGACTTCAACCTGAACCCGGCGATCGCCGAGGATCGCCGCATCAACAATCTTTGCCGCACCGCCTTCCCGCAGCAGAATTACCTGTCGGCCGCAAAGGGCAACAGCATCAACAGCTGGGCGACCTTCGACGTCGACTGCCTGTTCCGCGAATATATGGGCGCCGAAGACCCGGGCAATCTGCCCGATACGCGCTCGGTCGCGAACCGCGACGTCACCGAACGCACCCTCGCTGGCTATGTCATGGCCGAATATGACGCCGATCTGGGCAATATGCCGGTGCGCGGCAATTTCGGCGTGCGCGTGGTCAACACGCGCGTGACTTCGGATGGCCTGCGCAGCGACCTCAGCATCGTCACCAATCCCGATGGCTCGATCCGTCTCGTCACTTCGGGCGATTTCGACACGGTAACGATCAAGAGCCAGAACACGCGCATCCTGCCCAGCGTCAACGCGATCTTCGAGGTCGCGCCGAACACGCTGCTGCGCGCCGCCGCCTATCGCGCCATGTCGCGCCCGAACCCCAGCTCGCTCGGCGCAGGGCGCACGATCCTGCTCGAGGACGGGACCAGCTTCACCTCGATCGAGGACGCGATCCGCAATATCACCGCGAATGGCAGTCCGCGCCTGAAGCCCTTGATGTCGTGGAACGGCGACCTGTCGCTCGAATGGTATCCGAATAAAGACAGCCTGCTTTCGGCGACCGTCTATTACAAGCAGTTCACCGGCGGCTTCCAGCCCGTCGTCTTCAACGAGGATTTCACGATCGACGGCCAGTCGGTATCGATCCCGGTGACGCAGACGCGCAACAGCCCCGACAAGTCGCGCATATATGGCCTCGAACTGACCGCGGCGACGCGCTTCAGCTTCCTGCCCAAGCCGCTCGACGGGCTCGGCGCGAAGGTCAGTTACAATTACGCCGATTCCAACTTCAAGACGCAGGATATCCGGCTCGGCGAGGTTTATGATCCCGAAACGGACACGGTGACGGCGGGTATTATTCCGCCCGCCAACCTCTCGGGCTATTCGAAACATGTTCTGTCGGCGCAGGCCTATTACGAGATCGGCCCGGTGTCGCTGCAGGCGATCTACAATTACCGCGCCAAATATTTTCAGGATTTCGTCGGCGGCAACAGCCAGTTGCGCTATGTCGCACCCAGCGAAACCGTCGATTTCCGCGCGTCGCTCGACCTGATGAAGGGCGTGTCGCTGCGTTTCGAGGCGCTCAACATCTTCAACGAGCCGAAGGCGACCTACATGCCGGTCTATGGCAGCAGCCGTCAGTATCATTATTACGGCGCGAAATATTTCATCGGCATCCGGGCACGAATCTAGAACTTAAGTTCGGTCATGGGCTTCAAACTTGTCATACCGGATTGTATGGACTCCCATAAGCGCATTTGGGGAGATGATTGAGCTATGGCCGAACGCCGCCTTTTCGAGGACATCGCCGATGAAATCCGGCGTCTGATTCTGGATGGAAGCTATCCGCCCGGAACGCGTCTGCCCGGCGAACGCGAACTGTCCGAGCGGTTCGAGGTCAGCCGCGTGACGATCCGCGAAGCGGAAATTGCGCTGCAGGCGACGGGGTGGATCCACATCCGCACCGGCGCGGGCGCTTATGTCGAGGCGGTCCTTCCCGGGGACAATGCGATCCTGCCCAAGGTCAGTGCATTCGAGCTGACCGAAGCGCGCTCGCTGTTCGAAGCCGAGGCGGCGGCGCTGGCCGCGCCGACGATCTCTGCTGACACGCTCGAAAAGCTCGAAGGCCTGCTCACCGCCATGGCCGACGACGCCGCTAGCGAGGACGACATCAGCGCGATCGACCGTGAGTTCCACATGACGATCGCCGCGGCGTCGAACAACAAGGCGATCATCCATGTGATCGAAAGCCTGTGGCGGATGCGCATGGAATTGCCCGAGGTGCGCACCAGCCATTCGATGGTCTGCCGCAAGGACGGCAGCGCGCGGCAGGCCGAACATGCCGATGTCGTCGCGGCGTTGCGCAAGCGCGATGCAGCGGGCGCCCGGCTTGCGATGCGGCGGCACTTCAACCGCCTGCTCGAATCGATGCTCGACGAGACCGAAGAACGGGCGATGGTCGAACTGCGCCGCCAGTCGGCCGAAAGCCGCCAACGCTATCTGCTGAGTGCAAAACTGGCCTGATGTCGAAGATTTCGCCTCCACGGTCCGCGCCTGACCCGGTTGCTGCATTGCTCGATGCCCGCCTGTCGGGCCATGCGCTGCCTGCCTTTCCCGCGCCGGTGCCGACGACGCTCGCCGAAGCTTATGCGATACAACGGCGTCTGATCGCCGCGCTCGATGCGCCGGTACTCGGCTGGAAGGTTGGGCGCATTCCGCCGCCGCTGATCGCGGCGCTGGGCGCCGAGCGGGTCGCCGGGCCGGTGTTGCGTATCGCCGAACTCGACGGCGTGGTTGCGGGCGATGCGGCGATCTTCCGAGGCGGTGCGGGCGCGATTGAGGCCGAAGTGATGCTCCGTCTGCGGGCCGTGCCCGACGGACGGGTAACCGGGAGCGACGATGGCGCTGCATGGATTGACGACGTTCGCGCGGGTTTCGAGATTGCAAGCTCCCCAGCACCCGACGTGCACGATCATGCCCCCTATGGCATCATTGCCGACATCGGGATCAACAACGGCCTGCTGCTCGGCCCATCGCTCGATTTCGCCGATTTCCAGACGCTCACGGTCGAAACGCAAGTCGAGCGTGTGACGGTGGGGACGGGGCGCGCGATCGACGTGCTTGACGGACCCTGGGGTTCGCTCAATTTCCTCGTGGATCTCCATCGTCGCGGCGTGATCGAACTAAAGCCCGGGCAATGGATTTCGGCGGGCGCGATCACCGGGGTGCACCCCATCGTCATCGGCCAGACGGCAACCGCCCGTTTCGGTGCGGCCACCGATATCGCCTGCATCGCCGTCACGGAAACCGGATTTCGCAAATGATCAAAGCGCCCGCGTCCATCGCCTGTTTCGGCGAGATCGTCATGCGCGTCTCTGTGCCGCACGGCGAGCTTCCGCTGCAATCGGCGCGGTTCGAAGCGCATGCTGGCGGTGCCGAGGCGAATGTTGCCGTCGCGCTTGCCGCGCTCGGCCGCAAAACGGCGATGATCAGCGCCGTACCCGAAGGACCGATCGGCGACGGTGTCCTTGGTGAACTGCGTCGTCACGGCGTCGACGTTGCGTCAGTGCTTCGCCCTGCGGGCCGTATGGGGCTCTATTATTACCTTCCCGGCGGCCCGATGCGGCCCCCCGAAGTCGTTTATGATCGTGCGGGATCGGCTTTCGCCGAGGCCGGACCAGCGGACTGGAACTGGGATCGTCTGCTCGGCGACGCTGGCTGGCTGCATGTGTCGGGCGTGACCCCCGCGCTTGGGCCGCGGAGTGCCGAAGCGGTGCTCGAAGCCGTGACACGCGCGCGGGCAGGGGGGATCGGCGTGTCGTTCGACGGCAACTGGCGCGGTCGCCTTTGGGAGCGCTGGCAGCGCGATCCCGCGGCAATATTGAAACCGATCGTCGCGCAAGCGACGCTATTGTTCGGCAATCACCGTGACGCGGGGTTACTCCTCGGACAGGAATTTTCGGGTGAAGGTCCGGATCGGCGGCGTGAGGCGGCGCTGGCGCTGCTTGATCGCTTCCCCTCGCTCGAATATATCGCATCGACAGCGCGCGAGATTGTCGGTCCGGACGTGCACCGGATCACGGCGCGTATCGATACCCGCGACGACAGCGGGGCAAGCGACCCGGTCGTCGTCGCGCCGGTGATCGACCGGGTCGGAACCGGCGATGCGTTCGCGGCCGGGGTTCTCGACGGCCTGTGGCAGGGGAAGGGGTTGGTGGACGCCGCGAGAAATGGCCTCGCGCTGTCGGTGCTCAAACATGGCATCCGCGGCGATTTTGCGCCATTTTCGCGACCTGTCGTCGACCGGCTATCGCATGTCGCACAGGATATTGCGCGCTGAAGACGGGTCGTGCGATCGTCTTGGGAGGTCAGGCTCCAGGCCGAACCGGCATTTGCATCAGATTGACGAACGACATCACCACCACGTCGTCCTGATTGGTCACGGTCATCCGCATCGTGAGCACACCGCGGTCGGGCTTGCTCCGGGACGGGGCGATGTCGATCACTTCGCGCACAATGTGCAGGACGTCGCCGGGGCGCACCGCGAGGCGCCACTGCAGATCGTCGATCTTGAGCCCGAGCAGGGGCGTGTCGCCGAAGGGCGCGTTTTCCACGAAATCGCGCATCACGACCGACGCAACATGCCAGCCGCTGGCGATGATACCACCAAAACGGCCGTCCGCAGCCGTCTCCGGATCGATGTGCATTGGTTGGGGATCATATTCGCGTGCGAACCGGATGATGTCAGCCTCGGTCATCTTGATCGGACCACCATGCCATTGCTGGCCGATTTGCAGATCGTCGAGAAAGAGGGACTTGGACATGAAAGTCTCCATTGGTCGTCGTGCGCTTGCATCGGAAGGAAGATAGCCTCGCGCCGAATCGTGGACAGGCGGGCGGCGTCCGGCTTTCACAATCGCCATTTCGCGCTGGATCATCGCGCGTCAACACCAACTCGTCGCGATCGCGATTGCCCGGCACGGCATCGCGACATACGAACCTGTCCAAAGGGGAGCGCGTGAGTCGCGCAAAGAAACTCCATCGGTCGCTTGTTCAACCGCGCGGAATGCGTGCAGGAGATGCGACGTGGAAACTGGTCTTCTTTGGATGGAACGGCAACTGACGGACCGGGAACAGCAGATTTTGGAGCTGGTCTCGGTCGGGCAGTCGGCGAAGGAAATCGCCCTTGAAATCGACATCGCCCCGCGGACGGTCGAGCGGCACATCGAGAATGTCCGGCTAAAGCTGAGCGCCCGTAACCGGGCCCATCTCATTACCAAGGCCGCCGTTATGGGCCTGCTGACGATAGCGCCACGCCCGCAGCCTCGGCAGGTTAGCTTTTGCTAACAGAAATTGGCGGACGGATAGGCCGCCAGCGGTCGTAAAAGTGTGGCTGCCGGTTGTCCTTACGCGCCGTGGTAGCGACCCAACGCGTCTTCGAAATCGTCGAGCGATCCCAGATTGTCTCGTGCCGGTTTGCCCGGGGCCATCGGAAAGACGGCGTCGATTCGGCTTCTCAAGGTTTCATCGAAGTTGGATTGCCGCGAAACGCGCTCACGCTTTCCTACGGTCAGCTCGGTGCAAATGGCATCCTTGATGCGATCCAGTCCTTCGACACTCAAAACACCCGCATTCAGCAGCTCTTCGCACAGCTGAATCAAACCGACCGCCGTGGCATGTGCGCGAAGCCCTATAAGCTCCAGCGTATCATGGCGCGTACGTGCCGCGGTATCGCCGCGGGGCGGAGTAATCGTCGACATCCCATCTCCATATTTTGACCCGGCCTATTCTTCGGCCATTGCTGCCAGCATGCCCTCGCGCTTGGCAGGCGGCAAGGGGTGCATGCAGCGCCCTGGGCCGGCGAACATATCGGGAGGCGCGCTGTGCCTGGAAAATGCGCTGATCAGAGGCTAGGTCGGAGATGAATTCACCTGACAAATGACCGCCCAAACTCGAAGCGCAAGGGAAGGTAAAAGAGGGGATTGAATTTTTCTGATACAGAAAATTGATTTTTATCAATAATTTAAGTTATACTTTTGTGAAGTTGGGAAGCGATGGCTACCTCGTTAGCACCGGGATAGTAACGCGATAGACCAGCAGCCGGTTGTCATTATCGATGTCGGCGTCGCATGGCTGGCCCGACATGGTGCAGCGCCGTGCGGTGAAATCATTGTCATTGCCGACGAGCAGGAAGTAATCGGCTGGGTGATCGGGTTCGAGCACCGACACAATGTCCATCGCTTCCCATTTTTCCGACAGGGCATCTGTGCCCAGACCCAAGTGGGCAAGCTGTGAGGGATTCAGCATGTTGACCAGTTCGGCCCATTCGGCGGGGATGATCCCCGGTTGCAATGCGGTGGCTGCTCGATCGTGCAATAGCGACACGGTGCCCACTTCATACTCCGTCCCGGCAAGGTTTGTCGCGTTCTTCAGGTCGACGAGCAGGATGCTCTTATAGACCACGGGGTGCTTGTTGTCCGCGCCCAAGCCTGCACCATCGCGGGACAGCATCAGGAATCGGTGATCGTCGAGTGCAAGGATCTCGCTTTGCGCTGCGGTTCGGTCAGCGGCGTCGCCTTTGCCATCGGCGGCATAGGCGGGCAGTTGGACGACATGATGCGCCTTGGGCTGGGCGGGGGTCGGGTTGCGGCCGACGTCATAGGCCAGCACGCGCGTGTTGATGCGGCCCGCGGCATTGCCGGTTGCGCTGTCCTGGATCAGCGCACTTTGCATCATAACGAACAGCGTGAGGCCATCGGGCGACAGTGACAGGCCTTCGGCGCCCTGATTATTGCGGCGACCTGTTACGGGCGATGTCAGGGAACCGAAATGCGGGTGCCCGTCGCGGCGCGGAGCGATAGCGGGGGGAGGCTGAATAATCCCGCGCAAGTGGCCGCGCCGATCGAAATAATAGACGTTCGCGGTATATTCGTCGCCAATGTAGAAACTGCCGTCGCGCGTGAATTGCAGTGACTCCGCGTCCAGCGAAACCTTGCCGTTACCGACACCGCTCTCCGGTGCGGGAAGACTTATGCCGCGCTGCTTTATCGTGCCGGCCCCCGGATCTGCGCCGGTGAAAGGCCGACCACGAAAGTCTGCAAGCTTCAGTCCCCCAAAGGGCGTGATGGCGACCTTTCCGTCGGCGGGTGTGAAGCGCAGGCGAAATCGATGCAGGCGCGCAGGGTAATCGAAAAAGAGGTTTGCGTCGGGATCGTTGCGACCCCGGTCGGGCAAAGTCCAGAGGATCGCTTCATAGCCCGCGCCGACGCGCTTCCAGCTTCCGGGCGCGATCTTCAGTGAAGAAAAGGAACCCAGCGTGTCGCCAAGGAAATCGGTAGTGCCGGCTGGCAACGTGCCAGTGCCGACCAGCCCCTTATTGATATAGGTTCGACTGTTCAGCGAAATGCTGCGCGTATCAACAGATGTTTCGATATTAGGCCGCGTGATCGGCTCCCCCCCGGCAGCGATGCCGGGGAGGAGCTCCATCAGGATGAGCGCGATCGCGCGTATCCGTTTAGAAGCCAAAGCTGAGCGATCCGAAGACCTGACGCGGCGCCGAGGCATGGAACACGACAAGATTGCCCGGTGCGTCGTCGGGTGCGAACACGCTGCTGTCGAAGTTCGCAGCATAACGCTTGTTCGTCAGGTTCGTGACGTTCAGCGACAGCTTCGCGCCCTTGACCGGACCCATGTCGCCGAACGAATAGCCGAGGCCGAAGTCGAAGGTCGTATAGCCCTTGAAGCTCTGGTCGTTGGTGTAGGTGTAATAGCGGCGACCGGTATATTTGCCCATCAGCGACGCCGTCAGATTTCCTCCGGTCAGCGTCAGGACGCTCGAGAGCATTTCCTTCGGCGTATCCACCTGCTGTTTGCCCTTCGTCTGCTTTACGACGCAGGTCGCGCCGGTGCACCAGTCGAGATTCTCGTCATAGGTCGACTTATTGTATGACGCCGAATTGTACCAGTTCACCCAGGGCGCCGGCTTCCACAACACGCCCATTTCGACGCCGCGGCTGGTGATACCACCCGCGTTGTGAAAGCTGTTGCCGCAGCCGGGGTTCTGCTGCTGGTTCGTCGGGCAAGGGTTGTACTGCAGCAAACGGTCATTGAAATGCGTGTTATAAGCCGCCAGCGACACCTGCAGCGGCCCGCTGACATAACGATAGCCGCCTTCGAAGCTTTTGGAGGTTTCGGGTTTCAGATATTTGCCCTGAAGATCCCAGACGGCCTGTGACACCGATTGCGGTCCCAGTTTGAAGCCGCCCTGAAACATCGCCATATTCTCGGCGTAGCTCGCATAAAGCTCGTGGCCGGGTGCGACGTCCCAATGGACGCCGATCTCGGGCAGGAAATTATCCTTGGCGACGAGAACGCCGCTCGCAAACTGGCTGGACGCTGGCGGAGCCGCCTTCGCGATGCCGGGGATCGCGCGCGCGTCGGACTTTGAATAGGTGCTTTTGAACCCGAAATCGATCGTCAGCGCGTCGTCGAACAGCTTCATCGTGTCCTGAACATAAAATTGCCAGGTCTTCCAATGCGTTTCCTGCACCCACTGTGCGGTATCGGGCTGGCCTTTCAGATATTGCGCCAAGCTGAAGGGGCCTTTGACGTTGGTCCAGATATACCGCGCAGCGCTGCTGGTATTGTCTTCGAACCACATGCCTGCCTGCAGGTGATTGAAACCCGCTTCCCAGCTGAGGCTTGCCAGCGCGCCGGTGCGATCGATCGTATAGCGCGTATCGCGGATCTGGACGGGCACATCGTCGGACGTGTCCGCCGTGCCCTGTTTCGACCAGCCCATGATCCAGTTGTTTCCGGCGCCCTTGTTCTTGTGATGATAGCCCTGGACGCGCAGGCCAAGGCCTTGCGTGATGTCGAATTCGCCCGTCAGATAATAGAGATTGTCGTCGCGCAGGATCTGGCCGTTGGTGAAAGTTACGTCCGAACGTTTTTCGGGGGCGACCGAATCCTTGCATTTCGTCGGCGCGGTCGGACCGGTTACGGCGCAATAGGCGCGGTCGAGATAGGCCTGCCAATTCGGTGCATAGCCGCCCTGATCCCAGCCGAGGCGGTTCAGCATATCCTTCGAAATATAGGCGTCGCTCGCCTGGTTGGTGCGCGAGATATCGGCAAAGGCTGTGATCTTGCCGCCGCTGAATTCATACACCAGCTTGCCGTTGAACTGTCGGCCCGTCGATTTGTTGTAGGCGGCCTGATCGACGAACAGGTCATATTCGTGGATCTGGCCCGACACATAGGCCGAAAAGCCGCCATGTTCGCCGGTGTCGAAGCGCAGATAGGCACGCTTTGCACGTTCGCTGCCGACGCTTCCGTTGAAACGGATGCCCATGTCCTTGCGCGGATCGCTGGAGAAATAGGTTACGGCGCCGCCGAGGTTGCTCGTCGAGGGAATGGCGAGACCGGCGATCCCCGTCGCGAGTTCGGCGCGGCCTAGATTTTCCGAGATCAGCGCGCGGCTGATGCTGAGGCCGTTGTAATTATTATACGCGCCATCGCCGAGCGGCACGCCATCGAGCGTGTATCCGAGGTGCGTCGTGTTGAAGCCGCGTACCTGCAACGACAGCGATTTCTCATTGATGCCCAATGCGTCGATCGACTGCGCGCTCACACCCGGCAGGAAATTCAGCGCCTTTTGCGCGCTGGCTCCCGGGGGCAGCGTGTCCAGATTGGACGGCAGCAGGGTTGAGACCGAACGCGTCTGGCCGCTGCCAATCACGACGATTTCCCCGACATCGACATTGTCCCCATCGATATTATCGACGGGCGAAAGCTCCTGCGCGTTCGCATGCGACGCGTAGCTCAAACAGGCAATCGCCAATGCGAAAGCCGACACGGATTTCTGGAACATTCATACCCCCACAAAAGAAAAACGCCGCGATCCCTCGTTCGCGGCGCCGACCATCGTCTGGGGCGGGCCTATTCCATGCGTTGATGACGCTTTTGCTACGGCATTCGAATTTCAGGAAAAATGGGCAGCGGCGGCCAAGCCGCAGCGGCCAAATGGTCTTAACGTCTGGCTGATACGAATCTCGCTCATTGGCCAACGACCCCCAAATGGCCTGCCGATTGATCCTATGAGGAGGTTTCTGCGACGACCTTTTTCCGATGCTCCGCTTCTTTTGAGAGTCTGTTCGCCGGAGGGCCGGCCGGCATCCGCGATCTGCAAATGCCGGTCGAATTTATCCGCTCCGCCTAGCAGTTGCCCTTAACTCCATCAGCGCAGTCTGCAGCGGATTCAACGTCTTTTCCCGCGCCTTCGACTGTGTTGCAGGCGGGCAGGATCAATAACGATCCACTAATGGCGAAAATTGTCAGAAACTTTCTCATTCTCTCTCTCCAACCACAGGGCGAAGCGCCCTTGAGTTTCGATATTTCGACAACCGCAGTTCGCAGCGATTGTTCCGTTGCATCGGCGTCACGCTGGCCGAAGCGTTCGAAATGATCGCTAGGTTGGGGAGAATGGTCGGGTGTAGCGCTTTCGCAGCGATCCGGCGGATGGATCACCGCTATAAATGGCGTCGCACAAGCGGCCATTACGGTCCGCTATCGCGTCAACTTCTCGCTGTGCTTGCGGATCGTTTCGAACACCGTGTCCCGGGTCGGTTGCAAAACGTCCACTCCTACCAATTGCTCAACTTCCGCTCTGTCGAGGCCCAGCCAATCCTGTACGACCTCGACACTCTGCTCTCCGGCGAGCGGTGCTGGTTGCACGGGGGCAGGGGGCTTGCGCAGGAAAAGCGCGGCGTCGCTTTCCGAAGTCACCGGGTCGGGCAAGTAAGGATGACGATCGACCCGGAAGCTGCCGCGCTCGCGGTAATAGGCGAAATCGGGCAGATCGGCGACGCGCAGTACGGGCGCGGCGGCCAATCCTTCGGCTTGGAGGGCTCTCGCCGCACTCATCGCGTCGAGGCAGGCGACCCGGTCGGCGGTCGACGCCAGATCATGTTCATGCGCGACCGTCACGACGCACCATTCGTCGTCGCCTGCAGCGGGAACGATTGCGGTGACCGGTGCGCTGCTCTTTTCCGGCGTAAGGCATGCCGCAAATTGCGCGAGCATTACCTCGGCCTGCGAGACGCTGGCGCTGCCGCCGCGCCCCGTCCGTTCGCGGCGGACGAGCAGCGCCAGCGCACCGAGCGCGCTGATGCGTCCCGCGACATGGTCGGGATAGACCGTTACCGCATCGCTGAAGCTCTCGGGATCGTCCGCGTAACGCCACATCCGCGTCAGTCCGGTGGCCGCCCGCACGAGGGGGCCATAGCCGAGCCGCTTCGCCCACGGGCCGGTCGGGCCGAAGGCTGAACTGTCGGCCATCACGAGGCGTGGATTGATGGCAGCCAGCGTTGCCCCGTCGAGGCCGAGCGCATCGAGCGTGCCGGGCTTGAAGTTCGACAACAGCACGTCGGCCTTGCGCACCAGATCGAGGAACAGCGCGTGTCCGCCCTCGTGCCGCAGGTCGAGCCCAAGGCTGCGCTTGCTGCGGTGGCCGGCCGCAAAGCTGGCCGACAGACCATAGGGCAGATAGGATTGCCGCGATCCGTCGGGGAAAGCCGCGCTTTCGACTTTCACGACGTCCGCGCCGCCATCGGCGAACATCCGCCCCGCCTCGGCGCCGACGACAATGACGCCAAGGTCGAGAACCTTGAGGCCTTCGAAGGGAAGGGCGATTGCGGCGTCGCCCGGACGCGGGACGTCCGCGTCCGTCGCTCCGCCCACAGGGCCCATGCGCATGCCATCGATTGTCAGCACGCCGTTCGCGACTGTCGTGGTGGTGCCGTCGGCGAGGGGCAATTCGGTCAGCGCCTGACGCGCCGCGACCTGCTCGCTCGCTGCGAATTCGTCGAAGCTCAGCAGCGACGCGATCGGAACGCCGTGCGCCTGACCTTCGCCTTCGAGATCGGCGCGCGTGCGCGAGCGGAAGAAGTCCGCCAGCGCGTCCTGCAGTTCGGCCGATTGCTGGCGCGTGCTGATTTTCGTGAATTCGGGTCCGGCGAAAGCTTCGGGCTCTCCCATCCAGCGGAACATGCCCTGCCACTGACGTGATGCGAGGATGCAAATGCGAACCTGTCCGTCTGCGCAGCGAAAGATCGGATATTGTGTGCCCTTGGCCGGCCGGTCGCGCGAAAGCAGGTGGACCGGACGCCCCATCGTCGCGCTGCCATTGATGCCATAGCCCGGATCGAGCGCCGAAAAGTCGATAAGGTCGCCGCGCCCGGAACGGAGCGCCTTGTACCATGCGGCAAGCACGACATAGGCGCCTTGCGCGGCAGCGCATTGCCAGGCCAGTTCGCCGGGCGGAAGCAGCGGGGCGCGGCCGCGGATTCCAGATCGCGATAAGCTTCCCGATAGCGCGTGCAGCACGGCGTCGCTTGCCTGCCAGTCGCTGAAGCTGTTGCCGATGCCGAACGGGCTGACAAGCATTAGCACGAGCGCTGGATTCTCTGCCGCCAGCGCATGATAGTCGATGTTTGCCGATGGCGGCGCTACGATGATATGCGCGTCGCTCAGCTTGGCATCATCGACGGGCCCGGCATGGAGCGCTTTGCCGGCGTTAGCCGCTATGTCCGCGGTGGCGCCCGTTGCGGGAACGAACCGGTCGACGCGCGCTCCCAACTCGGCAAGATAGCGCGTAATCGGTGCGAGCGGTCCATCGACCAGATCGACGACGCGAAGCCCCGACAATGGGCGTCCGGCGCTCATCCCAGGTTGCGGGGAAATTGCGGCAAGCTGGCCGGTATTTCGACCCACGGCAAGGCGGTCGCGGTCCAGACATGGATAGCCGGCACGAACCGAGTTGGGTCGTCGGCGGTTCCCGCCTTGACGATCGCGACCTTGGGCGACGCCGCCGACAGCGAGCGGATCGGCGACCCGCATGTCGCGCAAAATTGCCGGAGCACCGGCTGGCCGCTTTCGGTGTCATGGTCCTCATGGGTCGTGAGGTCGCCCGTCAGCTTCATCGCATCGGCGGCGACCACGACATTGACCGAAAAGGCGCTGCCGGACTGGCGGCGACAATTGGCGCAATGGCAGACCGCGACCGTGATCGGATTATCGCTCAACCGGTAGCGTACCGCGCCGCAATTGCACCCGCCTTCGATCTTGTTCATTCCGCTCTCCCTTGGCATCTTTCCTGTTGCTCTTTTATCTAATGACATTAGTTTATGGAAACGACAACAGTCAATCGGTCGGTACGATATCGATCGCAAGAGGTGGAGAGGCAGATGAGCAACACTTTCACAATGACGATCGACGGCCACGCGGCGGTCTCCGGGGCAACGATCGATGTTCGCAACCCGGCAACGGGCGAGGTGTTCGCGGTTGCGCCAGACGCTTCCGCTGCCGATCTCGACTCCGCTTTAGCCGCTGCGACACGCGCTTTCCCCGCTTGGCGCGACACACCGATCGCCGAGCGCAAGGCCGCGCTTGCCAAGGCGGCCGACGCGATCGAAGCGCATGCCGATGAACTTGCCGCGCTGTTCGTGAAGGAGCAGGGGCGCCCGCTCCCCGGCGCGAAGATGGAAATCCTGGGCGCGGCGATGTGGATGAAGGCGACGACGATGCTCGACATTCCCGTCGATGTCACCGAGGACAGCGACACCCGCCGGATCGAGGTGCATCACGTCCCTCTGGGCGTCGTATGCGGGATCGTGCCGTGGAACTTCCCGGTGCTGCTCGCCTCGTGGAAGATCGGCCCCGCGCTGATGGCGGGCAACACGCTGGTGCTCAAACCCTCACCCTTTACGCCGCTCTGCACGCTCAGGATCGGCGAACTGATCCGCGACGCCTTTCCCGCGGGGGTCATCAACATCATCAGCGGCGGTGACGCGCTCGGCCCGTTGATGACCGCGCATCCGGGCTTCGCAAAGATCAGCTTCACCGGATCCACCGCGACCGGTCGCCGCGTAATGGAATCGGCGGCGAAGGATTTGAAGCGCATCACGCTCGAACTCGGCGGCAACGACGCCGCGATCGTGCTGCCCGATGTCGATGTCGACGCGGTCGCGGCGCAATTGTTCGAGGGCGCGTTCCACAATACCGCGCAAGTCTGTGTTGCGACCAAGCGGCTCTATATCCACGCTGACATCTATGATCGTCTGCGCGACCGGCTGCACCAGCTTGCAAAGGAATTGCCCGTCGGCGACGGGGCGGAGCAGGGCAATCGCTACGGCCCGATCCAGAACGAACCCCAATATCGCCGCGTTCTCGCGCTGCTCGACGATGCGCGCGCTAACGGGCTGACCCTGCTCGAAGGTGGTGCTGTGCCCGATCGCGGCTATTTCGTGCCGCTGACGCTTGTCGACAATCCGCCTGAGGACAGCCGTGTCGTGGTGGAAGAGGCGTTCGGCCCGGTGCTGCCGCTGCTTAAATTCACCGATATCGACGATGTCGTCGCCCGTGCGAACGACAGCGACTATGGCCTTGCGGGTGCGGTGTGGTCGGCCGATGTCGCCGCGGCGACCGCGATCGCGCACCGGCTCGACACCGGCACCGTCTGGATCAACCAGAATCTCCAGTCGACGCCCTTCACGCCGCTTGCCGGCGCCAAGCAGTCGGGTTTCGGGCAGGAGAATGGTGTGCCGGGTCTGCTCGAATTCACCCGCCCCAAGGCGATCTTCATTCCGAAGGCGGCTTGATCCGATGCAGCTTCGCCCCGAAGACGAAGCGTTCCGTGAAGAGGTCCGCGCCTTCTTCGCGGCCGAGCTGACCCCCGAGCTGCGCTGCGCCGGCAAGCTGATGACCTCGGTCTACGCCGACCATGCGTCGCAAATGGCCTGGCAGGCAAAGCTCCATGCGAAAGGCTGGGCGGCGCCCGCATGGCCGGTGGAGCATGGCGGCTGCGACTGGAGCGTGGTGCAGCACCATATCTTTGCGAGCGAACGCGTCCGCGCGGGCGCGCCCCCGGTGTCGCCGATGGGGATCAAGATGTGCGGCCCCGCGATCATCGGCTTCGGGACCGAAGAGCAAAAGGCGTTCTTTTTGCCGCGGATGCTGAACGGCGAGCATTTCTGGTGTCAGGGCTATTCGGAGCCCGGCGCGGGGTCGGACCTCGCGGCGCTGCAGATGAAGGCGGTACGCGACGGCGATGATTTCGTCTGCACCGGGACCAAGATCTGGACCACGCACGCCAATGTCGCAAACTGGATCTTCTGCCTCGTCCGCACGACGAAGACCGACCGCAAGCAGCAGGGAATTACCTTCCTGCTGATCGACATGACCTCGCCGGGGATCGAGGTGCGTCCGATCATCATGGCGTCGGGCGAGCATATCCAGAACCAGATTTTCTTCGACAATGTCCGCGTTCCGGTCGCCAACATACTGGGCGAAATCGACAATGGCTGGACGGTCGCCAAATATCTGCTCGAATTCGAACGCGGCGGCAGCGCCTATGCGCCCGAGATCGAGGTCGCGCTTGATGAACTGGCGCAGCAGGTCGCGGCGCGACCCGTCGGGCCGGCACGCATGCTGCTCGACGTGCGGATAGCGGAGGCGCGCATTCGCTGCGACATTCTCGGCCGGCTTGAGAGTGACATCTTGACCCGTCTCTCTGCTGGCGCGCCGACCGGCGCCGATGCGTCGATGATGAAGATACTCGGCACCGAATTGAACCAGCGCGTGACCGAACTCGCGCTCGATGCTGCGGGGGCGTTCGCGCGCGCGTTCCAGCCCGGCGTAGCTATGCCGGGCGGGCCGATCCCCGGCCATGACCTCGATGATTATTGCAGCGGCGAAGTGTGGCAGGCGATCGCGCCGCTCCACTATCTCAACGAACGTGCGAGCAGCATCTATGCGGGGACGAACGAGATCCAGCGCGGAATATTGGCGAAGGCGGAACTGCGGATTTAGGCGAGCGCCATATAGCGCGCGAGATGCTCGTCGCGGGTGCCGAACTCGCTCTCGATCACCGTCAGTCGCTTGAACAGCGCTGACACCGGCAGCTCTGCAGTCATTCCCATGCCGCCATGCAATTGCACGGCGTTCTGCCCGACGAAGCGGCCAGCGTCGGCAATCGTAACCTTTGCGGCGCTGATCGCCTTCGACCGTCCGGCCGGATCGAGATCGAGCGCATCGGCCGCCAGCGCTGCCGCGGCGGCGGCACGTCGCGCCTCGATATGCATATCGACCAGCCGGTGCTGCACGACCTGAAAGTCCGAAATCGCTTTCCCGAACTGCTCGCGCTGCACGCAATAGTCCCGGGTGTCGGCGACGAGCCGGGTCATGATCGCGGCGGCTTCGGCTACGATGGCGGCTGCGCCGAGATCGAGAGTTTCGGCAATATCGTCCGGTTCGACGTTTAGCCGCGCCTCGTTCGGCACGGTCACGTCGTCGAGCAAAAGGTCGGCGGCGCGGCGGCCGTCGATCGTCGGATAGGCCTTCATTGCCAGCGCATCGCGTGCGATCAGGAAGGCGGCGGGGCCATCGTCGGTTGTCGCCGTCACGATCGCGGCCTCGGCCTCGGCCGCGCCGATGGCGAGCAACTTGCCGCCCGAAAGCCGCCAGCCCGCAGTGTCGATTGCGGCGCGCGCGGGCTCGCGGTCGTCGACCGTCGCCAGCGCGATTTTCGCCTCGCCCGCCGCGATACGCGGCAGCCAGTGCGCCGCCGCGTCGCCGCCGGCGCGGTCAAGCAACACGCCGGCGAGCAGCACGCATTCGAGGTAGGGCAGGGCGATCGCCCGCGAACCGAGCACTTCTAGCACCGCAAAGCCTTCGTGCGGCGGCAGGCCGAGTCCGCCATGCGCTTCGGCGAAGGGCAAGCCGAGTACGCCCGCACCGGCCAACGCCTGCCAGCCGTCGTCGCCCGACTTCAGCCGGTCGAACCGCGCGGCAAGGGCGTCCTTCAAATCCATCTCAATCCACCTTTGCTTTCGGCGCGTCGCGAAGGATGATGTCGGCGGCACGCCACGCCATCGCCATCGTCGGCCCGTTGGTGTTGCCCGACGGTATCACCGGCATCACCGATGTGTCGATGACGCGGAGGCCTTGGGTTCCGCGGACACGGAGCGCCGGATCGACGACCGACTCTTCGTCCTTGCCCATCCGGCAACTGCCGACGGCATGATAGCCGCAGGTGCCGAAGCGGTCGTAAGCTTCCATGATTTCCGCATCGCTGTCGAATGTCGGCCCCGGCAGCGTCTCTTCGGAAATCATCGCCGCGAGCGGCGCCTGTTTCGCATAGTCGCGCATCACGCGCACAGCGCCGACCATCGCGGCCCGGTCCTCTTCGGTCGCGCGGTAATTGGGCTTGAAGCTGGCCGCGACATCGGGATCGCGCGTCGCGATATGGATGCTGCCGCGCGAGGTCGGGCGCAGCGGATAGAGTACCGCGTTCATACCGGGATGCTTTTCGAGCTGGGTGCGCTGCGTCGCCATGTCGAAGCTGAACGGTGCGATCAGCATCTGCGCGTCGGGGCGGTTCAGTCCTGGCCGCGTCTTGAACCAGCCGCCGATTTCATAGGCCGCCGCCGACATCGGGCCGTCGCCGGTGAGGTAATATTTGACCGTCGCTAGCAGCAGGCGCCAGCCGCCGAAGACGCGGTTCTGCGACAGCGCCGCCTTGGTCAGCTTCCACTGCATGATGATACCGCGATGCTCGATCAGCCCTTCGCCGACCTGCGCATTGTGATGCACCAGCGGGATGTCCAGGGCGGCAAGCCGGTCCCGGTCGCCGATTCCCGACCGTTCGAGGATCGCAGGGCTCGCCATCGCGCCGCCGCTGACGATGACTTCATGCGCTGCGTCGATTGTTTCGCGCTGACCGTTGTGAATGACTTCGACCCCGACCGCGCGCGTCCCGTCGAAGATTACGCGGTCGACCGTACGGTCGGTCAATATGGTGAGGTTGGGGCGTTTCTCGGCCGGGCGCAGGAACGCCTGTGCCGCGCTCTGGCGTTTGCCCTTGAAGATGGTGCGCGGGGCATAGCCGATCGCGACCTGATCGTCGGGCGCATTGATGTCGGGCTTGTTCGTCCAGCCCATCGCTTCGCCTGCCGCGACCTGTGCGTCCGAGATAGGCAGGCGCTGCGTCGGCATCGAAATCTTCATCGGACCCGCGTCGCCGCGTGTCTCGGCACCGCCAAGCTCGTGATTCTCGAACGCGCGATACGCCGCCCCGATATGCATCCAGCTCCAGTCGTCGCTCGACTGTTCGGCGATCGCATCGAAATCGGCGGGCTGGCCGCGGACATACATCATCCCGTTTACCGAGGACGATCCGCCGAGCACGCGCCCGCGGACCCACGCTTCGGACTGGCCCGCAGTCGATGCCTCGGGCTCGCTCATATGGACCCACAGATGCTTCGGGTCCTGCATCACCTTTGCGAGCCCCTTGGGCATCGAGATGAAGGGATGGCGGTCACGCGGCCCCGCCTCGATCAGCGCGACTCTGATCGCCGGATTCTCCGACAGGCGATAGGCGAGAACGCATCCCGCTGCCCCGGCGCCGCAGATGATATAGTCGAAGCGCATCCTCATCGTCCCTCGATTCCGGCCGCTTTTGCGACACTCTCATCCTCTCCATAAAAAACTATTGTCATTAGGTAAAGGGTGGAATAGGCTAAGCCCAACGATAAGGAGAGGATCTGCAAATGAGCGACGTTGCAGAAGTGGCACGCCCCGCGCGCAAGGTCACGACGCTGGCACAACTGACGCCGAGCCAGATCGAGGCGATCCGCAAGATTCCCGCCGAAAAGGACGCTGTCGTCGTGCCGTTCGGTGCAACCCGACCCAATGCGATCTTCACGGGACAAGAGCGCTTCGACCTCGAACAGGACAGAATCTTTCGCCGCTATCCGGTGCCGGTGACCGTCTCGGCACTGCTCGAACCCGGCAACATCATGGCGAATGACAGCTACGGCTTTCCGATGCTCGTCTCGCGCACCCGCGACGGCACGATCAAGGCGTTCGTCAACGCGTGCCAGCATAAGGGATCGAAGCTGCTCGAAGATTGCGCGGTCCACAAACAGGGCCGCGTGACCTGTCCCTACCATGCCTGGACCTATGGCATCGACGGCAAGCTGATCGGCGTGTCGCGCAGCGAAGCCTTCCAGGATTTCGACAAGAGCCAGCGCGGCCTTGCCGAACTCGAAGCGCGCGAATGGGGCGGCATCGTCTATGTTCAGCTTAATCGCAATATTCCCGCAGACTGGTCGAACCTGTCGCAGCAGGTCGCCGACGATTTCACCGCGATCGGTATCCCTTCGGCGTATGTCTATGGCCGCAAGACCTTTGACCTCAAGGCGAACTGGAAGGTCGTGCTCGAACCGTTTCTGGAGGGCTATCATGTCCAGCGGCTCCATGCCGCGTCGATAGGCGACAAATTCCAGGACGCACCGAACATCGTCGACATGTTCGGCCCGAACATCCGACAGGTGTCCGGTCGCATCGGCTATGTCCCCGAAATGCTCGACGAGGACCCGGCGGCGAACGTCCACAAGCTGGTGACGCACGCCTATACGGCGTTCCCCAACTGCGTCGTGGTGACGAGTCAATATTATACCAGCGTCATGCTGCTGATGCCGCGTGGCCCCGATCGGACGACAGTCGAATATTTCATGCTGACCCCCGAGGCGGCCTCGACCCCGAAGGCAGAGGAAGTATTCGCGCGCTCATATGAACTCATTCTCAGTGTCTTCGGCGGCGAGGATTTTCGCGCTGCCGAGATCAGTCAACAAGGCCTCAACGCGGGCGTTCCCGAAGAGACCGTCTACTGCGGACTCGAGACGAATATCGTGCGCTATTATGAAGCGATCGAAGCGCTTCTGTGATGATTGAACCGGCGGCAGACCGGATGGAGAGGGACTGAATGGCGCAGACATTGCCCGGCGCGTTGGATTGGTGGGCGCGGATGCGGCCCGAGCAGCCTGCGGTAGTGCTCGGCGGCGACCGGCTCAGCTATGCCGAATATAAGGACTGGTCCGACCGGGTCGCGGAGATGCTGGAGGCCGATGGGCTACAACCCGGCGACCGCGTTGCGATCTGCTCGACGAACAGCTTGGCCTATTGCGCGCTCTTGATGGGGATTATCCGCGCGGGCGGGATCGTCAATCCGGTCAACTTCCGCTTCACGCCGCGCGAAATCCGCGAGCTCTGTGAAACCAGCGAGCCCCGCTTCACCTACGCCGCGCCCGACTTCGAAGCCAATGTGGTGGAGGCTGGTCTGACGCCGCGCAAAATGGCCGAGGTTGATGCCTTGCGCCATGGCGAACTCGCGACAGTCGCGCACGACCCCGACCCCGAGGCGCCGGTGGTCATCATCGCGACCAGCGGTTCGACCGCCAAACCAAAGGGGGTCGTATTTACCAACCGCTCGATAACCGCCTACGCCGCGAACTGGGCGGTCGAGGAAACCGTATCGTCGCCGGGATCGCGGATCATCAGCCTCGCGCCGCTCAACACCTCGGCGGGTTTCGTCCAGCTGATGCATTATACGGTGCAGGGCTGCACCATCTTCATGGAGCCGGTGTTCGCGCCCGACGCGATCCTGCAATTGCTGCAGGACGAGAAAATCAATTGTTTCGGCGCGGTGCCGACCTTTTTCGAAGCAATTGCGCGCTGCCCCGGCTTTGCCGATGCCGACCTGTCGTCGATCCGCCTTGCGACAGCGGGCGGCGCGCGCGTTAGCCGGCAATTGCTCGACGCTTACAAGGCCAAAGGCATCACGATCCGGCAAATCTATGGCCAGACCGAGATCGGCGGCAATGCGACGATGATGCCCGAACATCTCGCGATGGACGAGCCCGAGAAATGCGGCTGGGGCTGCGTTTTCATGGATCTCCGTGTCGTTCGGCCGGACGGCAGCGATTGCAGGCCGGGTGAGCCGGGCGAAATCGTCATGCGCTCGCCGGGGATGATGCAGGGCTATTGGCGCAACCCCGAAGAAACCGCGAAGGTCATCCGTGACGGCTGGCTATGGTCGGGCGACATCGGCATGCTCGACGAACGCGGCCTGCTGACCTTCGTTGACCGGATGAAGGATCTGATCATCTCCGGCGGCCTCAACATCTCCGCCGCCGAGGTCGAACGTGTCGTGTGCGAGTTCCCGGGCGTCGTCGAGGCGCTCGCGATCGCGGCGCCCGACGAGAAGTTCGGCGAGACGCCGCTCGTCGTCTATCACGGCGCCGCCGAGGTCGACGTCGCGGCACTGATCGATCACTGCAACGTCAATCTCTCGAACTACAAGGTGCCGCGCTACGTCGCTTTTTCGGCCGACCCGCTGCCGCGCCTCGCGACCGGCAAGCTCTCGAAACCCGCAGTTCGCGAAATCTACGCCCGCGCGCATGAAACGATGGAGCGCGTCCGCTGATGCGCCAGGAGAAAAGTCTATGAACGCCCCCTTGGCTGTCGGCGTCGCGGCGCCGCCGCATGTCCCCGCGCACCTCGTCTTCGATTTCGACATCTACGCCGATCCGCGTATCGGCGAGGACGTGCAGGGCACCTATGCCGCCGCGCTCGCTGATGCCCCCGATATTTTCTGGACCCGTCTCAACGGAGGGCATTGGATCGTCAAAAGCTTCGACGCCATCAGCAAGGTCGTGCTCGATCCCGATCATTTTTCGGTACGCGAGATGCAGATTCCGCGTGTCGAAAATCCGCCTTTCTTCATTCCGCTCAGCCTCGATCCGCCCGAGAATCTACCGTATCGCAAGGCGATGATGCCGATGTTCGGACCGAATGCGATCAAGGCACTCGAGCCGCGGATCCGCGAATGGGCGGTCGAACTGGTCGATGCCGTGGCCGCGAAGGGTCGGTGCGATTTCCAGGCCGATCTGGCGAAACTGTTCCCGGTCAGCGTCTTCATGGAACTGATGGGCATGGACCTGTCGCGGCTTCAGGATTTCCGCCATCTCGCCGAAGCCTTTTTCTCGGCGCAGAATGACGAGGCCGAGTTGGGCCGGCTCAGCGCCGCGATCCTCGGCGAGATGAAAGCGCTGATCGAAGAGAAGAAGGCGGCGCCCGACGACAAGCTGATGTCGCATTTCATCCACGTCGACGTCGACGTCGACGGCCGGACGATGAGCGACGACGAAATTCTCGCGATGAGCTTCGTGCTGTTCCTCGGCGGCATGGACACGGTGACAAATGTCACCGGGTTTGCGTTCCAGCAGCTCGCGCAGATGCCCGATGTGCAGGCGCGGCTCGCCGCCGATCCGTCGCTGATCCCGGCCTTCACCGACGAAGCAGTGCGGCTCTATGGCGTCGTCAACACGCCGCGGCTGGTCGTGAGCGATCAAACTATCGGCGAGGCACAGTTTCGTGCGGGCGAGATGGTGCTCAACATTCTCTGCCTCGGTAGCCGTGACCCGGCGAAGTTCGAGCAGCCCAATGTCTTCGATCTCGATCGCAGAAAGACAGCGCATCTGACCTTTTCGTCGGGGCCGCATCTGTGTGTTGGCCATGTCCTTGGCCGCGCTGAACTGCGCATCCTGACCGAAGAATGGGTGAAACGTATCCCGGCGTTCAACGCGACGCCGGGCGAGAGTCACGCCTTTCGCATCGGCACGGTGATGGCGCTCGAAACGCTGCCGCTCGAGTGGACGGTGGCCGCCTGATCATGCACGCAAATGATGGCGCCGACGCGCCCTATTGGAATGGATTGGCCGAAGGCCGCCTGCTGCTCCCGCGCTGCGGAGGCTGCGGCAATTGGCTGTGGCCGGCGGTCAGCCGCTGCGGCGCTTGCGGCAGCGAACGGATCGATTGGGTCGAGCGCACCATGGCGGGGACGATCTTCTCGTGGACGCGGACCTGGCATCGCTTCGGCTTCACCGAAAGCCTCGACCTGCCGTTCGTGTCGATCGTCGCGACGGTCGACGATTGCGGCATCCGCCTGCTCGGCCGTCTCGACGATCCCGACCAGACCGCGCCCGTGATCGGCGAGCCGATAAGCGGCGCCATCGGTGCGACCCGGGTCGGAGAGCGCGACATCCCCACTATCATCTGGAGCCGCGGCTGATGCACCCGCTTTACGGAACCACCGCCGTCGCGGGTATCGGCATGCGCCAGTACAAGCGCGGTGCGTCGCCGCTCCCCGAACAGGGCGTGCTTGTCAAGGCGATCCGGGCCGCCTGCGCCGATGCGGGCTTCGATCCGGCCGAGGTCGACGGCTTCGTCTCCTATGGCGACGACAAGAATGAGCCGGTCAGGCTCATGCCCGCGCTCGGAACGCGCGAGCTCAAATGGTCGAGCGTCATATGGGGCGGGGGTGGCGGCGGTATTGCCGGCGCCTTCGGGCTGGCCGCGGCGGCGATCATCTCGGGACAGGCGAGCGCGGTGGTCGTTTTCCGCGCGCTGGTCGAAGGATCGAGCGGGCGCCTGTCCGCCGCGGTCATGGCGCATCATCTCAACGATCATATGCTCGCCGCCGGGATCGTCGCACCCGCGCAGGTCTGCGCGATCCGCGCCAACCGCATGTACGAGCATCATGGCGTGCCGATATCGGTTGCCGAGGATCTGGTTCGCGCCTCCTATTATCATGGCGCGCGCAATCCCGAAGCCGTCGCCTATGGCGAGGATCTCGATGTCGAGGCGTTCCGCGACGCGCGATGGATCGCCGAACCGTTCCGGCTGTTCGATTGCAGCCGCGAGAATGACGGTGCCGCCGCTTTCCTGATGGTGTCGGCCGAACGCGCGCGCGATCTGAGGAAGTCGCCCGCCTATCTGCTCGGTTGCGCCAACGGAGCGGAGAAGGGGTGGGGCGACCTGCTCGAGAATGACGACGAGGCGCTCTACCCGACCGCCGGATTCCGCCCGATTGCGCGGCGGCTCTATGCCGAAACCGGGCTGTCGCCCGCCGATATCGATGTCGTCCAGCTTTACGAGAATTTCGGCGCGCAGGGCGTCGCCTCGCTGATCGACCATGGGTTCTGCACTTATGAAAATGTTGCGAACGTCGTGCGGTTCGACAATCTGATCGCGCCGACCGGCAAGCTGCCGGTCAACACCGGCGGCGGCAATTTCGCGCAGGGCTTCATCCACGGCATCGGCACGGCCTATGAGGCGGTGAAGCAGCTTCGCGGCGAGTCGTCGAACCCGGTGCCCGATGCGAAAATCTGCCTGCTTGCGGGCGGCCCCGGCGCGCCGACGGTCAGCTCGGCGATTTTCGGGAACGAAATTCCCTAGTCCAGTGATTGGCCGATGCTGTTCGATTTGATCCGTTCGCGAACGCCCACAAGGAACAGGCGCAGCGACTCGACGAACAGCTGCTCGTCGTCGAACGGATTGTCGGCGATCGCCTTGGCAAGGCTCGGATATTTCTCCGCGTCGACGGCCGGCATCGGTTCGATCCCGCGCGCGCGCGCCGAGGCTTCGAATAGCGCGGCGCCATAGGTGTATTTCTCGACCGCATCGATGACCGTCATCTTGATCGGCGTCGGATAAGGTTCTTCGGACGCCGCGCGGTCATAGGCCGACAATAGCATGTAACGCGGAAAATAGCGCAGGATCAGCGGCGCAGCGTTGGGATGCTTGAGCAACGTCTGGCGCGTCGCGACGCAGCGCGCGATGATCTGTTCCTCGAACGACTGGCCGGTCGCGCTGACCGCCGGCATCTTGACCAGCATGATGCGCGCCACTTCCTGAAGCAGCTCCGACTTGTCCTTGAAATGATGGTAAAGCGAGGGAGGGCGGACGCCGATCTTCTTCGCCACAAGGCTCAGGCTCAGTTCTTCAAGCCCGCGCTCGTCGATAACTTCGAGCGCGGCTTCTGCCGCGTTGCTTCGCGAGATCAGCGGTTTTGAAGGTCTTGCCAAAAGAATATCCTGCTTTCCTTGCCGCTCATGGCAGCGGGTGCGCCGAAGTTCCAGCCTAAAAGGATAAGGTTTTGCGTCATCGCAGCATCAGGCCGCCGTCGACCACGATACTCTGTCCCGTAATATAGGAGGCTTGGGGGGAGGCGAGAAACAGCGCCGCGGCTGCGACTTCGGGCGGGGTTCCGAAACGGCGAACGGGAATGGCGCGCAGCGTGTTGCCGCTCATCCGTTCGTCGGCGCGCACGCCGGCGGTCATTCGCGTCTCGATGAATCCGGGCGCGACCAGGTTTACGCGAACGCCATCGCGCGCCCATTGGTCGGCAACGGCGCGGGTGAAACCGAGCAGACCGGTCTTGCTCGCGGTATAGGCGGGGGCATAGCCGATCGCGATGAAGCTCGCGCACGACCCGATGTTGACGATCGTTCCGCCGCGTTCGCGCAAGACCGGAAAGCAAAGATAGCTGAGCTCGACGGCGGCGGAGAGGTTGACATCGATGACCCGCGAATAGCCCTCCATCGAATATTCGTCGGGGTGCGACTGGCCGGCATTGTTGACAAGGATATCGATGGGGCCGGCCGCTTCGACAAGCCTTGCGCGGTCTGCAGGTTCGTCCATCCGCGCTTGCACGTAGGTAAAGCGCGCCAGATCGTCGTCATAGTCTTGGGCCGTTGGGCGGGTTCCACTGACGATGACGTCGGCGCCGCTGGCGGCAAAGGCGGCGGCAATGCCGAGGCCGATGCCTTGCGTTCCGCCCGTCACGAGGACGCGCTTTCCGCTGAAGTCGAACACGATCATTTCGCTCTCCCGATAAATCTATTGACGTTAGATAATGCGAAGCGCAGGCTCTTGGCAAGCAGGAGAGGCGAGGCATGGCGAGCGGCTTGCAACGGACGGTTTTCATTGCACCAGACGGCGTCCGGCTGGTTGCCGACTGTGGCGGCGATGCGGACGCGCCTGCGGTCATCCTGCTCCACGGCGGCGGCCAGACCCGGCATAGCTGGAGCCGCGCGGTCGACCGGCTGCTCGCCGAAGGGTTCCACGTCGTCAACTTCGACGCGCGCGGCCATGGCGAAAGCGACTGGTCGCCCGAGGGAGCCTATAGCCTCGACGATCGTGCCGCCGATCTCGCCGCCGTGGCCGGAACCTTGGGCGCGCCCTTCATTCTCGTGGGTGCGTCGCTTGGCGGCGCGACGTCGATCGTCGCCGTCGATCGCGGGCTGCGGCCCGCCGGACTGGTACTCGTCGATATCGTCCCCGAACCCGAGGCGAAGGGCGTCGATCGCATCGTCGGCTTCATGCGCGGCAACCCCGACGGCTTCGCGACGGTAGAGGACGCGGTGTCGGCCGTTGCAGCCTATAATCCCGCACGCGAACGCCCGGCAGACAGTCGCGGGTTGATGAAGAATTTGCGTGAAGGCACCGACGGGCGTTTCCGGTGGCACTGGGACCCGCGCATCGTCGATGCACCGCCCGAGGCGCATCATCTGGTCGTCCGTGAAGCCGCCGAACGCCTTGCCACGCTCCCCGACGTGCCGGTCCTGCTCGTCCGCGGGCTCGCGAGCGACGTCGTCGGCGATGCGGGTGTCGCGGCGTTTCGGCGTCAGGTTTCGCGGCTTGAACTGCTCGACGTTGCGGGTGCCGGCCATATGGTCGCCGGGGATCGCAACGACGCTTTCAACGACGGCGTAGTCGGATTTGCGCGGCGCATCTTGAGCACAGCATATCGCGAAAATCCTTAAAAATCATTTAATAACAAAGCCATGTTTCATCGCGCCTAAAACCTTACGGCGTTACATTTTCCAATTGACATTAAATCTAATGGGCATAGGTTAATGATCAAGGCTGCGGATGACGGCCTGCTTTTTGGAGAGGACCGTTATGGATCGCAGTGTTTCGCTTCGCGCTGTTCGCAATGCCTGCCTGGCTTCGGTTATCGTGGCTGCCGGGATTGCCTTCCCCGCACTGGCGCAGACGGCGCCGGCCGACACCGCGCCCGTGGCCGATGAAACCGCTACTGTTCCCGCTGACGGCGAAATCATCGTCACCGCACGCCGCCGCGACGAACGTCTGATCGATGCGCCGGTCGCGATCACCGCTCTGGGCGGCGCGGCGCTCGACAATTATGCGGTGACCGATTTCAGCGACATGGCCTCGCTCGTCCCGACGATGGTCGCGGGCAAGGCCGCATCGGGCTCCTCGGCCAGCATCTTCCTGCGCGGCGTCGGTTCGACCGCGCTCAGCGCCGGGTTCGACCAGTCAGTGTCCTTCGTCGTCGACGGCATGCCGATGAGCCGCGGCCGCGAGATCGGCCTCAGCCAATATGACGTCCAGCGCGTCGAGGTGCTGAAGGGACCCCAAGCGCTCTTCTTCGGCAAGAATGCGACCGGCGGCCTGATCGCGGTGACCACCAACAGCCCGCGCGACGTGTTCGAGGCGGGGTTCAAGGCGGGTTACGGCTTCGAGGCGAAGGAGAAATATGGCGAGGGCTATATTTCGGGACCGCTCGCCGACGGCCTGCGCGCGCGTCTTGCCTTCCGCGTCGCCGACAGCGACGGCGCCTTCACCAACAGCGCCGCCGCGACCTATCTCGATCCACTCGGCATGGAGCGCCACCGCAACAGCAAATATCGCGGCGGCGGCCGGACCTATAGCGGCCGCGCGACGATCGAGTGGGATGCGACCGACAATCTGACCTTCCAGGTCAAGACCGGCTACACCGACCAGAAGGATGGCGGGCCGACTGACATCGTCGAACGCATCTGTGGCGGCGGCCGCACGACGCCCTTTTCGCCGAACCCCTTCGGCGGTCCGACCGGCATTCCGCCCAGCCCCAATGCCGATTGCCGCATCAACGGCCGCTCGGACAGCTCGACGCTGCCGGTCGCCGTGGCGAACGCGAATTACCGTTATGCCGGCGACGGCCACATGTATTCGCGGTTGAAGTCGGGATACGGCATCCTCACCGCGACGCTGACCAGCGACGTGTTCGACGTCACCTCGATCACCTCCTATTATCGCTTCAAGCAGAACGACCTCAACAATGTGTCGGGCGAAGCCTATCCGGCAAGCTTCTCGCAGCTCGCCGATTACCGCCAGACCTCCGAGGAGCTTCGCTTCCAGTCGAAATGGGACGGCGCGGTCAACGTGCTGTTCGGCCTGTTCGCGTCGAGCAACAAATTCATCTTCAACACCGACGCCTATATCTTCCCGGTGCCGATCAGCCCGGTGACCGACACCTATGTCACCTTCAAGCGCGACAACGGGTTCAAGGGCAGCTCGATGTCAGCCTTCGGCGAAGTCACGGCCAATTTGACGGATTCGATCGAACTCGCGGGCGGCGCGCGCTGGAGTTATGAATCGCGCGACAGTTATCAGGCGTCGTTGCCGGCGCATCTGGGCTTTGCGGCGGCGTTCCCCGCCGGGCTGCGCCTCGACGACCGTTACCGTGAAACCGACGTCTCGCCGCAGGTCACGCTGCGCTACAAGCCGTCGCGCGATCTGACCTTCTATGCGGCGTACAAGGAAGGCTTCAAATCGGGCGGGTTCAACATCTCGCAGACCCTGACCCCCGCGGCGACCGTCGCGGCGGGCGAATATGGCGCCGAACGCGCCCGCGGCGGAGAGGTCGGCGCGCGCGCCATCCTGATGGGCGGCGCGTTGTCGCTCAACGCCACCGCTTATTATTACGACTATCTAGACCTGCAGGTGCAGAATTTCGATCCGGTGACGATCGGACAGGTCGTCGCCAATGCCGGTACGCTGCGGGTCAAGGGGATCGAGGGCGATTTCAACTGGCGCTCGGGCGGTTTTTCGCTGCGCGGTGCGGCGGCGTTCAACGACGCGTCGTACAAGGATTATATCGGGCAATGCTATGGCGGCCAGACCGTCGCGGCGGGATGCAATCTGCTCGCGCCGGCACCCGGCGCGGCCTTCACCAGCCAGGATTATGATGGCCGGACGCCGCCGAAGGCGCCGCGCTTTGCCGGGCGGATTGGTGCGAGCTACGACATGCCGCTGACGGCATCGGGTTGGACGCTGCAACTCTCGAGCGACGTCAGCTACACCGGAAAATATAACTTCACCGACACGCTGCGGCCCGACGGCGTGCAGAAGGCCTATACGAAGATCGACGCGGCGCTCCGCGTCAACGGACCAGACGACCGCTGGAGCTTCGGCGTCATCGGCCGCAACCTGACCAACAAGCTGGTGGTCACCGCGGCAAACGATATTCCGTTCGCAGGCGGGACGGGAACGGGCACCGCCGGGACGGGCGTGCTGGCCGACATGTCGGCCTTTGTCGACAATCCCCGCGAAATCTACGTCGAGGTCGGGTTCAAGTTCTGACCGGATAACCAGCCTGCCAATTTCTTTCGATAGTTGCTCAAGTCCTTGAAGCCCCGACCGTTGAACGTAATTGCTTCTGTTAATATCACGGCTCGAAGGACGGCAAAGGGCCATTCGCGCGGGAATGGCCCTTGTTGAGCATATTAGCGGATGGAACCGGTTCCGAGAACGGTCGGGCACGGCAACTAATACAGGTCTGCCGATTGAAAGCCGACATTCTGCTACCGGCCAACAACGGATGCGTGATAAAAATGGACCGCTGAGGTTGCAATGCCCCGCTGAGACACCACATCTCAGTCATTGCCGCGCCAAACTGCGTGCCGGTAACTGAGAGACCATCGCGCTCCCGCCCAAGGAGCGAAAATATGGATCTCAATGAACTTCTCTATCATCATCAGATCGCCCTGATGTCAGTCAGTCAAGCGGCGAGTCGCGGGCATGCGGCGGCAAATTTCGATCTGCCGCTCTATTATGCCAAGCGCATCAACGACTATCGCGACATTCGGGGTTTGACGGGCAATCTCATCATGGTCGGGGGGGCACCGCGGGACGTGGGGCTGTCCGGCCGCGTCGAACGCGATCGGTATGTCGGCGACATGCTTTGAAACATCTTATTGCGTTCGATCTCGACGGCACACTGGCCGAGAGCAAGCAGCCTCTCGACGAAGCGATGGGGGAAGCGCTTGCAGATCTTCTCTCCGTTGCCGACGTGGCCATCATCTCGGGCGGCGACTGGCCGCAGTTCGACAAGCAGATCGCCTCGCGCCTTCCGGTTCGCGTCGACCGTTCGCGATTATGGCTCATGCCGACGACAGGCACGAAGCTCTATACTTTCCATTCCGATGCTTGGCAGGCGGTCTATGCGGAACTCTTCGCCGACGAAGAGAAACAGCGCATATTCGAAGCCTTCGACGCCGCGCTCGAAGCGACCGGCTTCGTGCCTGAAGCCGTCTGGGGCGAGCGCATCGAAGACCGTGGCAGCCAGATCACCTTTTCGGCGCTCGGGCAGCAGGCGCCGATCAACGCCAAGGAAAAATGGGATCCGGACTTTGCCAAGCGCAAGATCATCCAGCAGGATCTTCGCGCGCGCCTGCCGGGATTGTCGATCAACATGGGCGGGGCGACGTCGATCGACATCACCCGCGAAGGCGTCGACAAGGCCTATGGGCTGACCAGGCTGCGCGATGCGAGCGCCACCCCGTTCGACGCGATGATGTTTATTGGCGATGCGATTTTTCCCGGCGGCAATGATTATCCTGCAAAGACACTCGGGCTCGACACAGTTTGTGTGCGCGATCCGCGCGAAACGCTGGCGGTTATCGCATCGATCGTCGCTTGCCTGAAATGACCGGGGCTTCGGGGCGGAGCCGGTGCCCGGCGGAACCAAAGTCCCGCTGATTTGTTCTATTTCCGGACGCGTCGCAGCAGATCGACGGGCGTCCCAACACAATCAATCTATTTGGGTGAGGCCTTCTATCGCTTCATTTTGGAAGGTAAAACCTGTGTACGAAGCTCCCGATCGCACGTCGTTCGATGAAGGCCTTGAGGCTTGTCAATCGCTCCGTCCCGCCGTCGCACCGACCCTCCGGCTCGCATTGGTCGGCGGTTTCCTTCCGCGGCGCTGCGGCATCGCGACTTTCACCGCCGATATATACGCATCGCTTGAGGCGGCTGCGCCCGAGATCGCCGTCGATGTCTATGCGATGGCGCCCGCAGCGACCCCGACCATATTCGACCCGGTGGTCCGTTCCGCGATTATCGAGGGTGATGCCGACAGCTTTATCGATGCGGCAAAACAGATCGAGGCGAGCTGCGCCGACATCGTCTGGCTTCAGCACGAGTTCGGTCTCTTCGGCGGCCTGGGAGGAGATATGGTGCTCGAACTCGTGGACCGGGTTTCCGCGCCTCTGATCATTACCCTTCACACGGTGCTTGCCGAACCCGATGCCGATCAGCGCCGCGTCATGGAGCGGTTGATCGACCGCGCGACCAAGCTCGTCGTCATGTCCGAACGCTCGCGCGACCTGCTGCGCATCGTCTATCGTACCGATGAAGATCAGATCGCGCTGATCGCGCACGGCGTTCCCGACCGACCATTTGGCCGCGCTTCGCAGTTCAAACCGCAGTTCGGGTTCGCGGGCAAACAGGTCGCGCTGACCTTCGGGCTCTTGTCTCCCGGCAAGGGGATCGAAGCGGTTATCGAGGCGTTGCCCGCGATCGTCGAGGACCATCCCGACTTTCTCTATTGCATCGCGGGTGCCACGCATCCCAATCTGCTCGCGCATGAAGGCGAAGCCTATCGCGACCGGCTCCAGGCGCTCGCCGTCTCGCTCGGGGTCGATGCGCATGTCCGCTGGATCAACGCCTTCATGGACACCGACGACCTGCTCGATCTGATCGAGGCGGCCGACATCTATGTGACGCCTTACACCGGGGCGCAGCAATCGACGTCGGGCACGCTCTCCTATGCGATGGCACTGGGCAAGGCCGTGATCTCGACGCCCTATGTGCATGCGGTCGAGCTACTCGCCGATGATCATGGCGTGCTCGTACCCTTCAACGACAGCGAAGCGATCGCGAACGAGATCCGCTATCTGCTCGGCGATTCCGACCGGCTGCTCACGCTGCAGCGGCGGGCCTATGATCGCGGCCGCGAGATGATCTGGCCGGTGTTCGCTGAGCGGACCTGCGCGCTGATCGCGGAAAGCCGCGTCCTGCCCAAAGCCGCGACCATTCCCGACCGGATCGGCATCGACGGCTTCCTGCGCATTTGCGACGATACCGGCATCCTCCAGCACAGCGTTCACATGATCCCCGACCGCGCGCACGGCTATTGCGTCGACGACAATGCCCGCGCGCTGATGCTGATGCATCGGCTCGACGAAGACGCCCTCGGCAGGTGCGGGCAGCTGACTTCAGTCTTTGCGGCGTTCGTGCAGCATGCCTGGAACCCGGACCGCGGCGAATTTCGCAATTTCATGGGCTTCGGACGCAACTGGCTCGAGGAGGTCGGGTCGGAGGATAGCTGCGGGCGAACCCTCTGGGCACTCGGCGCGACGGCGCGCGATGCGCGCGATCCCGGTATTCGGCAATGGGCGCATGAACTGTTCGAGCGCACCGCCGCGTCCGCACTGGATTTCCTGTCCCCGCGTGCGATCGCCTTTGCGATGCTTGGCGCCGACTTCCTGCTCGCGACGCATCCCGAACATGATCTGGCGAGCCGGATATTGCGCAGCGGCGCCGACCGGCTGATCACGCTTTACGAGGTCGCGGCGAGGCCGGACTGGCGCTGGTTCGAACCGGTGCTCGCCTATGATAATGGCCGTCTGCCCGAGGCCATGCTGCGCGCGGGCGTGCGGCTGGAGCGTGCCGACGTCACCGCGTGCGGGATCGAGACGCTGCGGTGGATCAACGACATCCAGATTACCGCTCAAGGTCACTATCGCCCCGTCGGGTCCGACAGCTTCGGTCATGCCTACGAGCAGCCGCGGCCGTTCGACCAGCAGCCGCTTGAAATCTGGGCGGCGATCGACGCGTCTTCGGCGGCGTATGATGTCACCGGTGACGATATCTGGCTGACACATGCGCGGCGCGCCTATGAGTGGTTTACCGGAGCCAATGACCGCGGCGTGATCGTCGGCGATGCGCTCACGGGCACCAGCAAGGACGGCATAAATCCGCGCGGGCTCAATCTGAATGAGGGTGCGGAGTCGGTTATCGCCTATCAGCATGCGACCCATGCCATTCGGGATTTCATCCGCAAAGTCGACTGAGGGGATTATGGTGCATCTGGTCCAGGACGAATTGCGGCTCCACGCCGACCCGACGCGCGTCGTCGTGCGGCCCTTCCACCTTGCATGGCAAGCGTCCGGCCCCGATCTCGAACGCGTGCAGCGTCTGGCGCGCGAAATCGTTGCGCTCGACACGCGCACCGTGCGCGCCGAACTCGCCGTGGTCCTGCGCGATTTCGCCGATCGGCACTGGCAGATCGAGAAGGTGTTCGAGGATCGTTTCGAGCAGATCGAACCGAAGCTCGGTCTCGAGGGCCTGACACTGAAGCGCGAGATGCGGCTCTTGATCGGCGCTTACTTCTGCCATGAATATAGCTATGCCGCCGCGGCGCTGATGAACCCTAGCGTCGTGCGTCATCCCGATCAAAGCGGCTTGCAGGAAGGGAGCATCCGCATTCTCCTGTCGCTGCGCGCGGTAGGCGAGGGGCATATTTCGACGATCGCCTTTCGCGAGGGCATCATCACCCACGACCGCGAGCTGACCTTGCTGCCCCAACCGGGCTTCGCCACAGCGGCGATGCTGGGTCAGCATCGCGAGGACAAGCCTGACGATGTCGTCTCGCTCTATCGTCAGAATGACAGCACGCTGTCAGGCACGGTAATCTTTCCGATCACCGAAGCGCAGCGCAACGGTCTCGAGGATCTGCGGCTGCTCGAGTTCGAGCGCGACAGCGGCAAGAGCGAATGGATCGGGACCTATACGGCCTACAGCGGCCGGGACATCCAGTCGGAACTGCTCCGGACCCGCGATTTCAGGGATTTTACGCTGACACCGATCAAGGGCAAGGCGGGGCGCAACAAGGGCATGGCGTTGTTCCCGCGCAAGATCGACGGGCAATTCTGCATGATCGGCCGGCAGGACGGCAAGAATCTCTATCTGCTGCGCTCGGATGCGGTCGATCAGTGGGAGGACGGCGAGTTGCTGCTCGAGCCACGCTTTCCCTGGGAACTGATCCAGATCGGCAATTGTGGCGCCCCGATCGAGCTGGACGAGGGCTGGCTGGTGCTGACGCACGGCGTCGGCGCGATGCGCAAATATGCGATCGGTGCGGTGCTGCTCGACAAGGCCGATCCGTCGAAGGTGATCGGACGTACCCCCAACCCCATCCTCTCTGCCGCCGACGAGGATCGCGAGGGCTATGTCCCCAATGTCGTCTACACCTGCGGCGCGATCCGCGTCGGCGACGATATCTTCCTGCCCTATGGCGTCGCCGACAGTTCGGTCTGCTTTGCGTTCGTCGCGGTCGCCGACATCCTGGCGGCGATGGACTATCCTGCGCGGATCGCCCGTTGAAGGCGGACTCGCGTTCGGCTGATGAGGGGCTCGCGCTCGATGTGCTGATCGTCGGCGCAGGACCTGCGGGACTGACGGCGGGCATGTATCTTGCGCGCTACCGTCGAAGGGTACGGATCGTCCATGACGGCAGTTCGCGGGCGCTCTGGGTTCCGCGCTCGCGCAATATTCCAGGCTTTCCCGAAGGGATCGCCGGCCCCGATCTCATCGCACGCATGAGCGACCATGCCGTGCGCTACGGTGCAGAGATTGTCGAAAGCAGGGTCGAGGAAATCGCCTGCGGACAAAATGACGAGGGCTTTCGTACCCGCCTCGCGGACGGCGCGACGATCGATGCCCGCGGCCTGATCCTCGCGACCGGCGTCGACACCAATCTCGCCAAGCTTGATAGCGGCGATCACGACAATGCGGTTCGGAACGGCGTGCTGCGCTATTGCCCGATCTGCGACGGCTTCGAACATGGCGACGAGCGGATCGCGGTCCTCGGTTCCGACCTCCGTGGCGCCGCCGAGGCGATGTTCCTGCGGCAATATTCGAGCGACGTGACGCTCATCCCGAAATGGCAGGTGGCGCTGACCGATCGGCAGCGGAGCGAACTCGAAGCGAGCGGCGTCGACGTTCTCGAAGGCCGGGTTCTCCGCCTCGACGCTACCGAGGAGGCGATGTTCGTCACGATCGAGGGCGAGACCGAGCCGCGCCGGTTCGACACGCTCTACCCGGCATTCGGATCGACCCCGCGCAGCGAGCTTGCCGCCATGCTGGGTCCGCTGACCGACCCCAATGGCTGCATCCCGTTCGGTGCTTTTTCGGATGGACTGCTTCCCGGCGTTTATGCCGCGGGCGACGTCATCGAAGGTCTCGACCAGATCAGCGTCGCGATCGGGCAGGCCGCGATGGCGGCGACGCGTCTCCACAACTGGCTCCGCGAACAGGACGGGCATGTGATGGCCGATCAGAAATAGTCAGGGAAAGCGACGCACGGCGAAACCTAAGCGCGAGCGAGGGGTTGAGGATGCAAGCCCCTCAAAATTCAAGGAACCGATCATGGCCAAGAATCCCGCGCCATCGCCTGCGACCGTCCACGCCCTCGGCGACCATCAGCCTGGCGAGGGTCGGGTTGCCCCGGCCGGCAGCCGCGGCAATGGCGATGAACTGCACCAGCAGGTCGAAGGCGACGTCACCGATCCGGCCGCATATCTCACCGACAATTTCGGCCACCGCATCTCCGACAACCAGAATTCGCTGCGCGCGGGCGAACGCGGGCCGACGTTGCTCGAGGACTTCGTCCTCCGCGAGAAAATCTTCCACTTCGACCATGAGCGCATCCCCGAGCGCATCGTCCACGCCCGCGGTTCGGGCGCGCACGGCGTGTTCGAATGCACCAAGGCGATCCCCGGACTGACCAAGGCGTCGATCCTGCAGAAGGAGGGCGCGACGTGTCCGGTCTTCGTCCGCTTCTCGACTGTCGCGGGCGGCGCGGGATCGGTCGACACGCCGCGCGATGTGCGCGGCTTCGCGGTCAAGCTCTATACCGACAGTGGCAACTGGGATCTCGTCGGCAACAATATCCCCGTCTTCTTCATCCAGGACGCGATGAAATTCCCCGACCTCGTCCATAGCGTGAAGATGGAGGCCGACCGCGGCTATCCGCAGGCCGCAAGCGCGCACGACACTTTCTGGGACTTCATCGGCCTGATGCCTGAGGCGATGCACATGATCATGTGGGCGATGTCCGACCGCACGATCCCGCGCAGCCTGCGCATGATCGAGGGTTTCGGCGTCCACACCTTCCGCTTCGTCAATGAAAAGGGCGAGGGCAAGTTCGTCAAATTCCACTGGAAGCCGGTGCTCGGCATCCAGTCGACGACGTGGGACGAAGCGGTCAAGATCGCCGGTGCCGATCCCGATTTCCACCGCCGCGACCTGTTCGAGGCGATCGATGCGGGCGACTTCCCGGCGTGGGATCTCGGCGTGCAGGTGTTCGACGAGGCGTTCGCGACCAAGCAACCCTATGATGTGCTCGACGCGACCAAGCTGATCCCCGAGGAGGATATCCCCGTCGAGATCGTCGGCCGGATGACGCTCAACCGCAACGTCGACAATTTCTTCGCCGAGACCGAACAGGTCGCCTTCCTGCCGTCGAACATCATCCCCGGCATCGATTTCAGTAACGATCCGCTGCTGCAGGGCCGGCTCTTCTCCTATCTCGATACGCAGAAGTCGCGGCTGGGCACGACCAATTTCCACCAGATTCCGATCAACGCCCCCAAATGCCCGTTCCACAATTTCCAGCGTGACGGGATGATGCAGACGCTCGTGCCGACCGGGCGGGCCAATTACGAACCCAACAGCCTGGCCGAAGCCGGCGAGAATGGCGGTCCGCGCGCCAGCATCGAAACGGGCTTCAGAACCTTCGAGACCAACGACGAACGGAACGATCCGGCGCAGAAGCTGCGCATTCGCGCCGACCTCTTCGCCGATCATTTCAGCCAGGCGCGTCTCTTCTACCTGTCGCAGACCGAGAATGAGCAGGCGCATATCGCCTCGGCGCTCGTGTTCGAACTGTCGAAGGTGACACTCGATCATGTCCGCGCCCGCGTCGTGGGCCAGCTTCGCAATATCGACGAGGATCTGGCCAAGCGCGTTGCCGCAGGGCTTGCGATCGACCTGCCTGCAAAGGAAAAGGCCGCGCGCGCGCCGGTCGATCTCAAGACCTCCGACGCACTGTCGATCCAGAAAAATGCCGACGACACGATGGAGGGCCGCAAGGTCGCGATTCTGTTCGCCGAGGGGTCGGACAAGGCGGCGATCGAAAAGCTGAAGGGCGCCATCGAAAGCGCCGGCGGCACCGCCTTCCTCGTCGCGCCCAAGGTCGGCGGGATCAAGGTCAAGGGCGGCACGCTCAAGGCCGATGGCCAGCTCGCGGGTTCGCCCTCGATATTGTTCGACGCCGTCGCATCGATCCTGACCGACGAACAGGCCAAGGCGCTGTCGAAGCAGGGCGCGGCGGTTCAGTGGTTCATGGACGCCTATGGCCATTGCAAGACGATCGCGCACGACGAGGCGACGCAGTTGCTGCTCGACAAGGCGGGGGCCGAAAAGGACGGCGGTGTCGTTGCGATCGACAAATTCGCCGACGTTGGAACGCGGCGCCACTGGGCGCGCGAAGCCAAGGTTCGCGACCTTGCCTGATCGCCTTTTTTCGTGAGCCGCGCATCGGCGACCCATCATCGCGACCTCCGGACCGGCCAGTCGATCTGGTCGGCGCGGCGTCGTCCGGCCATTGAGGAAAAGCCGCTGACCCGCGATGTCGCGTGCGATATCGTGGTGGTCGGTGCCGGCATATCGGGCGCGCTGATCGCCGAGCAACTGTCAGACGTCGGGTTCGATGTCGTGATCGTCGATCGCCGCGGCCCCACCAACGGCTCGACCGCGGCCTCGACCGCGATGCTGCAATATGAGATCGATACGCCGCTCCATCAAATGGCCGAACGGATCGGCCGCGACAAAGCCGAACGCATCTGGCGCCGCTCGCGCCAGTCGGTCGACGCGCTGCGCGAACGGACCGAGCGGCTCGGCCTCGACGTCGATGGCGCGACGCGCGGTTCGATCTATCTCGACGGCAATATACTCGATGCGGCGGGACTTGCGCGCGAAGCCGAGGCGCGGCGCCGGGCCGGATTCGAGATCGAATTGCTCAAGCCCGCGCAGGTCGAGGATCGCTATGGCATCAAGGGCCGTCATGCGATCATCGGTTACGGCAATTATTCGGCCGATCCGCGCCGCTTGGCCGCAGGCTATCTGAACGTTGCGATTTCGCGCGGGGCGCGGCTCTACGCCCCGGTCGACATTTGCGATGTCGCTCCCTCCGAGGCGGGCGTGACGCTCCGTTCCAAAGACGGACCTGCCATCCGTGCCCAGCATCTCGTCGTCGCAACAGGCTATGAAATGATGAAGGGCGTCCCGCGCAAGGGGAACAAGATCATCTCAAGCTGGTCGATCGCGACCCGCCCGCAGCCCCGCGCGATCTGGCCGACCGCCGCGATGATCTGGGAAGCCGCCGATCCCTATCTCTACATCCGGACCACCCCGCGCGGCGAGATCATCTGCGGCGGCGAAGACGAGGAAATCGCCGATGCGGCGCTCCGCGACGCGAAGCTTCCCGACAAGACCGCTACGCTGTCGCGCAAGCTTGCCGCTCTGTTGCCGGGCGTCGATGCGACACCCGCGCACAGCTGGGCCGGCAGTTTCGGCGACAGCCCGGTCGGCACGCCGACCATCGGACGGATCCCAGGCATGCCGAACTGCTATGCTGCGATGGGATATGGGGGGAACGGCATAACCTTCTCGATGATGGCGGCACAGATGCTGCGCGGCCTGATTTGCGGCTATGGCGATGCGGATGCCGACCTGGTCAGCTTCCACCGGAAATTTTGACTGCCGACGCCGGATCCATTGCGCCGGAGACCGCTTGCCTCCTTGGGGGCTTTCGGCAGCGCCGGAATATCGGGCGGCGAATGTTTATGTTGGCATCGCACGCGTCAATCGGCATGGTGGCCGCGCTCTGAGTGATCCTGCTGCCGGCAGGTCTCGAGACCCTAGGATACTCCGTGCAAATGTCCGACGCGATAGTTCTTTCCCGCGAGGAGCGGCGGCTCGAGGCTCTGCGGCGGTATGAAATATTGGACACGCCGCCGGAGGAAGCCTTCGACGAGGTGGCGCGGCTGGCCGCGCGCATTTGCGATGCGCCGATTGCCGTGATCAATCTGATCGACGACGGGCGCCAGTTCTTCAAGGCCGAAGTCGGTTTGGGGGTGCGCTCGACGCCGCTTGAAACTTCCTTCTGCGCGACCGCGATCCTGGAGGAAGATTTTCTCGTCATACCCGATGCGACAAAGGATCACCGTTTCAATTGCAACCCGTTGGTAACGGCCGAAAACGGACTTCGATTTTACGCCGGAGCCTTGCTGAAGACCGCCGAGGGCCTGCCGATCGGGACGCTTTGCGTGCTCGATACCCGTCCTCGTAACCTGGGGGACCTCGAGCGGGACGCGCTCCGCACGCTGGCTAACCAAGTGATGGCGCAGCTCGAACTCCGCCTGGCCTTGAAGACACGCGCCGATGCCGAGGCGCGCCATAGCGCGATCGTCGAGAGCGTTACCGACTATGCCATCATCGCGACCGACCTTGCGGGCCATGTCACCGAGTGGAACAGCGGAGCCGAACATATCCTCGGTTGGTCCGAGGAGGAAATGCTGGGGCAGTCGGCAGATCGG
Organism: Sphingopyxis sp. YR583; assembly: GCF_900108295.1. NCBI lineage: Bacteria > Pseudomonadati > Pseudomonadota > Alphaproteobacteria > Sphingomonadales > Sphingopyxidaceae > Sphingopyxis > Sphingopyxis sp. YR583. The sequence continues at coordinate 198,816 of NZ_FNWK01000003.1, read as the reverse complement.
TTCTTCACACCGGCCGACCGGGCGGAGGGCGTGGTCGAACAGGAAATGACGGCGGCTGCCTCATACGGCCGGGGGATGGACGAACGCTGGCACCTGCGCAAGAGCGGCGAGCGCTTCTGGGCAAGCGGCGAAATGATGCCGCTCTACAAGCAGGGCGATATTCTTATCGGTTACATCAAGATCCTGCGCGACCGGACGCACGAGAAGCTTCGTGCCGATCGTCTCGCTGCCAGCGAGACGCGCTTGCTCGCAAGCCAGAAGGCCGGCCGGATCGGTACATTCGAGTTGGACGTCGCAAGCGGCCGGATGAGCGTCACGCCGGAATTCTGTGCAATTTTCGGCGTTCCGGTGGCCGATCATCATTCTGCTGCCGAATTCGAGGCGCTCGTCTTCGAAGAGGACCGTCATATTCCTTCCAATATCGCGACCCGGAGCGACGGACGGGCCATCACCGACGTTGAGTATCGCATTCGACGCGCTGACGATGGCGCGGTTCGGTGGGTGTCGCGCAGGGCGGAATTTGCGGTCGATGAGGACGGCCGTACCGCCCGTATGTTCGGGACGATCCAGGACATCACCCAGCGCAAGCGATCGCAAATCAAGGTCGCCGCTCTCCTCGAGATGGGCGACCGGCTTCGGGATGCGGAGGATCTTGGAGAAGTCTTTGCCGCCAGCGCCGAGATTCTCGGTCGGACGCTCGCTGGTCAGCGCGCGGGATATGCCTTGATCGATCTCCAGACCGGCACCCTCACCGTCGAACACGCCTGGGTTTTGGAAGGCGCCGAGAACTTGACCGGCGTTCACGGTTTGAATCGGTTCAGCGCGACGGTCGCGGCGCTTTCGCCGGGCGGCGCTCTCGTCGTGGAGGATAGTCATGCTACCGTCGAACTCGCCCCTGATCGCGCAACCTATGAACGGATGGATACACGCGCGCAGATCATGGTGCCGCTTTTCCGGCGCGGCGAACTTGTGGGTGTGCTCTTTGTCCATAACCGCGATGTGCGGACGTGGACGGACGAAGAGATTTCCTTTGCGCGTAACGTCGCGGACCGCACTTATGCCGCGGTCGCTGCGCTGCAGGCCGAAGCCGATCAGGTGATTCTCAACGAGGAGCTCAGTCACCGGCTCAAGAATACGCTGGCGATGGTTCAGGCGATTGCGACGCAAACCCTCAGGAATGTTACCGAGCGCGATGCGGTCGAGGCGCTGACATCGCGGATTATCGCCCTCAGCACGGCGCACGACATCCTCTTGCAGGACAAATGGCGCGCGGCGCAGATGCATCAGGTCGCCTCCGCTGTGCTCGCCCTGCATGCCGAGCCGGATCAGGTCGAAGTGGCGGGCCCCCCCATCGGCCTGTCGCCGAGGGCCGGGCTCTCGGTTTCCCTCCTGCTGAGCGAACTTGCGACAAATGCTGCAAAATATGGATCCTTGTCGGAACCTCGGGGTCGGGTACGCGTCGAGTGGAATATCGACAACATAGATGGTCGGCCCCTGTTGACCCTGACCTGGACGGAAGCGGGTGGCCCGGCTGTTATCGAGCCCTCGCAAAAGGGCTTCGGATCGCGGCTCATACAGATGGGGCTGGTGGGCATGCGCCAGGCCGAACTCGACTTTGCGCCAAGCGGGCTCATCGCCCGCTTCACTGCGCCGCTGTCGCTTCTACAGCATGATTAGGCACACGGCCTTGCAGGAATGGAAAACAGATCATGGGCCAGTCGATGCCGTTGCGCCGTCCGATTGTGCTGGTCGTCGAGGATGAACCAATCCTGCGCCTGCTTGCGCTGGATCTCGTCGAGAGAGCCGGGTTCGAAGCGATCGAGGCAGCGGACGCGGACGAAGCCATTTTGATCCTCGGAAGCCGCGAGGATATCGCCATCGTCTTCACCGACATCCAGATGCCCGGTTCGATGGACGGGATGAAGCTCGCCAACGCAATTCGTGATCGCTGGCCGCCCATAAAGATCATATTGACCTCGGGACATTGCCGGGAAGAAGAACTGGATCTCGGCCCGGGTCACCTGTTTTTCGCCAAACCTTATGATCCGGTTCGCGTTGGACAAGCGCTAGTGAATATGGCCGGCTGACCCGGATCTGTGGATTTTGGCGAGCCGTTCCGGTGGATAGCAAAATGAATTGCCATTTCTCAGGAGGGCGAGTGGAACCGTCACTCAGGCCTGTCTGGGCTGGCGTCGCGCGGCTTTCTTCATCCTGATGTAAACACCCCGTCCGCGGCTCCTGTCGATTTCGAACGAACCGGTTTTTTCGACGAGGTCGCCGAGCTTGGCATAGCCATAGGTCCGGGGATCGAAGTCGGAGCTGAGCACCGCCAGACGTTGCCCTACGCCGCCGAGGGCGACCCAGCCATCATCGTCTTCAAGCTGTGCCATCGCGGTTTTGATAAGGGCGGTCGCTTGGGGAAGAGGGCGGGTGGTGGACGCCGGGCGCGTGTCGGGCTTGCCTGGCTCGGCGGGGGCCGGCGCTTCGGGAAGCAGATTTTCTGTATAGATGAACCGGCGACATGCCTGCCTGAAGCTTTCGGGGGTTTTGAGCTCGCCGAACCCGTAAACATCGACACCCTGCTCGCGGATGCGCGCCGCCAGCCGCGTGAAGTCGCTGTCGGACGAAACGAGGCAGAAGCCGTCGAACCGGCCGCTGTGCAAGAGGTCCATGGCGTCGATGACGAGTGCGATATCCGAAGCATTTTTTCCGGAGGTGTAGGCGAAGTTCTGATGCGGCATGATCGCGTGCGTCGCGAGGATATCCGCCCAGCTTTTAAGTCTGGTGCTCGAGAAGTCGCCGTAGATGCGGCGTACGCTGGCTTCGCCGATCTTGGCGATTTCTTCGAACAGACCCGGCGCAATGCGCGCCGAGGCATTGTCTGCATCGATCAGGACGGCGAGACGAGGGGAGCGCGGTTCGATTGCCATCATGGCCTTATGCAGCCTTCCTGGCGGTCCCGCCATAACGTTTCGCCACATGCTGACAATGCGTCGAAGGAAGCACCAGCGCCCATCAGCCCGTCGGAAAATATCGACGCCGATATCTTATACGCCGCGGCCGAAGGTTCGGCATCTGAAACACGCCTTTCCTTCATTGCGTTAGCTATGGTCTTTCGGCTTGGCCGTTATTTTCACGGCTGACGCCTCCCTGGCAGCGAGCATCGTTGGGGGCTTTGCCTTGGCGGCTTTGGGTTTGCGGATTTCGCGATTGCTGCGTTTCTGCGACTTGGCCATGGAATATCTCTCCGTTGTGAATGGGCTCGGCTGTTCGATCCGGTTACGCGAGCCGGGAAGGAGCCGAAGCGTGGCTCACCGCAGTGGGTCGGGTTTCAGCGCGACGATGGAGGGCGATAGAAGCGGTGCCGTATGACGTTGCCTTCGATGATATGACCACGAAGTCGCAGCCGCATTTCCTCTGCACCTGTACTCGCGGTGCAGACGAGACGGGTGCCGCCCGACTGCAGCGGCTCGATCGCGCTGATGCTCACGCCCTGCGCAAGGCAAAGGCGTCGAACCTCCTCTTCGGGCAGGGACAGGTTCATCGCGCGGCTCATGACGGGGCGCCGCCTTGTCTGGCCCGAACAGCAGCCGCCACCCGGACGTAGCCCTCGGCGCTTGCAGTCGCCACCGCCAACGGGCGACCGCCAAGCTCGTCATTCTCGGCGTTGAGAAAGGAAACCGCCGGATCGCGGCCACCGAGCAGCAAGAAGGCGAGCTGACTGATATTCCCTTGCCGGCGCGCGGCATCGGGCGCCATAGCAACGCGGCGTGGACGGAAGACAAGTTTCGACCGTCGTTTGGCTGCTGCTGTCTCGGCCAGGCATGAATCCTGAACCTCGTGAATTTCGGATTTCATGCTGCGCCTCCTTCGTAAGCGGGAGCGCGCTGTCTCTCAGCCGCGGCGGCCTACAATGTCCGTGCCGCGATGACCCCTATATGGGTCCTGAAAGCCGGGATGTAAGAGGTCGGCGGTCGGCATGACCGCTTTCTCGATCCATCGCGAAAACGGAATGATTGCGATCGGCTATTCCTGAATAGGCGAAAGGCGGCGGCTATTCGCTGCCGCCTTCGGTCACCAGATTCAGAATCGGCGCTGGCCGTTGCCCCAGTTGCCGACGTCGCATCGCCCGGAGAAGTCGGTTATCGCCTTGACCGTGATGAGTCCCGTCCGGCGGTCGACGGCAATTTTGGGCTTGTTCATTCCGTTGAGGCGATCGTGGCGGTGATCTGGTCGCGCCCGACCACGAGATTTTCGAGGTCCCACCAGCCATAATCGCCGCCCGAGTGGTGTCATGAGCGGCGCGGATCGTTAAAGGTGCATCGAACATGTCTTGTAAATGCTGATGCGACGGCCCATCTAACGAACATCGCTGGCTTCCTTTGGCATGCAGGCGACTGAGAGACCAACGCGCTCCCGCTGAACGGGAGCTGTCCATGGATCTCAATCAACTTCTCTATCATCACCAGATGGCGCTGATCGCCGCGAACCGGGCTCACCGGGACGGGCGCCCCGCCTCCAATTTCGATCTTCCGCGCTATTATGCGAAACGGATTGACGAGTATCGCGCGCGGCGCGGCCTCGGCGTCGGTTCGACACCCATGGCCGATCGAGAGGGCGGCCCGCGGGCAGATCCCCCGACCTCGGGACAGCGCGACGCCTATCCCGTCTTTCTTGGCGACACGCTGGTCGCCGAACTTCTCGTCAATCGGGCGCTGGCCATGACCGAAGCCGAGCGCACCGCATGCGCGCTGGACGGCATCGTCGAGCGCTTGACCGATCTCCACGAAGCGCTGTGGGTCATCGGGCACGACATCTATCAGGCTCTCGATCTCGATGAGGAAAAACTTGCGAAGCTGGCTGACGACCTGCCTCCTCCCGCCTCCGATGACCGGCAGGCCGCGCATTTGCGGCCGTTCGGCTCGCAGTCGGACGAGGGCATCACGCGGAGCTATCTCGAGCAGTTCAGCGTGGGTGGCTTCCATTACAACAATATCGAGGATGCCCGCGCCGCGCTTCGTCGTCAGCGCGGGAGCACCTCGACCGCCGGCAGGCAGGCCAATGATGTCTGACAGCAAAGAGATGCCGGCACGTGCAAATACCAATCCGTTCAGGCGGCGACGATCCTTCGCGCCGCTTCCTCCGCAAGAAGCAAGGCGTCAGGGCGCGATCAGCACGCTCGCATTTCAGTTGCTCGGCGGGCGCGATCCGGCGTTGGCGTTCCTCAACGGCGAGTGCGCGGAACTGCTCGGGAGGCCGATCGCCATCGCGACGCTTAGCGACGCTGGCTTTGCAATCGTCGAACGCGAGATCCGTTCGCGCGCGATGATCGGGGGAGACCGACATGCCGGCTGACCACGAAGCCGAACGGCATATCATCCGCACCTGGTTCGAATGGGAGATCGACGGCCTGGCGCGCAAGGTCATCCTCGTTGTCGAAACCGATCTGGCCATGCAGCCGGACGAGCAGGGGTATGACCTGTTGACGCTCGATACGTTGCGGGCCGCTGCGATCGCCCGGTCGCGGGCCTCGCCGGGCGCGATCGACCGGATCCGTATCGTGCCGGTGCGTTACTGAAGTCCGGAGGGGGCAGGAGAAGCGACGATGGCCGATTATGAAATCACCGGCATCCGGCAAGGCGGCGTCGATGGCCGGCTCCACCACATCGAGGCGGTAAAAGTCGGTGAAAGCCTGTTTCTGGTCGATCAGATTGTCGACTGGATAGAGGGCGGCGTCCATCGCTTCTGGATTTGGTTCCAGGAAGAGAAGATCGGTATTGTGGCGCTATCGCATGGCTCGTCGCGGCGCTTCTATCTCACCGTCGATGGTGGAGGATTCCCGCCGATAGCCTTGCTGTCGCTCCCGCGCGTTTGAAGAGGGCGCGGGAATTCCAACTTTCGTACCGCGCCGGATATCGTGAGGGCTGCTCAGGAGGATCATGAAGTTCCGTCGCAAAAGGGCCTCGCATCTGCATGCGAAGCCCTTTCATCCTCTGCGGTCGTGACCAAAGGAAGCCCATTGGCTTCCCGGGTCGCGAGGAAAGCCTTTGTTATATGACGATAGGCCGATGCTGGGCGATGTCGAGCGCTATCGCATCTGATCCGGCATTTATCATCGGGGCGGGTCGCCGTGCATGTGCGCTGCTATACCCGACAAAATCAGGTTCAAGTCCGCGTTTTGCACGGAACTCGTTGATCCGCCGCGCATAATGGTTCGGCAGATCAAAGCGGGCGGGCGCTTCGCCTTTGCGATGTGTCCGATCGGCGGCGATCACCGCCATCTGGTGATGATAAAAGAGCTGGTTCATATCCATTGAAATTATCCGGAGTTTCGAGTTCGACAGCAACGTGGACGCGGTCGGCCGACCGCGATTCAGCGCGTTGTTTGCGACGTCAGGCAAGGCATTGCGCGCGGACCGCCTCGGCAAGTCGTTCCTTGTCGGCCCGGGCCTGCTCGGATTTGAACTGTCGGTTGGCCAGCGCGTGCCATGCGGCCGCCGAACGGAGATTGCGATCGCGAACCTCCGTCAGGTCCGCCGCGGCTGCGTCGGCCTCGCATCGCTCGGCGTGTTCGCGATAATCGACGCTGGTTGCTGCCACGGCACTTTCCTTTCGTTCAGTCGATCATGTCGGCGATCAGCCGCTTGAGTTCGCGGCGCGAGAGCGTTGGCGAACGGCGCGGCGTGCGGCCTATCACGATCGGATTGCCTGCCAGCGGGAGGCCGGCGAGCGCGGGTAGAATGCTATTGGTCTGAAACATATCGGTCTTCTTGGAATGCACGCGTCAGCGGCGCTTGTGCGCGCCGCCGGCTGGACCGCCGGGTCCGCGATCGCGATAGACGATCCGGCCCTTGGTCAGGTCATAGGGCGTCATCTCGACGCGGACGGCGTCACCGACCACCGAACGGATGCGAAAGCGTCGCATCCGTCCGGCGGTATAGGCGATCAGCCGATGGCCATTTTCTAGGGTGACCCGGAACCGCCCGTCGGGCAGAATTTCCTCGATAGAGCCCTCGAAGCTGAGGACATCTTCCTTGGCCATCGCCGAAAGGCCGGTCAGGCCGTTTCGAGATTAACCGCGGAGATTTTACCGTCGCGACCGGTTTCCAGTTCGTACGAGACGCGCTGGTCCTTGCCCAGCGTCGCCATTCCGGCGCGCTCGACGGCGGTTACATGGACGAAGCTGTCGCCCGAGCCGTCTTCATTCGAGATGAAGCCATAGCCCTTGTCGCTGTTGAAGAATTTGACTGTGCCGATCGGCATTGGATGTTTCCTTTCACGAAAACAGGGTGTCCGCCGGCAAAAGCACCGACAGAGCTGGAAGCGTGAGAAGGGAAGAATCGCCCCGATCGGGGTATCAAAATTCCGTCGCAGGCGACGTTAGCAAATGGCATATGGAGCATCATTTTTGAAAAGTCAAGGATTTTCAATATATTTTAGCGTTACCTCTCAAAATATCCGGGAGAATATTGACTTTCGAAATAGCGGAAAAGACTTGTCGTATTGGGGTTAATCAAGCGTTTTTATTGGTATCCTTGTCCGCGGTTCAGGCGTTTTTCTGTCGGCCATTTCGAAGTGTGCCAAAAATATCGATGCCCTAGAGAGCGAGCGCGCCGAAGCGACCGGAGCGTCCGCTCTCTTTGTTTGGTGGCTGTCTCCACCGACCACTTATGCCGTGATATACTACCGGGATCCCATCTTCCCTTTTTGGCAGCGGATCCCTCCATTGGCGCTGCGCAATTCCAGCTTCTTCGTCCCGGACTTCAGGATTCCCAAGACGGGTCGCCAGCCTGACTTTGTGGTGGGAACCGCAACTCCCCGCACAGATCCTTTGCTGTCGAGCAGAGCAACCCATTCCGGCGTTATCGAAGCGCGCACGCTTCCATTCCAAGGCGGCGGGCTGCATTTCATTTCGGTCGCTGCAGGCGTCGGGTTCGTCCGCAACGCCTTCTGAATCGCCAAGCGCTCCGAATAGGCCGCGGCGACACAATCGCGAGCTGCTTCGACCATCGCGCAAAGGCCGCGACGGCGGAACCAGGTTTCATGTGCCTCGAAGAACATGCTCTCGGGAGGTTCCGCGCCAGCGTCGATGGTCTCGCGCTGCACCGCGCGGTCCATGGCCAGAAGGTCGGGATCGTCGCACACGACCGTGTCGATGGCGTAGACCGTGGCGTTGCAATCGACGCCGCTCTGGGGCGGTGGCGGCGGGATAAATGCTGCGGCTGAGCCGGCCATACCCAGTGACATCAATGCCCCCGCCCACCAAAGCGGCTTGGGATGGCTGGGCTTGCCCACAAGCATTGTCCCGTCTCGGCCCGCTTTATCCTGCGGTCTCGAACTTGCACTTCGCTTCCGCCGCGCCCGGAAGCGCCAGCATCGCTTCGTCGCCCTTGGTCCAGAAGCTGTAGGTGCCGCTCGCGTCCTTGCCGCCATATTTGGCCCCAGACCCGCTGGCTTCCTGTGTCAGCGTAGCCGACTTGTCGCCGCCCCATGTCAAATAGGCAACGCCCGGATCGGCATTGAGATAGCTCACCGAGATCAGCGCATCGATGCCGTCGCACTTGAGTGGCAGCGGACCGATCGAGATCGACTTGGGATCTTCAGCGCGTGCGCCGGCCGATGCCTCGCGCAGCGCATGCGCGCGGGCGGCGTAAAGCGGGACGAGACAGGCCTTCGCGTCCGCACCCGCACCGCACTTTTCGCGCGCGGCGGCAAAGGCGCTCTCGGCCTTCAGCACCTCAGGGATTGCCTGCTTGTCGTTTACCGCGAGCGTCTGGAGCCGGGCAACCTCGCTATCGAGCGCCGCGAGTTGGGCGTCGGCGGTCACGGGCGCAGCGGCGTCGGCCTTTACCGGCGCCTCCTTATCGGCCTTGCTACCGCAACCGGCCAGCAAGAGGGCGGCACTGGCGAAGGCGATTGCTTTGAATGTCGACATCTTGGACTTCCTTTCGATTGTCATTCTTCACCAGATACGCACGCGCTTTTCGGGCGCGATGTATAGATCGTCGTCAGGTGTAACCTTGAAGGCGTCATACCAGCCGTCGATGTTCGCGAGCACGACATTGATCCGCGCATAATTGGGACTGTGCCCGTCCGTCGCGAGCACCTGGCGTTGTAGATCGTCGCGGATCAGTCCGCGCCACACCTGCGCCCAGGCAAGGAAGAAACGCTGGTCGCCAGTGAAGCCGTCGATAACCGGTGGCTCGCCATTTTTGGCGACGTAGCGGCGCCAGGCAGTCCACGCCATTTCCAACCCGCCGAGGTCGCCGATATTTTCGCCCATCGTCAGCGATGGATTGATATGGACACCGGGGAGCGGTTCCTGCGCCGCATATTGCGTGCCGAGCTTGGCCGCTATCGCCTCGAATTTCGCGCTCGCCTCGGGCGTCCACCAGTCGCGCAGCGCGCCGGTGCCGTCATAGCGACGCCCGCCGTCGTCGAAGCCGTGGCCGATCTCATGCCCAATCACTGCGCCCGCCGCGCCATAGTTGACGGCGGGATCGGCTTTGGGATCGAACATTGGCGGACGAAGGACCGCGGCGGGGAAGGTGATCTGGTTGGTGGTCGCCTGATAAAAGGCGTTCACCGTCTGCGGCGTCGTCGGCCAGCGGTTTCGGTCGACCGGCTTGGTGAGGCGGGCCAGATCTTCCTTCCAGCCGAAATTCACCGACCGGACGACGTTGCCGAGCAGGTCCTTGCGATCGATCGTCAGGCTGGAATAGTCGATCCATTGATCGGGGTAGCCGATATGGGGCTCGAACAACGACAATTTGGTGAGCGCCTCCTTGCGGGTCGCGTCGTCCATCCACGGGTTCGAGCGGAAGCGCTCGCCCAGCGCGGCTTCGAGATTGCCGATCAACTCGGCCATTTCGGTGCGCGCTTCGGGCGGGAAATAGCGTTTGGCGTAGAGCTGGCCCACCCCGTCACCGAGGAAGCTGTTAAGCTGGGCCATGCCGCGAACGGACCGCGGGCGGGCGGCCGTGACGCCGTTCAGCACCGTCGAATGAAAAGCGAAATGCGCATTTTCGAACCGCTCGGGCAAATACTCCGCCGCGCCGTCGATCGTTTGGAAGGTGAGATAGTCCTTCCAGCTTGCGAGCGGCACCGTATCGAGCAGACAGCCCACCGCTCCAATGGCCGAGGGGGTGGCGACCCAGAATTTCTTTTGCCCTGCGAGGCCAAGGCCGCCGAGCCAGCCGTCCCAGCCGAATTGGGGCGCGAGTGTCCGCAGGTCATCGAGCGACATCACGTTATATATCTGACGGATGTCGCGCGTCCGTGTCGGTTCCCAATGCGCCGCTGCTATAGCTGTTTCGAGCGCGATGACCCGATCAGCTCGCTTCGCTGCATCATTGATCCCGGCGAGGGTGAACATCTGCTCGACATACCGGCGGTAGGCGACGCGGGCCTTGACGTGGCTATCGGCGCTGCTCGAATAAAATTCCGCCGATGGCAGCGTGATGCCGCCTTGCGCTATCGCCGCGATATAATGGCTGGCGTCGCCGGGATCGTTGAGGATTCCGAGCGAAATCGGGCGCGGCATTTCGTGCTTCGCCATTACCGCCATCAGCGCGCGGCGGTTCGATACGGCATTGATCTCGGCGAGCAGGGGCTTCAGCGATTTGAGGCCATTGGCCTCGATCGTATCGGTGTCCATGTAGGATGAGTAGAAGTCATAAACCTTCTGTCCCGTAGGGCCCTGTTTGGCGGGCGCCGGCGCAAGGTCGGCAAGGATCGCCAGCACCTCCTCGTCGGCGCTGTCCATCAAATTGGTCCAGATCCCGATCGAGCCGCGGTCGGCAGGTATTTTCGCATTCGCGAGCCAAGTCCCATTGACGTAACGATAGAAGTCGTCGCCCGGATCGACCTTGCGATCCATGGCCGACAGATCGACGCCCCATCCGGGGGGAGTTGTCTCCGCGCGAAGCGCAGTTGCGGAGAGACAGGCGCAAAGGCCAGCGACCGAAAGCATCACGACAATCCGAGTCACGCCAGCCCCCTACATTGAAATGATTGAATAATTTCAAGGTAAATTTATGACATTTTCGAGATGCCTTGGCGCCCTTGCCGATATCATTAAACTAAACTAGGCTCAGCGGCGAGTCGATATTTGACTAGTTAAACGTCTGTATACCTTAAGCTTTTTGTGGAGGGGGAGACTTTACGATGTTGTTGACCGCATTGGCGTTGCTTCTGGCTGCCCAGCCATCCGAAGATATGGACGATCGCGGCTATTATGGCGGCATGGACCTTCATCTCATCTGTTATGGCGAGGGCGCACGCCCTCAGGCACAGACGATGACGACGCTACACTGGAACCGACGTCATAAGGAATTCGACAGCGATTATTCGACGATCATATCGCGCCAGGAATTCGACGCCATGGTGCAAGTCGATATCCACGGCGGATATGGTCACATCTTTCTGCCCAAAAAACTGATCCCGCCGGCGCATTCAGGCGGCGATCACGGCTGGTGGGAGATAACCGACCTGGAGGTGGGCCCGCGTGAAATCCGCGGCCGCTACAGGTTGAACGGCCTCAACAAGCCCAAGATCCGGATCGACCGGGTGACCGGCCATGTGTCGATCGAGGGCATGTCGGGTTTCAGCGGCAGCTGCACCGAGGATAATGGCGGGAACACCCGCCGCTTTTGATATTCGTTTCGCGACAGGCGAGCAGCAAAGCTCTCCGCGCGGATGATGATGGCGTCATGTTCGGGCCGCTGGCGCGTGGGCATCCTTGAGGATGCGTTTTGAGCAGGGGAAGACCTATGCAGGCGAACAAGCGGCGCATTCTTATCGGATTGTCAGCAGGCGCGGCACTCGCCGCAGGCGGGATCGCACCGGCCATGGCCCGAAGCGCAAGTCAGATGAGCGACCTTGTCGGGGCGAAAGCGAGTTCCGGCGAAAGCCAACTCGAAGGCCGCGGCTTTACCTTTATCACGGGCAGCAGCGGCTATGATAGCAAAACGAGCTATTGGTGGCACAGCGGCGACAAGAACTGCCTGCAAGTCGAAACGCGCGACGGGCGTTTCGCTCATATCCGCGACGGGTCGAAAGGCGATTGTAACCAGAAGGGCGGCGACAACACTGGCGCGGTCGTCGCCGGGGTCGCCGCAGTCGCAGTGCTGGGCGCAATCCTGGCGCACAAGTCGCACGACCATGACGACAACAAACATTATTCGGATGCGGGCGCCGAGCAGCAATATGAGCGCGGCTATAATGATGGGCTGCACGGAGCAACCTACCAGAATTACGGCCGTAACGATTCCTACTCGAGCGGCTATTCGGCCGGCGTCGAGCAGCGCAGCAGCAATTTGAGCTATCGGCAATATCAGCCCGACCGTGGCGGTTATCATCCGTCGGTCGATATCAGCGACCTCAGCGGCGCGCGTGCCTCGGGCGCCGATGGGGAATTGACGCGGCGTGGCTTCAAGAATGTCGACGGTTTCAAATCGGGCAATACTGCGTACACGATCTGGAGCCGTCGCGACACGCACCAATGCGTTCAGATGACCGTCGCCGACGGCCAGGTCTACGACATCCGCGACATCGGAACCCATCCCAAATGTCGCTGATCCGGCCCCTCCGGTTGAGCCGCTGCTGACAGCAGCGGCTCGCTGGGGCCCGAAGATCGGATTGCCAAGGGAGAATGATATGAAAATGTTGTATTTTGCTGCGTTGATCGCGGCCGCTTCGGTGCCGATCGCCGCCGAAGCCAAGGTGCCGTTCTTCAACGCCACTTGCCCCGGCAAGATCGACGTTCACGCCGATGAGGGCGGTCCCGTTTATCTGAACGGCAAGGAAGCCAAGCTGAAGATCAGCAATCCCAATTATTTCGAGGCGACGCTGAACAAGGTGACGATCTCGGTGAGCAAAAATCCCGATGGATCGCTGAGCGTTTCCTACACCGGACCCAAACGCGCCAATGGCATCTGCCAGGTCAAAGGCGGCTAGGTCGGCCCAATAATGGCGGCTTTTTGCCGTGACGTCGGCAGGGGGATAGCATGAACGCGACGACCGGTCGGCAGGTCCATGGCAAGCTAGGCATCGCCTTGGCGATTTTTCTCGGCTGGGCGGTCATCACAATGGGCTTCGACGTCGCACAAGCGGGCGGCGCGATTTCGCTCGAGGCCCTCGTCAGTCAGCGGATTGTCATCGGCCTTGTCGTGGCGCCGGCCTTCCTGCTCGCCGTCATGGCGTGGCTGCGTTGGGACGGGATCGGTTTCGGGCCGCCGACGCCGCAGCGCGCCCTGCTGCTGCTTTGGCTACCTCTCGCCTATATCGTAGCGATCCTCGCATCGGTGGCTTTACGGGGGTTCCCGCCTGCCGCGACGATTGCCTTCGTGTTCGTCAACACTCTGCTCGTCGGGATTTCCGAAGAGCTGATGTTTCGCGGCATCCTCTTCCGCGGCGCGTTGTCGAGAATGACAATTTGGAAAGCGATCTGGCTGAGCTGCATCTTGTTCGGGCTGATCCACGCCCTCAATGTCTTCATCACCGGCGATCTCGTGCCGGCGCTGCTGCAAGCCTTTGCGGCCTTCATGAGCGGGGTGCTGTTCATGGCACTGCGCATCCGGACCGGTTCACTATATCCGCTGATCATTGTTCATGCGCTCTGGGATTTCTCGCTGTTCGTCGGAATGCCGACGGCTGCAACACCCCAGGCGGCGCCGATCCTTTCACCTCTGGCGATGGCGGCGCCGGTCCTGCTGGTGCTTCCGCTCTTCCTGTACGGCCTGTTTCTGATGCGTCACGTGAGCCGCGATTTTGGCCACTTGTCCGAGGTCGTCGATCGGCCCGCGCTGCGCGGCTAGGTAAAGAGAAAGGCCACGATGATCGAGGCGAGACCAGCCTCGACCATAGCCCAGGACGCCTGCACGAAGCCACGCAGTTTTCCGACCCGCAGATGACGCGAGAACCACAGCGTTTGTAATATGCCGTACCACGCAAGCACGACGATTTGCAGGACGAGACCAGCCAGCTGAACATTGAGTTCGTGCTGGCTGATCAGCAGCGTCGCGAGGCCGGTACCCAAGGCGAAGAGTGCCGCCGTATAACATTGACTGTAGAAGGGCGCTTTCAGCGTGTCGCGATCGAGGCGGAGGTGAAGGCCGCGGACCAGCCGCACAGACATCGCCAACGGGAACAGACTAAACAGAACAATCCGCAGCGCGATGAGGTTTGTGTCATTGGAGATGAGCGATGCGAGGCCATGCTTGCTCGCTATAAGCCCATTCTCGCCGACCAGCGCGATCTCGAGAGCGTGGCTGATGATTAGGGCGAGAAGCAGAAAAAGCGGCGGGCTAAGGGTATCGGTATATTGATCGCTCTCGGCGTCCTGCTGCTCGACGTCCGAATAGTTCATCATGTCGAGAGGGTGCCGAATGATCCTCCAAAGCGTGATGGGGAAGAAAACGAGCCAGGACATGACCTCATAGAGGAGTTCGTCCAACGACTTCAGAATAGAGAACAGGTTCATGGCTCTAACCCCCTGTACAGCAGATAGCGCACCCTAGAGCGTTGATGTCCAATTGTCGTTGTCCAGTGTCAGTCTGGGCAGATTGCTGAGCGTCCGCTTTCGCTCAATCTCGCCGGAAAGCTGCTAGTCCACAATCGGCCATCGGCAGAAATTTCGATTTCGCGTTTCGCAATTGGAAGCCTTGTGCGTCATGGTCATGACGGACAAGGGAAGCGCGACAATTGGGCGAAGTCGAACGAATGGCGTGGCAAAGTGACGATCCGCGATTGCGGATGGCTCTCACTGCATTCTTTTTCCGGCGGGTGGGCAGCTCGGCCGAGGCCGAAGACATGACGCAGGAGGTCTTCGTGCGCCTGGCGCAGCAGGGCGAGCGATCGGTCCGGTCCGCCGATAGCTATATATTCGCGATCGCCGCCAATCTCCTGCGTGATAAGGCTCGGCGCGACCGCGTGCGGGCGACCTACCGCGAGGAAAAGCGCCTTGAGGATTATGTGGGGGTCGATCCACTCGATCCTCACAGGATAGCCTCGGGGCGTGAGAGGCTCGGCAAGCTTGCGCGCTCGCTGGAGACCCTGCCTGACAAGACGCGGCGCATATTCGTGCTTTGCCGTATCGAAAATATCGACAAGGCGACGGTAGCCGAGAGTTTCGGTCTCACAATTCGCATGGTGGAAATTCATATCCGGCGGGCGCTGGAGCATTTGTACGCCGAAGTGGACACTGAAACATGAGCACCTCCGATCCAGCGCCCGAACATGTCGTCATCGAGGCGGCCGAATGGTGCGACCGCGTGGCCGACGGACTGCCCGCACTGGAAGACCAGCTCGCGTTCGAAGCCTGGCTTGACGCCGATCCGCGCCATCGATCCGCCTTCGAGCGCATGGCGGCCATCCTGCTCGACGCGCGGAAGGTAGCGGACGCACCCGAACTGATCGATCTGCGCGCCGACGCGCTGCAGGCGATGCGCGATGCCAACCGGGAAAAGGAAGGCCAGATGCTGCTGCTGCGGCGCCCGCTTCTGGTGGCCATGGCGGCGTGTCTGCTGTTGTTGGTGTCGGGCCTCGTCTATCAAGTCTGGCCACGCGCCGATCTCTACGTCACCGGGATCGGCGAACGCCGTGTCCTCATGCTTGCGGACGGGTCGCGTGTTTCGCTCGATGCCAGCAGCCGGCTCGAAGTCGAATATGACGACGCCAGGCGGAATCTGCGGCTCTTGTCGGGACGAGCGAAGTTCGATGTCGCGAAAGATCCGCGGCGCCCGTTCGCCGTCACCGCCGCCGGGAAGCAGGTCGTGGCTACGGGTACCGCCTTCAGCGTCGAGCTTGTCACCGGGCAATTGCGGGTGGTTCTGTATGAAGGCCATGTCGCGGTTCTGGAGGATGGCCCCCGCGACCGGCCGCCGCGCGCCGTAAGGAACGATCGCGGCCTCGCGGCTGACGAGGCTCTCGTTCCCGGCAAGGCGCTGGTTCTGGACATCTCGCGGGCGAAAACCGCGGTCGAGGATGCCGACCCCGTTCGCTCGCTGGCGTGGGAAGGCGGCCAGCTCGTCTTTACCGACGAGAGGCTCGATCTCGCCGTGCAAAGGGTCAACCGCTATTCGGATCATCGGCTGGTCGTCCGGGGGCCGGCAGCGGCGATCCTTGTCAGCGGGGCGTTCAATGCCGGCGACGCCGAGGGTTTCGTCGATGGCATCGAGGCGCTCTATGGCCTGAAGGCCGAGCGGAGCGGCCGCCAGATCGTCTTGACCGGCGCTGATGGCGACTGATTTCGCAAAATCGAAGCTTGCGCGTCTCCAATTCGACAGTCCGCAGGATGCGGATCGAAAAGGGGGCAATCATATGACCATTCGTGGCGCAATCTATCTTCGTCTCGGGACTTCGGCTCTTGCTGCCTGTCTCGTGCTACCGGCTGCGGCGCATGCGCAGGCCCGTAGCGTCGCAATGACGATTCCCGCACAGGATCTGGGGAGCGCGCTTAAGGCGATCGCCGCCGCATCGGGCGAGCAAGTCATTTTCCGGGGCGACGTCGTCCGTGGGAAACGGAGCAACGCCGTGCAGGGCTCCTATACGGCGGAGCGTGCGATCGCGATTGCGATAGAAGGGAAGGGGCTGTCCATTTCGCGTTCGCCGCGCGGCATCATCTTGGTCGTCGCGAGCACTGCGGTGAGCAAGGTGGGAAAGGGCAGCTCGACTGACGGCGAGATTATCGCTGCCACGCCGGAAGAAGCCGAAATCATTGTTACAGGGTCGCGCATCCGTGGAACTACGCCGCCCGGCGCCAACATCCTGACGATCGACCGGCGGGCGATCGATAGCAGCGGCTACGCCACGACACAGCAAATCCTCCAGTCGATCCCGCAGGCTTATGGTGGCGGTGCGAATGAGGCGACATCGGGGGCGACTGGGGCCAGCGGAGCCAACCAGAATGCGGCCTATGGCTCGACAATCAACCTGCGGGGACTGGGGCCGTCATCGACCCTCGTGCTCGTCAATGGCAGCAGGCCCGCGCTCGGAGGCATATCTGGCACATTCGCGGATATATCGACGATCCCGGTGAGCGCGATCAGGCGGATTGAAGTTCTCGCCGATGGCGCATCGGCGATCTATGGCTCGGATGCCGTTGCGGGGGTCGTGAATATCCTGACGCGCCGGGATTTCACGGGACTGGAGACCAGCCTGCGCTATGCGACGGCTGACGGCGATTTTGACGAGCTGCAGATTAGTCAGATCGCAGGCGCCAAATGGGCGTCGGGCCGGGCCGTCCTCGCTTTGGAATATAATCGTCGCGGGGCGCTTGCGGCGAGTGATCGGGATTTCGCCACACAGGACCTTCGGCGATGGGGAGGGGGCGATTTTCGATCCCAATTCGCCAATCCCGGAACGATTGCAGCCGGAGGACAGACCTTTGCGATTCCCGCCGGCCAGGATGGACGCAGCCTGGCCGGTTCAGACCTCGTAAGCGGCGCGGAAAATCGACAAGATGGTTGGCAAAATGCCGATCTTCTTCCGCGCCAGACCCGATATTCGGCCTATGGGAGCGTGGAGCAGGCCGTGGGTGACAATCTGACCTTCGATGTCGAGAGTCTCTACGCACGGCGGAATTTTGCGCGCCGCGTAAATCCTGCCGGCTATCAATCCAGCATCGTCGTGACGGCCGCCAACCCCTTCTATGTGGATCCGGTCGGTACAGGGATGCCGATCAGCGTCCGTTATGATTTCACCGACGATCTCGGCCCACGGACCGATCTTGGCCATGTCGAGGCCATCAGCGGCACAGCCGGTGCGAGGTTCCGCCGGGGACCATGGGCTATCGACCTGCGCGGTACGTTCGGGCGGCAAAGCGAAGTCTTCCGGACGATCAACATTCCGAACTTTGCCCGGGTTGGAGTTGCGGCAGGGCGAACGGACCCGGCGACCGCGTTCAATCCCTTTGGCGAGGGCTCGAATAGCAGCCAGGCGGTCCTCGATTATATCCGCGGTTCGACAGAAAGCCGGGGCCGTTCGACCCTCTGGTCGGGCTCGCTCAAGGCCGATGGTCCGCTCTTCGACCTTCCGGGCGGACCGGCTCGTCTCGCGCTCGGATATGAGCACCGCGGTGAGCAATTCAGGCGCAACGTCCGGTCCGATCAATATGGCCTCGAGCCAACATTCTCCAATGCCGGGTCGGACGGCGATCGCAATATCGAAGCTTTTTTCGCCGAGCTCGTTGCGCCCGTCGTCGGTGAAGATAACGATATTCCCGGGGTTCGAAGCCTCACGCTTTCCGGCGCGGTGCGCCGTGAGCATTATAATGATTTTGGAGCGACGCTTGATCCCAAGTTCGGGATCAGCTGGGTCGTGATCGACGGCCTCCGGCTGCGGGGAAGTTTCGGAACATCATTCCGCGCTCCCGGATTTGCCGATCTCGTCCAGGACGACCTCTCCAACGTCTCCTTCATTACGCCGCTTGACGATCCCGCGTCGCCGACAGGTACGAGCAACGCACTCTTCATTCGGGGAAACAAGCTTGGAATGAAGCCGGAAAAGGCGCGGACCTTCACGTTCGGCGCCGATATCGAACCGCTCGTTCTTCCTGGCCTGCGGATTGCCGCAACCTATTATGATATCCGGTACAAGGACCGGATCGTCGACTTGACGCCGGTGCTTTTCCAGATGCTGAGAAATCGGGCCTCCTATCAAGCCCTGATTGTCGACGCGCCGCCGCTGGCACTCCTGGAATCCTATATCAACAGCCCGGGTTTTCTCGATTTCTATGGCCTTGACGCATCGGACGTCGACGTCTTCATCGATGCACAGACGCAGAATCTCGCGGTGACGCGCCAGAGGGGCATCGATTTCGACATCCAGTATCGGACGGCGCTCGCGAGCGGGATGGCGCGCATCGGGATCGACGGCACCTATATTCTGCAAATGAAGCAGGCCGCGAGCGGGACCGCGCCCTATGTGAATTTGCTAGATACGATCAACAATCCCGTCGCACTCAGGATGCGCGGCCTTGTCGGCTGGAACAGCGATAGCTGGTCATTGTCCGCGCAAGCAAATTATACCGGCCATTACAGCAACAATATCCTGGCCCCTGCTGAGCGGGTCAAATCCTGGCTCACAATCGATGCGCAGGTCGGATATCGGTTCACTGACCGGAAGGGAGCGCTGTCCGGACTCAGCCTGTCGCTCGGCGCGACAAATCTGTTCGACCGCGACCCGCCTTATGCGGCCTTTTCATTCAACGGTATTACGGCGGTCGGATATGATCCCCAGAATGCCAATCCGATCGGTCGCGTGGTCTCGCTTCAACTCACCAAGAGCTGGTAGTGCGCTTCCGGCTCTTGCAGGGCGCGCTTGCCGTGGCTCTTGGCCTGCTGTGGCCTTCATATGCCCATGCGAATTGCTCCGACGCTGGTCCAGCAGAAGCGGCGCCGGGGACAGAATTGTCGCCGGAAGATCTGGCTCAAAGGCTCGTCCGGCTTCGTGATTTCGGGAGCTTCGGATCTCATCCGGCAAATGATTCGCTGATCGCGGTTTCGCCAGATGGGCACAACATTGCGCTGCAGATCCGCGAAGCGGATCCCGTCTCGAACGATTATTGCCTCTCTTTGCTGATTATCAGCCTTCGGGGTGAAGCTCCTCCGGTCGTCGCCGACAAGGGCGGTGAATTCATCAAGGCAACATTCTCGAATCGCCGCCTTGCGGGTTTCGCCGCCGGCGTGATCCTGCCGGTGGGGCCATCTTGGTCACCCGACGGGAAATGGGTGGCTTATCTTCGCAGGGACGCCGGCGTCACGCGCGTCTGGCGAGCACGCGCCGATGGGGGCGGAGCCGAGCCGCTCCCGACAAAGATCGCTTCGATCGCTAATCTGAAATGGCTCGAAGATGGCAGCCTGCTCATCGTGTCGGACCAGCCGCTCTCGGATGGGCGAGCCGCGATCGAAGAAGAGGGAAGAAGCGGATATCATTTCGATCATAGGGTGTGGCAGATGTCTGGTGCGCGGCCATATCCTGCGGTTGACTACACGCCCACATATGCTCGCCTTGACCCGTCGGGGAATACGGAAAAGCCGGTTCCCCCGGAGCAGGGATCAGCCTTGCTGTCAGCTTGTCCGTCGCAGTGTCCCGCAGAAGCCGTCCAGGCTTCCGCGTCAGGAGACGGCAGGAGGATTGCCTGGGCGGAGCGCGAGCAAATGGACAATATCCACTCGCCGCTCCAGCTTCGTGCCAGAGTTGACGGCAGCAATTTTTCATGTGCTGCCCAAAGCTGTAAGGGGTCGCTGATCTCGAGTTGGTGGACTGGTGCCGGCGATCTGCTCTTCATGCGAAGCGAGGGGCCTGCGCTGCGTAGCCGGCTCGGCCTCTATCGCTGGCGCCCCGGCGCGCGCCACCCGAAGCGGATCATGTCGACTGCTGACCTTCTCCTCGGGTGTGACATAGCGGGTGACGAACTGCTGTGCGCGAGGGAAACGTCCCGGCGACCTCGGCATGTCGTCGCAATCAATATCGAGTGCGGCTCGATAAGAAATGTTTACGACCCTAATCCCGAGTTCGCCCGGATTGCGCTCGGTACGGTCGAACGCCGCGTCTGGAAGTTCCCAGGCGGGGAAGCCTTCGGCGATCTAGTGCTCCCGCTATCACACCGGCGCGGCGATAAGCTGCCCCTCATTATTGTCCAGTACAGCAGTCGCGGGTTCCTGCGCGGAGGAACGGGCGATGAGTATCCCATATTTGCCTTTACGAGGGCCGGATATGCCGTGCTGAGTTTTCATAGACCATCCGATGCCTTTGAAAGCCATCCATCCAGCAACTGGGAAGATAGCATGCGCATCAACGTGGCAGGCTGGGCCGACCGTCGGCGAGTGCTGGCTGCGCTTGAAGCCGGGATAAATGAACTCGTCGCCGAAGGCCTCGTCGATTCTGACAGAATTGGCATCACCGGGTTAAGCGATGGCGCATCGACGGTGCAGTTCGCGCTCCTCAATTCCGTCAAATTCCATGCCGCTGCCGTGAGCTCGTGCTGCGAGGATATGTCGAACTATGCGAGTGTGGGCGAGGAATATTATCGCGATCTCATGAGCTGGGGTTATCCCGCACGAGGGACCGATGGCAACAAATTTTGGGGCGATTATTCGCTCCTCGACAACGCGGCCCGCGTCAGGGTGCCAATTTTGATGCAACTCGCGGACGATGAGTTTCGTATGGCTGTTCCGGCCTATTTCGCGCTGCAGGCCGCCAAGAAGCCCGTCGATCTTCGCGTGTTTGCCGACGAGCACCATATCAAATGGCAGCCGGCTCACCGTTTCGCGATCTATCGCCGAAGCCTCCAGTGGTTCAATTTCTGGCTGTTGGGCCAATATCCGGAAGATCGTGTCGATGGCGAACGATGGATAGCGCTCCGGGCACTTCAGCGGGATTGATGTTTAAGTCCGCTTGCATTTGTCTGAAGCCGATTGCGGGCTGTCCGCTTTCGGCCAGTACCCGTTGAGGTCTAAGACTTTGCCCGGGTTGACGCCAGTTCGCGGGCGACCGACAGGAATGCGGCCAGCCCCGCGGAAGGATGCCTTCGGCCCGGATAGTATAGACAGAGGCCGGGGAAGGGCGGTGTCCAGTCTTCGAGCAGGCGCACAAGCGTTCCATCTTCGATATCGGCCATGACGTCCTGTTCGAAATAGAAGCCGATACCGAAGCCCGCCAACACGGCGGCGCGTGACAGGTTGAGCTCATCGAACGTCATCCGGCCTCTCACCTCGATCTGCGCCGTGTCGCCGCCCTTTTCGAAACGCCAGCGGTAGAGCGCGCCATCGGGCAACCGGACGCGGACGCAGTCGTGGGAAGGCAGATCGGTCGGCACCAGCGGTCGTGATCGCTTGGCCAGGTACGCAGGCGAGGCGACCGCCGCGAAGCGCTGGGCCTCGCCGAGCGGCAGGGCAATCATGTCTGTCGGCACGAGCGACGCGACGCGAACGCCAAGGTCGAAACCGTCTGCGAAAATGTCGCGCAGCTGGCCCTCGGTCACGACGTCGACATGCATGTCCGGATAACGGCGCGAATATTCCAGGAGGAGAGTGGTGAGGGCAGGCGAGCGCGCGGCGAAAGGCGGCGCGTTGATCCGCAGCGTTCCCGTCGGCGTCGCACGGCGTTCGCGGACGATCTCAATGGTTTCGCGAACGTCTTGAAGCGATGGCCCGAGGCGATCGACGAAGACCCGTCCCGCGTCGGTCAGCGCAACGCTCCGCGTCGTCCGGTTGAACAGGCGAACGCCAAGCTCGGCTTCGATCCGCGCAATCATATGACTTAGCGCGGTTGTCGACATTCCAAGATCGATGGCGGCCTGCCGGAAGGACCCGCGCCGCGCAACCGCCAGAACGGCATCGAAGTCCCGAAGAGCAAGTCGCGACATTGTCCCGAATCCTTCACTAGCTCATGTCATATTGGCCCACTTATGCGGATAGTGCCCTGCTCTTACAATGGAGGCAAGTTAAACGAAGGAGACTTGTTATGCAGACCAAGAGTGAATCCGATACCAATCAGCGCGGCACCCAAGCGGTTGTTGCATCCTTGCCCAAACCCATCGCGGACTTTGTTGCCGCCAACGCACAGCTCGATGTAGACGGCATGCTGAAGCCGTTCGCCGCCGATGCTCTCATAGTGGACAACGGCCATCGTCACGCGGGCCACCCCGAAATCAGGGCCCTGTTCGAAGGCGAGGTGGTCGCTGTCAAAGCGATCTTCACCCCGGACAGCGTGCGCCACGAGAAGGGCCGGGTCGTCGTTGAAGGCCCGGCCCATGGCGACTTCAAGGGCAGCCCGATCCGGTTCACCTATGATTTCACGCTCGAGAACGACGTGATCAAGAAGCTTGAGATCACGCTGTGAGCCTCCAGCTTGATCCGGCCGAGTTCGCGGGCAAGCGTGTCGTGGTCAGCGGCGGCACCAAGGGTTTGGGCCGAGCCACCGTCGAACGTTTCCTTGCCGGCGGCGCCCGCGTGATGACCGCCGCGCGCGGAAACCCTGACCCCATTGCTGGCGCCGAGTTCGTCCGGGCCGACCTGACGACGGCGGCGAGCGGCGAAAGCTTGGCTGCAGCCGCGCTTGCGCACATGGGCGGGGTCGATGTCCTGGCTCACGTGATCGGCGGCTCGTCCGCGCCCGGGGGCGGCTTTGCCGCGCTGACTGACGATGATTGGCTCGCCGAACTGAATCTGAACCTTCTTGCTACGGTGCGCCTCGATCGCCTTCTGGTCCCGCAGATGATCGAGCGGGGCGCCGGCGCGGTGGTGCATGTCACCTCGATCCAGTCGGTCCTGCCGCTACCTGAGTCGACCACAGCCTACGCCGCCGCCAAGGCCGCGCTCAGGACGTACAGCAAGTCCGTGTCGAAAGAGCTCGGACCGAAGGGGGTGCGGGTCAATGTCGTGTCCCCCGGCTGGATCATGACCCAAGGTTCTGAAGAGCTGCTGAAGCGGCTGCAAGCCGCCAATGGCGGCACGATCGAGGAGGCTCGGCAACTCGTGCTGGATGGCCTGGGCGGGATCCCGATCGGGCGTCCGGCCGATACTCATGAGGTCGCCGACCTCATCGCCTACCTGGCTTCGGATCGTGCCGCCGCCATCCACGGCGCCGAGTTCGTCATCGATGGAGGCACCGTTCCGACCGTCTGAGGTCATCGCCCCGACGTTCGCACCTCGTGCGGACGTCGGGAGGGCCGGGCCGGCAGTGTCCGTTTTCTCTATTGGTGAACAGGCGGAAGGCATTCTGACGGCACTAAGCTTACGCGTCGCTGCGGCCGACTGATCGTCTGTTTTTTCGACATCTGATCCCAAAATCCGCCTGACCGCAATCGGCCAGCTCACGTCACTGCAGTGGGCCCGAGGGTTTCGATGATCCGGCAGTCGTCGATGGTTCCTTGCTGGCAGGAGGTGATCATCCGGCTCAACTCCGCCCGCATCTTCCCAAGGTCGGCGATCTTGGCGTCGATCTCCGCGAGATGCCGGGTGGCGATCTCGTCGACCGCTCCGCATGGACGCGACCGATCGTCTGAGAGCGTCAGCAGTTCGCGGACATCGTCGAGGCGGAAGCCAAGGTCGCGAGCGCGGCGGATGAACGAGAGCCGCTGTCCATGTTCACTGCCGTAGCTCCGGTAGTTGGCGGCCGTTCGGGCCGCCTGTGGCAACAGGCCTTCCTTTTCATAGAAGCGGATGGTCTCGGTCTTCGTTTTCGTGATGCGTGCAAGCTCGCCGATGCGCATGGATTCAACCCTATAGTTTCTGCAATGTTGGGATAGCGCAGCGACAGGTTACGCTCAACGGCCGCCGAACTTGAACCGGACGCCGCCATTGACCACGAACCCGTCGGTCGGCGCCCAGGCATCGACCGTCCAGCTTCCATCGGGCGCGCGCTGCGGCAGCAGCAGCGGATCATATTTGGTCTGCCGGATATCGAGAATATTCTCGGCGTTCACGAACAGGCTCACCTTGCCGAGGGTGATTTCGGCGAGCGCGCCAAGCTCGAAATAGGGGCGGCTGCGCGCGCGGTAAGGATTGTCGCCGAGTTGCTGACGGCCGGTATAATAGGCCTCGATCCCGATACGGCCCTTGCCATGTTCCTCCCACATGCCGACAAGTCCCGCGGTATGGCGCGGGGTGCGCGGCGTCGTACGGCGCCCGATGCCCGACGGATCGGGTTCGCTGGCGTCGACGAAGACATAGCTGCCGGTGACCGAGAAGCCCTGCCAGCGGTAGCGCAGCATCAATTCGCCGCCGCGCGTGCGCGTCGTGCCGAGTGCATTGATGAGGCGAACGCTGTCGGCGTCGACGTCGACGAGCTGTACCGCATTGTCGATGTCCGATGCGAAGAGGGTGAAGCTCGCCTCGATCGGCCCCTTGGCATAGCCGAAGTCAAGCGAGGCGGTTTTTGCGGTTTCGGTCCTGAGTGGGCCGAGCGGTTCGAGCCGCGACAGGCCCGCCGCCTCGATCTCGTCCACGAAGGGAGTGGGGGCATAGAAACCCTTGCCGAATGAGGCACGGATCGTCCACGGGCCGGGGCGATAGAGCGCCGACAGGCGCGGGCTGAAACGCGTGCCATATTTGCTGTGGAAATCGACGCGCGCGCTGCCCGCGAGCAGCAACTCGTCGGTTAGCTCCTGTTCGACCTGTCCGAACAGGCCGGGGACCGTATAGCTGTAGTCGAAGCCCGGGAAGGCGCGCGAGCGGTAGAGGTCGGCCTGAAACGCCGCGCCCGCGAGCCAGTTCGTCGGCCCGCTTTCCCCGGCGAGCGAGGTTTCGGCGAAGAAGGTGTGCTGCCTGTCGGTTTCGGCGCTGGTGCCGAACAGCTGGCGGTGTCGCTGGGTCATCGCCGAAGCCCGCACGCCTATTTTGCCGAGATTTTCGATCGGGAATTCGGCGACGAGCCCGGCGTCGAGGCGGCGGCTGTCCTGCGTCAGCGGGAAGGGCTGGCCGTCGGGCGTGGTTCGTCCGGCGAGCGTGCCACCGGTCCGGTCTTCGTGCGTCGCACCAACGGTGATCAGCGCGGTTGCGCCATTGTCACCTTCCCAGAAGAGGCGCGGGCGGACCGTCCACCGGTCATAGCCCGGCATGTCGATCCAGCCGTCATCGTCGAGATCCCTGTGCGTCTGGCGGTGATAGCCGCCGGTGAGCGAATAGCTCCAGTTCGCCCCCAGCGGCCGCGAAGCATATCCGGTCACGTCCTGCCCATCGCGGGTCGTTGCGTTGAGCAGCAGTTCGGCTTCCGCGCCGGCCTTCGGGCGGCGCGAGACGAGGTTGATGACGCCGCCAAGCGCCGACGGTCCGTAAAGCGCCGACGCCGAGCCCTTGATCACCTCGACCTGCCCGAGGTCGGTCGGTGGGATTTGGAGCAGGCCGATCGACGAGGGCTGGCCGCCGTAAAGCGGGAGGCCGTCCGAGAGAAGCTGCGTGTATCTGCCCGACATACCCTGCATGCGGATGTTCGACGATCCGAGCGAGGGCGAGGTCACCTGCACGCGCACGCCCGGTGTCTCGGCGACGAGCATCGAGACGTTGCCGGGCGTCATGAGCAGCTTTTCTTCGATCTCTTCGCGGCCGATTACCTCGACGCGGATCGCCTCGTCTTGAACGCGCCGGCCCGAGCGTGTCGCCTGCACAACGATGTCTTCCTCTCCTTCCTCCGCTTCGTCGTGATGACCCTGTGCTTGCACAGCAGGCGTCCACAGCAAGGTGCTATGGAACATCGCAGCCGCTGCAACGGGCAGGAATTTAGAAGGTTTCACGATGGCGTCTCCCGGCTGGTTATTGCGCGACCGCGCGGGAGGCGGCCAACCGGTGGCGCCATAAAGGTTGAAGTCACTACAAGGTCAAGCAATGTCTGCTTAAGCTTTGGGCCCGCTGGAAGCAGACGGTCTCCTAACGGCCGCTTCCTCAAAGGTCGAGCGTTGGGACTTGGGAGCCCGATGCAATCGCAGGCGCATTCGCTGGGCGCCTGACAAGGCTCGTAGAGCGCGCGAGCCTCCGCTGCCCCGAGGCATCCTGATCTCCGAACACGGCGACACCATCGATGCATTCTTCGGCGCAAAGGAAAGACTCACGCGGGCCGTTGGCTTGGAGCGGGGTTCGCGTCCCAAGCATGCGCCAGCGCAATGCGCTCTTGGCGTTTCCGCCAGACAAGCCCGTGATCAGCGGCACGAGAAAGAGCCGGGCTACGGTCAGAGCGGCTGTGGGATTCCCTGGCAGGCCGATGACATGACGAGTATCGAGGCGTCCATACCATGCGGGTTTCCCCGGCTTCATGGCGACATCGGCGAATGCCATATCCAGTCCAATCGAAGCGAGGGCGGCCCGACCATGGTCCCGGTCGCCGCGCGATGCGCCGCCGATTACGACGATCACGTCGCAATCCGTTGCAGCGCACGCGCCCGCGATGAGGTCCGGCGCATCACCGACGCGAAGCAGTGAAGGCGCCACGGCGCCGGCCGAGCGGCATAGATGCGCGATCGCGGCGCCGAGGCTATCCGGGACGAGATGGCTCCTGCTTCGCGCCGTACCCGGCGCCGCAATCTCGTCGCCGGTCGAGAGCAGCAGGACATTCGGCTGCCGCCAGAGCTCGACGCGACCGACATCCGCCGCAGCCGCCGCAACCAGTGCGGCGGGCGTCAACAGCGCGCCGGGATGGAGAAGCACATCGCCTGCGCGAAAGTCGGAACCTTGCAAGCGAACATGGGGCTTCCCAGCCGGGTCGGCGTCGACCTCGATGCCCTCCGCCCAGGCTTGGCAACGCTCGATCATGACTACCCGATCGGCGCCATCAGGGAGCGCCGCGCCCGTCATGATCCGCCAGGCATCGCCACGTCTCAGTTCGCCCATAGTCGCTGTGCCGGCGAAACTCGTTCCGGCCTCGCGGAACCTCGTTATGCCGGCGACAAGGTCGGCGCTGCGGACGGCATAGCCGTCCATCGCAGCACAGTCGCGGCGCGGGGCGTCAATTCCCGCGACGACCGGCGCCGCGAGGCGCCGGCCCCCGACAGTCGCCAGCGCCGCAAACTCGCGGCCCAGGGGCGCGGCTTGCGCGGCCAATATTTCAAGGGCGCGGTCGAACGAGATCGAGACGAGACAATCCGCCGTAAATGGTTCCTCCCGTTCCGCTTGTTCGTCAGTTGGGCTGGCGAGCGGGGTCCGCCGACGTCCCGGCGATCCTGTACCGATCGCGCAGCAGGCGCTTGAACAATTTGCCCGTCGGCTCGCGCGGCAGCGCGTCGGTGAAATCGATCTGCCGCGGCGTCTTCACGCCGCCGAGCCGTTCGCGCAGATAGGCGGTAAGTTCGGCTTTCAGGGCGTCGCTGGCATCGGCAAGGTCGCGCAGCTCGACCACGGCCACCACGCGCTCGCCCATGTCCGGATCCGGAGCGCCGATCACGGCCACGTCGCGCACCTTGGGGTGCAGCGCGAGCGCATTTTCGATTTCCTGCGGATAGATGTTCACCCCGCCGGAGATGATCATGAAGCTCTTGCGGTCGGTGAGATAGAGATAGCCTTGGTCGTCGAGCCGGCCGATGTCGCCGAGCGTCGTCCAGCCCCTGGCATTTCTGGAGGAGCGGGTCTTCTCCTCGTCATTGTGATAGGTGAAGGCAGGACCGCCCTCGAAATAGACGCCGCCTTCCGCTCCGGCCGGCAGCAGCTCGCCCTCGTCGTCGCAGATGCGGATGATGCCGATCACTGCCTTGCCGACCGATCCCTTTCGTTCGAGCCACTCCTCGGGGCCGATAAGGGTCAGGCCATTATTCTCGGTGCCGCCATAATATTCGTGGATGACGGGCCCCCACCAGTCCATCATCGCTTCCTTGACCGGGATCGGGCAGGGAGCGGCAGCGTGGAAGGCGGCGCGCATCGACGAGACGTCGTAGGCGAGGCGCTGGTCGTCGGGAAGCTGGAGCATGCGCACGAAATGCGTCGGCACCCATTGCGACGCGGTGACGCGGTGGCGTTCGATCAGCGCCAGCGCCTGTTCGGCGTCGAAACGCTCCACGATCACGACCGTCCCGCCGAGACGCTGCACCATCATCGCCCAGCGCAGCGGTCCGGCATGATAGAGCGGGGCAGGGGAGAGATAGATGCTGTCCTCGCCTATATGAAAGCGGGTCCGCGCCATCGGCGCCATTGGCGTTTCCGCGGCGATTGGCTGGCCGGGGACGAAGGGACGCCGGATGCCCTTGGGACGGCCCGTCGTGCCCGACGAATAGAGCATATCGGTGCCCGCGCATTCGTCGGCGACCGGCGTCGCTGGAAAGGCCAGCGAGGCTTCGACGATGTCCGGCGCTTCAGGGCCTGCGTGATCGACGAGGAACGCGGCAAGGCTCGCGCCCTCGGTGCGCGCCGCCTCGATGAGCGGCAATGTCCGTCGCGATCCGATGACGCAGCGGGCGCCGCTATCCTGGAGGATATAGGCGAGATCGGCACCGGACAGGGTGTGCGACAGACAGGCGTAATAGAGGCCCGAACGCTGCGCTGCCCAGACCAGGGGGAGGAACCATTCGTGGTTCTCGAGCAGGATCGCGATCGTGTCCCCCGCGGCATAGCCCTGCGACCGCCAGAAATGCGCCAGCCGGTTCGATCGCTCGTCGAGGCTTCGATAGTCGACGCTGATGCCCGAGCTCGCCATGATATAGGCGGGCTTGTCGGGGTGCGCTCGTGCATGGTGGCTGGGATGCATCCCGACCTCTCCCTTGAAATGCGTCCGTCCGGCTTCTTGCCGGTTGCTTGCAACAAATGTTATCTGTTACATATATTGTGACATGTCAACTAACGGAGCCGTCGCAACCGCCGACGGTCCGCAACCGGGAGAAGGGTGATGTTCGATCTGAAGGGGAAGGTCGCGCTCGTGACGGGCGCCGCGAAAGGTATCGGGCGGGACGTCGCCGACACGCTGGAGGGCCATGGCGCGACCGTCGTCGCGAGCGACATCGATCCGTCGCCCGATGGCAGCGCGCGCGGCGCGATGCTGCGGCACGATGTCACGAGCGAGGCAGACTGGGACGCGGTCCTCGGCGACATCAAGGCGCGCGAGGGAAGGCTCGACATTTTGGTCAACAATGCCGGCATCATCCTCAACAAGCCATTCCTCGATACCAGCCTCGACGAACTGCGCCGCGTGCTGCGCATCAATGTCGAAAGCGTCTGGATCGGCATGCAGAAGGCGGCGCCGCTGATGACGGGCGGGAGCGGCTCTATCGTCAACCTGTCGTCGATCTACGGCCAACTGGCCGGGCCGATGCACGCAGCCTATTCGGCGAGCAAGGGCGCGGTGCGCCTGATGACCAAAGGCGTCGCGGTCGAATTCGCGCGCAGCGGTTCGGGCATAAGGGTGAACAGCGTCCACCCGGGACCCGTCGAGACCGCGCTCGGCTTGAGCGGTCTCGAACCCGCGGTTGCCGCCGGCCGCTTTCCCGACATGGAGGCTGCAAAGGCGTTCGTTGCGTCGGGCTTTCCGATGGGGCGCTGGGCGAATACCGGCGATGTCGCGGGGGCGGTGCTCTTTCTCGCGTCCGACGCGTCGCGCTTCATGACCGGCACCGAACTGGTCGTTGATGGCGGCTATTCGCTGCTCTAGGTCCGGCGGGCGCCGCGAGGCGGAGGAGAGAAGGCCGCGGCGGTGCCGCAGCCTTTTCGCATTCAGGCCAGCGGTAGCGCGCGCCCGCAGAGCTTGGCCGCGGTTCCCCAAAGACGTTCGGCCGAAGACGGGTCGATCGCATAGCGCATGACGCCGGTGCGATAGTCGGGCTCGTCGCGCACAGCGGCGACCGCGCAGTCCTGCAGATAGGCACCGCCCTTGCCGGCGAGACGCGGCTCGGTCAGGGCCCAGATCGTCGTCGCGGCGCCCTGGTCGGGCGTCATGAAGTCCTCGGCCGGGATCTCGCCGGTCTTCGCGACCTGCTCGGCAAAATCCTCCTCCACCATCGATCGACCCATGTCGGTGATCACCTGTCCGGGATGCAGCGAGAAGGCGTCGATACCGCGGTGGCGGAGGGCCGCGTTCAATTTGACCGCCATCAGGCAGGTGCCGGTCTTCGATTGCCCGTAGCTTTTCCAAGCCGAATAGGGGCGATTTTCGAAATTGATGTCGCCGAACACGATCGGCGAATAGTGATGGCCGAAGGAACTGACGCAGGCGATGCGGGCGCCGTCGGCAAGCAGGGGAGCGATGCGGCTTGCCAGGACCGCGTGGCCGACGACATTGGTCATGAAGCCCATCTCCACCCCGATCGACGACAGCGCCCTGCCGCCGATAACGCCGGCGTTGTTGACGAGGAAATCGATCGGGACATCGTCAGCGACGAGCCGGTCGGCCAGCGCATCGACCGAGGCGAGATCGCCCAGATCGACCCCGGCACCTTCGACCGATCCTGAAGTGGCGGAACGGACGGTTTCGACCGCCGCGTCGAGCTTCGCGCCCGGTCGGCTCGCGATGATGACGTTTGCTCCGGCCCGTGCCAGCGCCGCCGAGGTGGTGAGCCCCAGCCCGCCCGAGCCGCCGGTCACCAGCGCGGTCTTGCCGGAAAGGTCGATGCCTTCCAATATCTCGGCGGTGCCGGGAAAGCGGTTCGGCGATCTGAAGGCGATTGTCTCGGTCATCGGTCGTCTCCCATTGTCTTGTGAGCGCTATCGTTCGGCTCGCAGGCCGACACGGCCTCGAGCATCGTCCCCGACGCGAGCGCTGCGTCCATGCTGGCGAGTGCGGTGTCGCTCGCCGCGAGATGCCGGCCGAATGCGATGCGTTCGTCGCCGAGCCGGTGCTGGACCGGGCCCTCATGGGCGGAGCGGACGAGCCGCTTGATCTCCCCCAGGGCCCGGGGATCGCGCTCCGCGAGTGCCTGTGCGATGTCGAGCGCGGCGGCGATGGCGTCGTCAGCCAGGTCGCCGACGATCCCGAGGTCATAGGCGCGCTGCGCATCGACGGTGCGTCCGCGCAGCGCGATGTCCAGCGCCGGTCCTTCGCCCACAAGGCGCGCCAGCCGTATCGTTCCGCCGCCGCCGGGCAATATGTCGACGCGAATCTCGGGGAGGCCGATATGGTCGACATCGCGCTGGGCGATCCGGATGTCGCAGGCCAGCGCGACCTCGAACCCGCCGCCCATGCAGATGCCGTTGATCGCGGCGATCACCGGGACGGGCGAGGTCGCAATCCGGTCGGTCATCCGTCCGAAATCGGCATCGACGAAAGCTTCTGCGTCGATCGCGCCCGAACGGATGGCATCGGCTGCCTTGCGGATCGCCGCGAGATCATAATGGCGGATGAACACGCCGCAGTCGGCGCCCGCGATGATCAGCGCGCGAACCGCGCTGTCGCCGAGGACCTCCTCCACCGCCGCCGCCAGCTCCTTGGCGCCGCGGGCGCCCAGGATGCCGTGCGGGGGCGAGGCGACGCGGATCAGCCGGACCGCGCCATGCGCTTCGATCGAGACGCCCATTCAGGCCGCCGGGAAATAGACGGCTTGCGGCACCATGTATTCGAGCAGGCCCTCGATCCCGTTCTCGACCCCGAGACCGCTCTGCTTGTGCCCCGCGAACGGGACGTCGGGTCGCAGCATGAGGTTGGAGTTGATCCAGACGGTGCCGGTTTCGAGCCGCCGCGCGACCGCCTTCGCCTGTTCGATATCGGAGGACCATACCGCCCCGGCCAGGCCATATTCGCTGTCGTTTGCCCGCGCGACAACGTCATCGATATCGCCGAACTTGAGCAGCGGGAGAACCGGGCCGAAAGCCTCTTCGCGCACGACCCGCGAATCTTCGGGCGGATTGTCGACCAGCGTGATCGGAACGAAATAGCCCTGCTCGGGAACCGCAGAACCTTCAAGGAGAACGAGGCCACTTGCGCGTGCGTTCTCGATGAGTTCGGTGACGCGTTCGAACTGTCGCCGGTTCTGGATCGGCCCGAGGTCGGTGCCCTGTTCGCTGCCGTCGCCCACCTTCGTCGCGCGCGCTATCTCGACCAGCTTGTCGCGCATCCGGTCGTAGATATCCTCGTGGATATAAAGGCGCTTCGTCGCGATGCAGATCTGTGCGCTGTTGAAGAAGGCGCCGTAGAAGATGCGCGCCGCGACCTCGTCGACATTCGCATCGGGCAAGACGATCGCGGCATCGTTGCCCCCCAGCTCCAGCGTCACGCGCTTCAGGTCCTTCGACGCCGCCTCCATCACCCGTTTGCCGGTTGCGGTCGAGCCGGTGAAGCTGATTTTCGCGAATCCGGGATGGGCGGTCATCAGCGGGCCGAGACCATCGTCGCCGGTGATCACGTTGAGCACGCCGGCAGGGAAGAGACTGTTCAGCAGCTCGCCGATCTTGAGCATGCACAGCGGTGTGAAGGGCGACGGTTTCAGGACGATGGTGTTGCCGGCCAGCAGGGCGGGCGCGATCTTCCAGATCGACAGGTTCACCGGGAAGTTCCACGGGGAAATCGCGCCGACGACACCCAGCGGGACATATTGGGTCTCGATCATCTGGCCGTCGCCGCCATCGACCCGGTGCACGGGGGGCTGCATCACCGAGTGGGCGCGCAGCCAAGCGACGCCGATCCCGACTTCGGCCATGGCGCCCTCGACGGGGCGCCCCTGTTCGCGCGTGAAGAGCCGTCCGATGTCCGCGGCATTGGCCTCGAGGAGATCGGCTGCTGCGGCGAGCAGGCGCTGGCGTTCGGCGATCGGGGTCGCGCGCCAGCCGGGGAAGGCGGCCTTCGCGGCTGCCACCGCCCGGTCGAGCTGCTCCACCGAGCAATTGGGGGCTTTGGCGAACGCCGCGCCCGTTGCCGGATTGACCACGTCGATATGCGCTTCGCTGTCGACGAGTGTCCCGTTGATGGTCATGCGATAGGCCGAATCGAAATCCATTTCTCTCTCCCGAAATTCCGAAGCGCTTTTGCGGCTTTGCTGCGTCGAAGCGCAGAAAAGCGCCGGATACGCCGCGCTTCGCTATTGTTGACACGCGACAATGTTTGTAACATATTCGGCAAATAGACAAGAATGAAATTGGGAAAGGAATTCGGCGTGGAGGAGTATGATCTCCTGATCCGGAATGCCGAGGTCGTCGACGGCACCGGCGGACCATCGTTTCGGGGTGACATCGCGATCACCGGCGGCCGCATCGCCGCCGTCGGCTCGCTGGCCGTCCGGACCGCGAAGCGAATTCTCGACGCCGGCGGAAAGGTCGTCGCACCGGGCCATATCACGCAGCACGCGCATTATGACGCCGCGATCTTCTGGAGCCCGCAGTGCCTCGACTCGGGTCCGCAGGGCGTGACGTCGATTCTCAACGCCAATTGCGGGTTCAGCATGGCGCCTGTCCGTCCGGCCGATCGCGAGCGGACGATGGCGATGCTTTCGACCACCGAGCAAATCCCGGTCGAACAGCAGCGTGCGGCCCTGCCATGGGACTGGGTGACCTTTCCCGAGTTCATGACAAGCCTGAGGGCGCTGCCCAAGAGCGTCAACATCATGACCTATCTGCCGCTCAATCCCTTGCTCATCTACGTGATGGGCATCGATGCGGCGAAG
Source organism: Sphingopyxis sp. YR583 (assembly GCF_900108295.1). Taxonomy (NCBI): domain Bacteria; kingdom Pseudomonadati; phylum Pseudomonadota; class Alphaproteobacteria; order Sphingomonadales; family Sphingopyxidaceae; genus Sphingopyxis; species Sphingopyxis sp. YR583. The sequence goes on along the minus strand of NZ_FNWK01000003.1, from coordinate 164,813 downwards.
TCCCGCCAGCCGAACGCCGACGAGATCGCCGAAATGCACCACCTCATCAACGAAGCGATGGACGCCGGCGCGATGGGCATCTCGGCGTCGGTCATGGGCGCCGAGGGCAATACCCATGTCGATTTCGACGGCACCTCGATGCCGACCGACACCTTGACGCGGGAGTCGATCATCGCGATCGCGCGCGGGCTGATCGATCGCGGAAGCGGGATTGTCCAATTTTTCGCCAATGTCGGACCGAACGGCGACCGCGAAACGTCCGAGGATGTCGCGCGCGCCGCCAAGGGGTCGGGCGTGCGGGTGATCCACAACATCCTGGTGACGGTGGAGGGGCATCCGGCTCTCGTCGAAACCGATCTCGACTGGATCGACGGCATGCGGAAGGAGGGGCTCGATATCACGGGCGCGACCCTCCTCCATTACGGCTGGGTCGAAGGCGGGATCCGCGACCTCGACACCTCGGCTGGCGACATGGCGGGCGTGCGCGCCATCGTCTCGTGCCAGTCCGACGAGGAAATCCTCACGCTGCTTGCCGATGCTGCGTTCGTGAAGTCCTTCTCGGAAGAGTATCTGCGCGACGGTCCCTCGAACAGCGCTGCGGGCTTCGAGGCCTTCACCCTGGTCGATCTCGGCGGCGTCGCCGAACTCGATCCCTATCTCGGACGAACGCTCGGCGATATCGCGGCGGACGAGGGCCGGTCGGTCGTCGAGGCGCTCTGCGACATCGCCGTCCGCTCGGGCCTGAAGTTGCAGCTCAAGTCGGCTTCCTTCTCGGCATGGGACGCAAGCCTTCCCGCGCGCATGCTGTCGCATCCCTCGATCGCCGCGGGCGTGTCGGATGGCGGGGCACATACCAAGTCGATGTCGAACGGCTTTTACGGCACCGAACTGCTTGTTCGCATGGGGCGCGAACAGAAGGTCATGTCGCTCGAGGAGCTTCATTTCCAGCTCAGCTTCAAGATCGCCCGGACGCTCGGCATTCGCGATCGCGGCGCGATCTTGCCCGGCTATTGGGCGGACCTGCTTGTCTATGATCTCGCCGACCTCTATGTCGATTATTCGAAGTTCGACATCGTCCACGACATGCCGACCGGCGATTGGCGCCGCGAAGCGCGTGCCGGTGGCTATGCGCATATCTTCGTCAACGGGGTAGAGACTTTTTCCGGCAGCGCGTGGACCAAGGCGACGCCCGGCGCGCTCATCACCCCGTCCGCCGCTCCCGCTCCCGTCCTGGTGGCCGCATGAACGCGATCAGTCAGCCGAACGCGCCGATGGGCAGCGGGCCGGTCATGCCGGCGGACATGGCGCAGAAGCTCGCCACGCCCGCCGTCTATGCCACCGAGGAGCTTCACGACATCTATCGCTGGTTGCGTACGAACATGCCGGTCGCGCGTGCCGAGCCCGAGGGATTCGACCCCTTCTGGGTGGTGACACGGCACGCCGATATCCTCGCGGTCAGCAAGAATAATGCGATGTTTCCAAGCGGCGACCGCGCGACGACCTTCGTCAATGCCGCGCATGTCCGGCGCAACCACCAGATCACCGGCTGCCCGCATCTCGTGAAGTCGCTGGTGACCATGGACGGGCCCGAGCATCGCCAGTACCGCGGTCTCACCCAGGGCCAGTTCATGCCGGGGAAACTCCGCGAGCGTGCGCCCGCGATCCACGCCCTCGCCGAAGAGGTCGTCGCGACGATGGCCTCGCTCGGGGGCGAATGCGATTTCGCGGTCGATGTGTCGATGCCGTACCCGCTCCGAGTCGTGATGGAGATATTGGGCGTCCCGCCCGAAGATTATGCCCAGATGCTCCGCCTGACGCAGGAGATGTTCGGGCCGCAGGATCCCGACACCGCGAAAGCGATGGCGGCGCTCGACGCCAGCCAATATTCGGCGATCGTGCAGGGCGCGGTCGATGGCCTGACGACTTATTTCTCCGCGATCAGCAACGATCGCCGCGCCAACCCGCGCGACGATCTCGCGACGCTGATCGCGAACGCGGTGATCAACGGCGAGCCGATCGGAACCGCGGAAGAGGTGGGCTATTACATCATCGTCGCGACTGCGGGCCACGACACGACCTCGTCGTCGATCTCGGGCATCATGTGGGCGCTCGCGACCCAGCCGGGGCTTCTCGACCGGGTCCGCGCCGATCCGGCCCTGCTACCCGCGCTCGTCGAAGAAGGCATAAGGTGGGCGACACCGGTCAAGACGTTCATGCGCTCGGCCGCCGAGGATGCCGAGATCGGCGGGCAGCCGGTCGGCAAGGGCGACTGGATCATGCTGGCATATGCGTCGGGCAACCGCGACGAGGCGGTGTTCGAAGATCCCTTCGCGTTCAGCATCGATCGCAAACCCAATCCGCAGCTTGCGTTCGGCTTCGGTGCGCACACTTGCCTAGGGCAGCACATGGCGCGCCTCGAGATGCAGGCGCTCTTCGAGGCGATGCTTCCAAGACTGGAATCGGTCGAGCTGAACGGCGAGCCCGAGTTCATCCAGAGCGTTTTCGTGAACGGGCTCAAGCGCTTGCCGATCCGCTTCCGGATGCGCTGAGCCGCGACGCAAAAAAATATGCGCCTCGAGGGAGACGGCGCGGGAGGAGAGTTTGAATGACAGTTGATGGAGTGGGTTCGCTGAGCGCCTTGCGGTCGCTCGCGGCCGATGCGACGCAGGTCAGCGAAGAAAATATTGCCGATTTTGTGCGCTCGCACGGCGGCGAGGGCGACATCTCGGTCGTCTTCACCAACGGCAATCTCGCGGCAGGCGCGTCGGGCGGGACCTTGATGTTCGACCTGCACCAAGGGCAGGGCGGCGCCGTTGTCGATCCCTGCGTGCTGCGGTTCGATCTCGGTTCGGACGGCATTTTCGCACAGGTCTCGCTGAAGGATCAGTTCGAGATCATGCGCGCCCTCGGAGAATTCGGTCTCAAGGTTCCGGACGTGCGCTGGCTCGATACGGAAGGGCGCATCGTCGAGGGGGCCGATGCCCTCGTGATGGGACGTATCGAGGCCCTGACGCCCTGCATCCAGTATCTCCAGATCGGTCCTTACGCAGAAGCCTCGGTGGCCGAGCGCGACAAGATGCTCGCCGGGCTGATGCGCTTCGTCGCGCAATTACATGCTGTGCCCGCGGCCGATCTCGGCGTCGCCTCGCTCTATTCGCGGGGCGGCGAGGGGGCCTATTTCATCGACCGCGAGATCGACTGGGCACAGGCCGAGCTTCATGCGCGCTTCCCCGAGGTCGAAGAGGGCGAGCGCGCGGCATTGCATACCGAGATGCGTTCGACGATCGACGCGGTCGCCGATGTTCTGAAGCGGACCGCGCCGCGCGGCCTTGCGCCCACGATCTGTCATGGCGATCCCACTTTCGCCAACGCGATGTTCGACGAGGATCGAAATCTGGTCGCGATGCTCGACTGGGAACTCTGCCATCATGGTCTGCCGGCCGAGGACGTCACCTATTTCCTGTCGGCGGCGCGCGTCATCGCTTCGCTCGGCTCCACCAAAGCCGATCCGCCCGATCGCGACCTCGCGATCGCGGCCTATGAAGCCGCAGGCGGCAAGCTCGACCATTGGGATTTCGCGGCGGCGCTGTCGACGTTCCGCCTCGCGACCTGGGGCGCCATCGGGATGCGCCGCATGCCGCGCGAGCATTGGGAAGGTCAGCGGCTGATGTGGGAGTTGCAGCGCTCGGAGCTCGTCGCCGCGCTCGAGGCGCTTGGAGAAACCGTCTGAGGGAATAGGCCATGGTCGAAGTTCGTGAAGCCAAGTCGTCCTGCCGGATCTGCATCGGAACCTGCGGGGTCCGCCTGACCGTCGAGGATGGCCGCGTGACGCAGGTGCGAGGCGACAAGGACCATGTGCTGAGCCGTGGCTATGCCTGCATCAAGGGGCTCGGCGCGGCCGATGCGATGAACGCGCCCGACCGCATCCTGCACCCGATGAAGCGGAATGCCGACGGCGGTTGGGAGCAGATCCCCTTCGAGCAGGCGCTCGACGAGATTGCCGAACGGATGGGCGCGATCATCGCCGAGGAAGGACCGGAGTCGGCGGCGCTGTTCAAGGGGACGCAGGCCTATCTCAGCGTATCGGCGGCGCCGATGCTCGAGGCGTTTCAGCGTGCGATCGGATCGCCCTCCTTTTTCACGACCATGACGATCGACCAGTCGGCCAAGTTCGTGGGCATGAACCGCATCGGCATGTGGGGCGCGCCGATGCATCATTTTCATGACGCAGAGGTGCTGATGCTGTGCGGTGGAAATCCGCTCGTGTCGCTATCGGTGCAAGGCGTGATCCCGTTCAACATGACGAAACAATTCCGCGACGCGAAGGCGCGCGGGATGAAATTGATCGTCATCGACCCGCGGGTGACCGAGACCGCGCAGATGGCGGACATCCATCTGCAGGTCCGGCCCGGCGAGGACCCGACGCTGATGGCGGGAATCCTCCGCGAGATTCTTGCGCAGGGATTCGAGGACAAGGCGTTCTGCCGCGATTATGTGGCCGAGCTCGAGGACTTGCGGCGCTCGCTCGATCCCTTCACGCTGGACTATACGGCAGCGAGGGCGGGTGTGCCTGCCAAACTCGTTGCCGAAGCGGCGCGGATGTTCGCCGCCGACAACCGCATCGGCTCGGCCTTCTCGAGCACGGGGCCGAATATGGCCGCGCGATCGAACCTTGCCGAGCATCTGATCCAGGTCCTCAACATCCTCTGCGGGCGGTTCATGCGCGGCGGCGAGAAACTGCGCAATCCGGGCGTGATCAATCCGCTCTGGCTCCGCCCGCCGGTCGCCGAGGTCATTCCGGCGTTGCGCGAGTTCGAGACGGGCCCGAGGAGCCGCGTTCGCGGGATCGGGGCGATGTTCGGCGAAATGATGAGCGGCACGCTGCCTGAGGAAATACTGACGCCGGGCAAGGGACGTATCCGGTCGCTCTTGGTGACGGGGGCGAACCCTGCGATCGCCATGCCCGACCAGATCAAGACAGTCGAGGCGCTGAAGGCGCTCGACCTGCTCGTCGTCGTCGAGCCCTTTCCGACGGCAACAACCGAACTCGCGCATTATGTGATCCCGCCGAAGCTGCTCTACGAGCGCGAGGATGTTTTGATGACGCCAGCCTATGAAGGGCTGTTCATGCCGGTGCCCTATCAGCGCTACTGCCCCCCGGTCGTCTCGCCGCCCGAAGGCTCCGAGGTCGTCGACGAATGGCGGGTCTATTGGGGGCTGGCGCAGCGGCTCGGAAAGCAGATCATATTCGAAGAGAGTGCGCTCGACATGGTCGAGGCGCCGACGACGCGTGATCTCATCGCGCTCGTGATGCGGCATTCGCCGATCAGTATCGACGAGCTGGCATCCTTTCCCGACGGCAAGATATTCGAAGGGCTTCCCGATGCCGTCGTCCAGCCGGGCGAGACCGGAACCAAGCGATTCACCGTCATGCCGCCCGATGTCGCGACCGATATGGCGGAGATGCTCGCCGACGATCCGGCGCGGCTCGACGCCGATTTTCCGTTCCGCCTGATTTCGCGCCGCATGCGCGAAAGCCAGAACAGTTTCGGGCGCAATTTTCCCGCCGTGCGCGAGCGCTTCCAATATAATCCGGCTTTCATGAACCCCGCCGACATGGAGGAACTCGGACTGGCGGCGGGGGATGCCGTCGAGATCGTTTCGCCGCGTGCTGCGATCGAGGGGCGGGTCCGGCCCGAGCCTTCGCTGCGCCGCGGGGTCGTCTCGATGGCGCATTGCTGGGGCGGTTTGCCCGATAAGGAACTTCCCTATGACGAGGGCGGATCAAACACCGCGAGGCTCGTCAGCCTCGACGAGGATTGCGAGGCCGTGAACCACATGCCGCGCATGTCGGCCATTCCCGTGCGCATCTCTCCCGCGCCCCCAGTTACGCCCGAAACAACAAAAGAAAAGGTAGTCTCATGATCGTCAATCCCGTCCTCATGCCCGAAAATTCCGAGTGGCCGCACGATCATAATGGCGACGAATGGTGGCAGGAAAGCGTGGTGCTCAGTTGGGCCGATCCCGAGAAGGAGATGGGCGGCGTGATGCGTATCGGGCACCAGCCCAATCGCGGCTTCACCAAATGCTGCTTCGGGATCGTCTCGCGCAACGGCCCCGGCTATTCGCGTAATGCGCAGGACCTGCCCTTTCGCTCGTCCGATAGGCTTCCGACCGGCTTTTCGACCGATGATTTCGTGTCGGCGACCTTCGACGGCAAGACGAGCCGGTGGACGGCGCGGGACGAGTATTGCGAGATGGAGATCGACGTCGTTGACGTCCATGATCCCTATGATTTCATGTCGCTGACGCCGCGCACGCAAACGACCGAGACCTGGTTCTCGAACCACATTCAGGGTGCGGGTAATTTCAAGGGGCGCGTTCGCCTCGGCGACCGATGGTTCGATGTCCAGGGTGGCACATACCGCGATCACAGCTGGGGTACGCGGCTGATCCACAATCCCCGCGCGGACCTCTACGCCGGCTGGTGGCTGGGCGGCTCGTTCGGCCCGAATTACAGCTTCGGATTCCAGAACGGGCGTTCGCAGTCCGGCGATTCCATGCCTTGCGCCTATTTGGTGATCGACGGTGTCACCTATCTTGCCGAGGTCGTCGATGCCGAAGTCTCGGTTGCCCTCGGCGACGGCATCTCGCCGAAGGGCGTCAAGGTGGTGGTATATGAGCCGACCCTCGGCGAATTGACATTCAAGGCGCGCGGATATGGCAGTGTCGTCATGGCGCTGGAGGGAAAGCATTTCGAGCTTTCGATGCCATGCACCGTGCAGTGCGGGGACCTGATTGGCGGCGGCAGCGTCGAGACAATTCTCAATCCGCGCAATGGCACGACGCGGCCGTTCTGGATCGAAGGCGGGGCGCTCGAGAACGGGCCCAACGAGTTTCAGGGCGGAAAGCTGGTCCAGGCTCCGTTCGGGCCGCCGCAGGTCTGATCGTCAGAGCCTCAGCGAGGGGAGGACGAATTTCTGCAGGATGCGGCGGTGGTCTTCCTCGACATAGTCCGGTCGGACGTTGAGGAAGTGGCCGACGTTGTTGAGCCATTCGATGATTTCCGCGTCGCTCACACCGTCCGCGATTTCATTCGCTTGGCGCGATGCATTGATGAGCGGTTGCCAGGCATCGAGCATCGCCTTTTGAACCTGCTCGGTCCCGCCGAATTGGAAGGTTGTGAAATGCGCGTCGCCTTCCTGGAGAATGATTTCCATCAAAAGCTCATCGGCGCGACCCAATTTGATGGAATAGACCATCCCCTCGACAATCGCTTCGCTCAAGCGGCTGTATTGGGCAAGGAACTTCGCGAGGTTCGCCATGAGTATGTCGATGCGCTGGGTCGCTATATATTCCAGCAAAACCGACCGATTCTCGAACAGGCGATAGAGCGTTTGGCGGGAGGCGCCGTAAGCGTCGGCGATATCGGCCATCGAAGTCCGGTGCACGCCATATTGCTTAAAGCACTGGATCGCAGCGGCGACGACCTTTTGCTTCGTCACTCTCTGCTTGCCGCCCGGTTTCTTCGATTCGGTCAAAAACGTCTCCCCCGGTTACCTCCCATCGGCGACCGCGCAAAATCGCGTTTATGGGCTTTTCCCAATTTCAGCAACCTCTTCAGGCTGCCGCATCGCCTTACAAGAATTGAAGTTGACATGGAACATGTTTTGTAACAAGTTCGGATCAGTCGGACGAAGATCCGGAGTGAACGGGACGGATGCAACGGGCCGACCGAAAGGTCTTCCGCGCTGCGCGGCGATGATCGGCAACGCCCTCTCTTCACTTCGATAACGTCCGATGAAAAGCGGACAGATCCGCATACCCCATTGGCCGGACAAGAGCCTTAGGGGAACCTATTGGTGGGAGGATGAAGGCATGCGTATTTCGAGGTCGATGCTCAAGGCGGCGGCTGCCGTCGTGTTCGTTCCGGGAATTGCCGTTGCGTCGCCGGTTCAGGCTCAGGACGCAGCGCCCACAACCGCGCCCGTCGACGAAACGAGCGGCGACGGCGACATCGTCGTCACCGCGCTCAAGCGGTCGCAGTCGCTGCAGGACGTGCCGGCGTCGATTTCCGCCGTCTCGGGAGACGATCTGTCGGCAAAAGGCCTGAGCGACATTCGCGATATCGCGAAAGTCATACCGAACCTGAACTGGGGCGAGCATTTCGGCACCACGCTGATCACGATCCGTGGCGCCGGCTCGAACGTCGACTCCGGCGCGACCGAGCCGACCGTCGCGCTATATGTCGATGGTATCTATCTGCCGCGCTCCGACATGGCGACCTTCCGCGCTGTCGATCTCGATCGCGTCGAGGTGCTGCGCGGTCCGCAGGGTACCCTTTACGGCCGAAATGCGACTGGCGGCGCCATCAACTTCGTTTCGCAGCAACCCACCGAAGAGCTCACAGGCAAGATCGAGGTATCGACCGGCTCGCGCGACGCGATCGGCGTCAACGGCTATGTGTCGGGATCGATCGCGCCGGGCGTTGCCGTCCGGGTCAGCGGCGGCCGCGAGAAGCAGGATGGTTATGTCCGAGTCCTCAATACCGGACAGCAGCTGAATGGTGTCGACACCATCTATGGCCGCTTCGCGCTGGCGATCGAACCTGTCGGCTCGGATCTCCGCAATGAAACCTCGCTTCGCTACGAGCGGAACAAGGCAGCGGTCGCCTATCAGCAGGCGATCGGTCCGCTTGTATTCCCGGCGGTGACCTATATCGCCGAGCCGAACAAGATCCTTGCCGACGGTCCTTTCGGAGGTCGGCGCGAGACATTTATCGCCTCCAACGTCCTTACCTGGGAAGCGTCCGACGATCTGACGATCAAATCGCTTACGGGCTATATCGACCACAACAGCCACGCGGCCGTAGACGCCGACGGGTCGCTGGTTCGGTTCCAGGACGTGTTCGACTTCGTGCGGACCTCAAAATCGATCAGCCAGGAAGTCAATTTCGTCGGTACGAGCGGTAATCTCGACTGGATCGTCGGCCTCTACTATTTCCACGAGAAATATTACGGCAACCTGCCGGTGACCTTGCAGGCCGACCTCGCGCCTGCGCAGGGTCTGCCGGTAGGCGCCACAATCAACCTCGGTCAGCGCGCGAACATCAATAACTATGCCGCGTTCCTCGATCTCAACTACCGGTTCAACGACGTCGTGTCGGCCAATCTCGGCATGCGCTACAATTATGAGGACAACAAATATCGCGAGATATTCTCGCTCGACCCGATCGTCCCCGAATTCGAGGGTGCCTTTACGAGCAAGGGCGGCAAGTTTATCCCGAAGATAGCCCTGAAGTTCGACCTCGCCGACGACGTGCAATCCTATATCCAGTGGTCGAAGGGTTATAAATCCGGCGGCGTCAATCTCCCGGGCGGCGCTGGCACGATCCTTCCGCTCTATCGGCCCGAGGAAATGAGCGCGTTCGAGGCCGGCATCAAGTCGCAGTTCCTTGACCGGACCGTCACACTCAATGTCGCGGCCTGGTACTATGATTACAAGGATCTGCAGATCACGCGAAACGTTCCGCCGGCGACGACCGAGGTCAACAATGCCGACGCCGAGATTTATGGCGTCGAGGCGGAACTGCGATGGAACCCGACGCGAAACCTTAACTTGTTTGTAGCTCCGACGTGGCAGCACGCGGTCTTCAAGGATTTCACGACCTTCGACAGCGTCACTGCACAGCAGGTCGATCTCGATGGCAGCCCGCTTCCCCGCGCGCCCAAGTTCACGGTCAACGCCGGGATCTCGAACGAATTCGACCTCGGGGGTCAGCTCCTGTCGTCGCTTCGCCTCGACGCCAACCTCCTGCACAGCTCGCGCGTCGTGCTGCGTTATGAAAATCAAAATCCTCTCGAAAGCCAGAAGCCTTATACGATCGTCAACTTCTCGGCATCGCTGACCGATGCTTCTGAAAAGACGCAGCTGACCGCATTTCTGAACAACGCCTTCAACGTCGATTACAAACAGAATGTGATCAACTTCGGGATCGGGTTCATGGGGAACTACGGACCGCCGCGGACGTGGGGTCTGAAGCTGTCGCGGAAGTTCTGAACCCAAATGCCTGGCAGGCCAGCAGAATTTGTTCAATCGAGATGTGGAGTGAGACATGGGTAGCACGGCTATCGACAGGATCGCGGCAAATCCGCTGCTCGACCAGGAGGCGATGCTGCGTCTCGACGGGGTGATCCGGGAGATTCCCGACGAGCAATTGCGTTCTGCGGATCACGGCGTGGCTGGTCTTGATCCTGCGGTGTCGATCGACCCGTTCGGCCATTTCGGAAAACTGCGCGATGCCGGCCAGGACGTGATCCAGTACATCGACGGGAAATATGGACCTCTCGCCGTGTACAATGGTTTTGGTCGCGATCTAGCCCTGCCGAACTTCGCGGTCGTCGGGTATAGCGCGCTCAAGTCGATGGTGCTGGATCCCGCCTCCTTCGTCAACGAAGGAGCCTATGGCGCGCACGGTGATGCCCAGAATCCCGGCTTTACCTTCGTGAACGAACTCGACGGGGCCGACCACAAGGCGATGCGCCGACTCTTCGAGCAGGAGGTGTTCTCGCGCCGCTTCCTGACCGACCTTGCCGACGATACGATTGCGCCACTTGCCGAGTTCCTGACCCAACGCATTCGCGGCATGGTCGACGACGGCGAAGAGGCCGATCTCTGCCGCGACCTTGCCTTGCCGCTCCTTTACATGAGCATGGCAAAGGTGATCGGCATCGACATGGTCGATCTCGCCTATTTCGTCGGGCTCGGCGAAGCCGTCTTCGGCGGCCCGCGCGACTTCGAGGCCGCGGGACGGGCTGCGGAGGAGCTCGACCGATATTTCGGGCAGGTCTATGAAGAGCGCAAGGCGAAGGGCGACCTCGACAAGGGTGATCTCATGTCGCTGATGAGCCAGGCCGAACGCGAAGGTCTGCGTTTTTCGGCGCGCGAAATCATCGTCTACTGCCGCTTTCTGCTGCCAGCGGGGATCGAGACGACGTGGCGGCAGGCGGCCAATATCGGCTATTCGTTGATGCTTCACCCCGACCAATATCGGCAGATCGTCGCCGACCCGTCGCTGACCACCGCCGCAATCGAGGAAGCGACGCGCTGGATGCCCTCGGGTTTCGTCCTTCCGCGCACTGCGGCCAAGGATACCGAGCTTGCCGGGGTCCATATTCCTGCGGGATCGAGCATGTACGGCATCTTCGGCGTTGCCAATCGCGACCCGCGCATCTGGCCCGATGCCGATCGCTTCGACATTCATCGCAAAAGGACGCCGCACCTGACCTTCAGCGCGGGAAGCCATACCTGCATGGGGCAACAGCTGGCGCGCCAGAGCTTTGCGCATGTCATGCGGTCGCTGACTACCAACCTTCCCGACATCGAACTTGCCGTCGACCCGTCGGAGGTCCGCACGACCGGTTTCATCATCCGCTGCCCCGACGCGGTCCCGGTTCGCAAGGCCTGAGCGCAATGTCCAATCTGATCGTTGTGAGCCGCGACGGCGCCGAGCATGTGATCGAGGCGAGCGAAGGGTTGTCCGTGATGGAAATCGTTCGCGATGCTGGCTTCGATGAACTGCAGGCGCTGTGCGGTGGCTGCCTTTCGTGCGCGACCTGCCATATCCACGTCGATCCTGCCTTCGCGGAGCTGTTGGACGACCCTAGTGACGACGAAGCCGATCTGCTGGACACCTCGTCCGATCGCGACGCATTTTCGCGGCTGTCGTGCCAAATCCCCTTTAGCGAGCGCATTGCGGGCATGCGCTTCGTGATCGCGAAGGAAGACTGAGCGTCCCTATCGGGCGCCGTAAGGCGTAGCGGCGCCTCGCTGCGCGCATCGAGACATGCCGAGCGAGGAAGAGGATGCCGAAATTGAATCCGCAAACGCCCATATTGGTCGGGGTCGGCCAGGTCGTCCGCCACTGGTCGCCATCCGACGGGGAGTCGGCGCCGAGCCCGCTCGACCTTCAGGTCGCAGCAGCCCGCGCGGCGCTCGCGGACAGTGGCGCGGCCGAGCGGCTCGTTGCGACGATCGACGGCGTCGTCGTCGTCCGTTCGATGCTCGACTCGGTCGAGGGCAGCCGCCAGCCTTTCGGGCGCTGCGCGAATCCTCCTGCGACCCTCGCGGCCGACCTTGGCATCGCCTCTGCCTGTTGCATCTACTCGGTCGTTGGGGGCGATCAGCCGCAGGCGCTCGTGAACGAAGCGGCGGAGGCGATTTATGCCGGCGATGTCGATGCAGTGCTCCTCGTCGGCGCGGAAGCGACCGCCGCGATGAAGCAGGCATTGAAAGTCCGGCAATCGCTCGACTGGTCGCGCAGTGTCGATGGACCCTGGCAAGACCGCGGGCTCGGCCCGGCTTTGCTCACCGAGCATGAGATCGCCAATGGGCTCGGGGCGCCGACACAGACCTATCCCGTGTTCGAGCAGGCGCTTCGCACGCGTCTCGGCCTCAGTCGCGACGATTATGCCGACCAGATGGCTGAGCTATGGGCTGGCTTTTCCGAGGTTGCCGCGGGCAACCTCTGTTCGCAATTCCCCGAGGTGCGTTCGCGGGAGTTCCTGAAGACCGAAGGCCGGGATAACTACCGGGTCGCCGATCCCTACCTCAAATGGCATGTCGCGCAGGATGCGGTAAACCAGGGAGCCGCTCTCATTCTGACTTCGGTGGGGGTCGCGCGAAAACTCGGCATAGCCCCCGAAAAATGGGTTTACTTGCATGGCTATGCCGCGGCGAAGGACCGGCCGATATCCGAGCGCGCCGATCTGTCGCGGTCGACCGCGATGGAAGCGGCCCTGAGCGGCGCGCTCGCCATGGCGGGCAAGACCGCGTCCGACATGGCTCATATCGATCTTTACAGCTGCTTCCCTTGCGCCGTCTTTCTGGCGGCCGAGGCGCTCGGGGTCGATTGGCGCAGCCGTGCCTGCACGGTTACAGGCGGGCTCCCTTTCTTCGGCGGCCCCGGCAACAATTATTCCATGCATGCCATCGCGACGATGGCGGAACGTCTTCGTGCCGAGCCGAACGCTTTCGGCCTGGTCCTTGCGAACGGCGGCTATCTCTCGAAGGAAGCGGCTGGTGTCTATTCGGCGACACCGGTTGACGCCTGGGCGCCGCGAGCTGGCGATGGGGCGCAGACAGCGATCGACGTGGCCGCAGCGCCCGAGCTACTCGCCGAGACTTGCAGAGCCGTGATCGAGGCTTGCAGCGTGACCTGGAAGAAGGGCCGCCCGTCGCGCGGATATGTCATTGCCGCCAGCGAGCGAGGACGGATCATTGCCCGTGCGCGGAGCGGCCACCGCGCAACCCTTTTCAGCCTGCATGAGGATGATGTGATCGGCCGGTCCGTGCAGATCGTGCATGAGAAGGGCGTGAACTTCATCGAGCCCGGGAGCCGGCTTTGCGAAGCGGCCCCCGCCGATGGCTTGGCCACGAGGCGCTTCGACCATGTGCTTCTCGAGCGGCGGGGTCCTGTCCTGGAGGTGACGCTCAATCGGCCCGAGGCGATGAACGCGCTCTACAGCGCGGTCCATTTCGAACTTCACGAGATTTGGGATGCGTTCGAGCGCGACCCGGGTCTCTGGGTGGCGATCGTCACCGGGGCGGGCGAGCGCGCCTTTTGCAGCGGCAACGACCTCAAGGTGACCGCAAAGGGCGGCGATCTGACGATGCCGCCGACCGGCTTTGCCGGGCTCTGCGAGCGTTTCGATCGCACGAAGCCGGTAATTGCCGCGGTCAACGGGATCGCGATGGGCGGCGGTCTCGAGATCGTTCTGGCCTGCGATCTGGCGGTTGCCGAAGATCAGGCGCGCTTCGCGCTCCCGGAAGTGCGCGTTGGACTCTATGCGGCGGCAGGCGGCGTACAGCGGCTTACGCGCCAGATCGGGCGCAAGGCCGCGATGGAACTGATCCTGACAGGGCGGCACTTCGACACCGCCGAAGCGATCGAGCTTGGCATCGTCAACGCCGGCGCCGACACCCGCGGCGCGCTCGCCGCAGCACGCGATCTTGCCGACAGGCTCTTGCAGAATTCGCCATCGGCGATCCGCGCGTCGAAGGAAGCTTTGAACAAGCTCGAAGAGCTGGAATCGCTTCAGGCTGCGCTCGCCGCCAATGGACGGATTTTCGGGAGGCTCATGCGGACCAGGGATTTCAGGGAGGGCGTTGCAGCCTTCGCCGAGAAGCGACAACCCGAATGGAGCGGATCATGATTGCAGCGGGCGATACCATGCCGATGCTGAAGGGGGTGAAGGTCGTCGACCTTACGAGCGTCGTCTTCGGGCCATACTGCACCCATATCCTCGCCGACCTCGGCGCCGAGGTCGTCAAGGTCGAGACGCCCCATGGCGGGGATGCTTTTCGATGGTCGGGCAAGGCAGCGGCCACCCCCGGCATGAGCCCCGCCTTCATGACGATTAATCGCGGTAAGCAGTCGATTGCCCTCGATCTCAAGAAGCCCGACGATCTGACCGCGATGCAAACGCTGTTGCGCGATGCCGACGTGTTCGTTCTCAATGTCCGAGGCAAGGCGGTCGAACGGCTCGGGCTCGACTATGCGTCCGTGAAGGCGATCAATCCGGAGATCGTTTACGCCCACTGCGTGGGCTTCGCACAGGATGGTCCCTATGCCGATCTGCAAGCCTATGACGATGTCATACAGGCCGCGACCGGGACGGCCACGCTGTTGCCTCGTGTCGATGGCAATCCGCAGGCGCGCTATTTGCCCTCGCTGATCGCGGACAAGGTCGCTGGCCTGCACGCGGCCTATGCCGTGCTTGCCGCTCTCATTCACAAGATGAGAACGGGAAGCGGCCAACTCGTAGAGATTCCGATGTTCGAGGCCTTCACCAATTTCATGCTTCTCGAGCATCTCGGCGGCTTGACGTTCGATCCGCCCAATGCGCCGGTCGGATATTTCCGCCAGATCGACCCCGACCGGCAGCCGTTTCCAACGGCGGACGGGTTTATCAGCATCGTCGCCTATACCGATGAGGCCTGGCCGCGGGTCTTCGAGATATTGGAGCGGCCCGAGTTTCTGGATGATGAGCGTTTCGCGAGCCGCAAGCTTCGCGCTGTGAATCTGGCACTTCTGTACCAGGAAATGGCGCGCTTGACGCCAAGCTTTGCGACCGCCGAACTCTTGCGGCGCTGTCAGGACGCTCAGATCCCGGCCCAGCCGGTCCGCGATCTTGCTGACATCATGGACGATCCGCATCTTGCGGCGACTGGCTTTTTCAGCAGGCAGGAGCATCCCACAGAGGGCGGATATTTTGCGATGGCACATCCCGTGCGGTTTGGCCCAGCCCTCGGTGCGCAAAGAGCGATGGCGCCTCGCTTGGGAGATCAAAGTGATCAGTTGAAGCGCATCCTCGGTTCCTAGAGGCGATAACCGGTGCAGATGCCGAGTTCTGCGGGATGTCCAAGCGTGATTCTGGCAGCGCTACTCAGGATGCACATTGTCCGCAATTCCCGAATTGGAACTAAAACCGGGCAGTCCGCCAACGGCCAATCACGTCGTCCTATTCGCCTTGGAATGCCTGGCTGGATCGCATCAGCATACGCGAGGATCGCGCGCCGCAAAATTACGCGCTTGAAGATTCCAGTCTGGTCCGCTCGAATGTCGAGCGGAGTTTCGCGGCCCTTTGAGCCGCTACACGGGAGCGGAAGTATATCATGACTGAAGGCGTCAATCTTGCTGCGATCGAGGAAATTCGGTTGCTTAAAGCGCGTTATCTGCGCGCACTCGATACAAAGGACTGGCCCTTGTTGCGCAGCCTGTTGACCGACGACATGGTCGGCGACTTCCGCGAAATGCCGGGCGGCCTGCCGGACGAAAAATTGCTGACGACCGGCGCCGAAGCCTTTGTGGCGGGGGTCGCCGCAGAGCTCGACGAGGCCACGACTGTCCATCATGTCCACAGCTTCGAAATCCGCTTCACCGGCGCGCGCGACGCCGAGGGCATCTGGGCGATGGACGATCATTTCTGGGCAGGCGAAGGTAGCGACCTTGCCGGCCGGTCGCGCCACGGCTTCGGGCATTACCATGACTGCTATCGCAAGGCGAGAGGGCGCTGGCTCATCGCCAAGACTCGGCTCAGCCGCATCCGCGTCGTGCGCGACTGACGCTTGGTGCGCTTCATTCGGCTATCGGTGCGGGACTGGTGGAGGCGCAATCCGGGGCAGTGGTGATCAGCCAGATTCCAACAATTCGAGCAGCCATCGAACGGGGTAAAAAGACGCCCACCCAATAGAAACCGGGCGGGCGTCAGATGAAGATCTCTGATTTCCTGAAAGGAAGAGCTCTCTTGGGTCGCACGGCGCGGATAGGGTCGCCCTCTCGCAAGAAGATGCCAACTCCCAATAAGGTGCATGAAGCGACGGATGATGACGAATGTTGCTGTTAGCAGGGCGCGATGGAATCAGAGCGTGGGCTGTATTTCCAATGCAAGGGGACGAGTGAGGCGGCGGCCGCGCTTCAGGCGACTGGCATGACTGCGGCGGAGGTAATCAAATTCTCTACAGGTGATGCTCGTGATTATTTTTCTACGATCATCTCTCGGTAATCGATCAAACTGTATTAACCTGCGATTCAACCTTAGTTTGTCATCTAGCCTGGCAGTGTTTCGCTCGATTACACTTGAGGCAGGGGCATCGAAATTGGCGATGGCCTGACAGCCCGATGTTCGTCACCCGTCACTCGTTGGCGCCGCTCTTTACGAGACTGGTAGATGCACTCGAAATCACGCTGCACGCCACGACTGCGCCCACCTCATCGATTTTCAGTTCGTAGCCGACAGCACCCCCCGGACTGCGGGCAGGCACGTCCCTCCGAGATGTCAGGCGGGCGCGAAATTCGCTTCCATCGCTCCAGCGGTGGGTTGACTCGCAGCATTGCAAGCCAAACCGCCCGCGCCTCTGCTCGGGCGCGGCCCCCCGCAGCTTCGCGCTCGACTGGGTGGGCATCTCACCGACCAAATGTAGCCCTGACAGCGAATGTTTCATGGAACGCCATGCGTGTGCGCGATGCCTTCGCCGGATCGATGCGCCACATAATTGATGAACTTCGGGACTTTAGCGAGCAGTCCCCGACACTGTGCAGCCGACGGCTTCGCAAGCAGAACACTCCCCATTTAGTACGTTGACACACGATAAGTGAGCGTGCGATACCTATGCTTGTCGCGGTTGATTCTGGGAAGGTGCTGCAGGACGAAAAGGCGATTTGCTCATGAGTTTGTGATGTGTCGGATGACCACAACAGACCTCTGCCTGCTGAGCGATCTCGCAGGCAAAATCTGATCGCCGACAGGAAATGCAGCGTAGGAGCGACAACTCGCTCCAACGCCATCGGGGATGGATGACTGAGTAAGCATAGATGATCCGAAGCCTTATGCGGCAATGCGAAATAATATGCTCAGTTTCTAAACGGGCAAAAAACAGAAAAGGGAGGGATGAAATGAAGAAAATCACTCTATTGGCGACGTCTGTATTGGCCATCGCCGCGGCGAGTCCCGCATTTTGTCAGCAAGCCAACATTCCGGAAGCCGGTGACAGCACCGACAGAGCGAATGCGGAAATCGTCGTGACTGCTCAAAAGCGCGAGCAGCGTCTGAGCGACGTCGGCATCACAATCACTGTCCTTGGCGACGAGCAACTCAAGACCAGCGGCATAAACGATGTCATAGATTTGCCAAAAATTACGCCCGGTCTGAGCACTGGACTTGCGTACACCGGCTATCCGGTCTTCTCAATTCGCGGTGTCAATTTCAACTCCGGGCAGTTGGCGACACCGCCGGCGGTCAGCTTCTATGTCGACGAGGTACCGATCCCCTATGCTCCACAAGCTGCGAACATGCTGTTCGACTTGGAGCGCGTTGAAGTTCTGAAGGGTCCTCAAGGAACGCTATTCGGACAGAATTCGACAGGTGGTTCGATCAATGTGATCGCAGCCAAGCCAACGGATTATTTGACTGGCGGGTTTAACGCTGAGGTCAATAATTTTGGCCAGGTGATTTTCGGAGCCCATGTAAGCGGGCCGTTGACCGACACTTTGCGCGCCCGATTAGCCGTCAATACGACGCAGTTCGGTGCGTGGCAGCGGGGTTATTTTCTCAACGACCAGAAGAATGGGGATTCGAACAAGCTTTCGGGGCGGCTGCTGCTTGACTGGACGCCTACCGAACGCCTCACCGTGGGTGTCAACCTCACTGGCTGGTATGATCATGGCGAACTCCAGCAGCCGCAGCTCGCGCTGCTGGCGCCCGCCGTTCCAGCGGCGACATTGCCGGCGTTGATCGGCTATCCTCTGCCCACGTCTGCACGAGACGCTGATTTTGACCTTGGATTTGATACCCATAAGAAAAATCGGCAATTGCTTGCTGCATTGCGTGTGAATTACGAACTCAGTGATGCCATCAACCTCACCTCTTTGAGCAGCTACATATCGACAAAGATCGATCAGCCTCAAGACTTCGACGGCGTGGCGCTATCGGTCATACCGGGCCTGGCGGAAGGAACGATTAAGACAGTTTCCCAGGAATTGCGCCTGAGCGGCATGTTCGCGGGTGACCGCGGCAGTTTTGTTGTCGGCGGTAATTATCTAAAAAACAAAATCTTTGACCGCGTGGTCTACTATCAGGAGGCATATTCCGGGCTACCCTACGGAACGATTCTCGACGGACCCTATAATCTCACCGACAGAGCGTTGGGCGTATATGGGAATGTAGATTTCGAGGTGGTGCCACAGATTACGCTGACGGGCGGTATCCGCTACACGACCACCAAACAGACCGTAAACGGATGCACGACGGGCAATGCTTTGGCTGCCGGTACCCTCGGGTTCCTTGCTGGCCTTGGTAATCCGGCAGCGAGCGCTGCATATGTGCCGGGAGGATGTCTGACGATCGGTCCGGCTCCTGGATTTTTGCCGGAGCCGACCATTCTCGAACAAAAGCAGCATAATGTGTCCTGGCGGGCTGGCATAAACTTCAAGCCGACAGATGACAGCTTGATCTATGGGCTTGTCAGCCGTGGTTTCAAGTCGGGAACGTTCCCGATCACCGCGATCCTTCTCTCATCTCAAACGCGGAACCTGAGTCAGGAAAAGCTCACCGCGTACGAGGCGGGCGCAAAGCTGTCCCTTTTCGATCGACGGATGCAGTTGAATGTCGCCGCATTCTATTACGATTATCGCGACAAGCAGTTCTTTACGCTCGTCCCCGTCCCGTTCATCGGGGTGTCGGGGACATTGGTGAACATTCCGAAGTCCAAAGCCAAGGGCATCGACGGGGATGTGACGATACGTCCTGTCGAAGGTTTGACGCTTCGCGGTGGGATCACATATATTGATACCAAGGTCGGGACTTACTCGGGTTTCAATTCCGCCGGAACGCCGGTTGATTTCACGGGCAGCGAATTCAATTTTGCGCCACCAATCAGCGCGAATTTCGATGTCGAATATCGAGGGGAGATGTCTCCCGGTCTGGAAGGCTATGCCGGTGTCGGCGGCTTGGTGAACAGCCGCACATTTGCGGATCTGGGCGAGCCCGATCGACAGAGAATTCCGGCCTACACCACGCTCGATGCAAGGGTTGGCGTCGAGTCCGAAAAAGGGTGGGGAGCAGGTCTGTTCGTGCGAAATCTCACTAACAAATACTACTGGACTACCGTAAATTACACGGGTGACACGCTGACAAAATATGCAGGCATGCCGCGCACGTTCGGCGCGTTCTTCAAGGTCGCCTTCTGACAAGGCCGAGCCAGACCGGCAGCCGCTGTGCGGTCGGTCTGGTGGCTATCAAGTTTACCCAGTCCACCCGGACGTAATTGTGCGGCATCGAGCAGGGTCACGTTCCCAAAGGGCATGCAGAATGGACAGGACGTCAACCAGTGTCGCTAACGAAATAAGCTTCGCCAACCCTGACGTTCAGCGTTGCCCATTTCCGTCCTACGCACAGCTTCGGAGCGAGCGGCCCGTTTATAAGGATCCTATCACCGGGACGTATATATTGACCCGCTACGAGGATGTCCGCAAGGCATTGCTTAACGTCAAGGCACTTCGCAACGATACGGGGCTCACGTCGACTACCAAAGACCCCGCGGCCAATGCCGTTTTCAAGGAGAATGGATGGCTGCCGCTCGATACGCTTGTATCGAACGATCCGCCTGATCACCGTTTTTATCGCGCCCTAGTGGACAAGGTTTTTACCAGCGCTCGCGTGGCCATGCTGGAACCTCGAATTCAGGAAATCGTCGACGGCCTGATAGATCAGTTCGAACATCGATCCGAAGTCAATTTTGTTGACGTATTTGCTATCAAGCTGCCTATGACCGTGATCGCCGAGCAACTCGGCATTCCCAGCGATCATATGGATCAGTTCAAGCGATGGTCCGACGTCTCGATCGAGTCGGTCAACCCCGTTATTTCGACCGAGCGAAGTGTCGAAATCGCGTATATTTTAACGGAAATGCAGAGATATCTGGCCGCCGAGATAGAGCGTGTCCGGTCCACGCCGACCGGGACCATCCTGAGTGATCTGGCGAACGCAGAGGTGGATGGTCGTCGGCTCGACATGCGCGAGCTTCTAAGCATCATTCACCAGCTGTTGGTGGCGGGCAACGAGACGACTACGACGACCTTGGCATCAGGAATGAGGTTGTTGATCGAGCGGCCGGAGCTCTGCGACCGGATATACAGCGACAAGGACCAAGTCGTTTCATTTGTAGAGGAAACGCTGCGTGTTCTGTCTCCGGTACAGACTCTGTTTCGCCGAGCGGCCGAAGATGTGGAGATCGCAGGGGTCGTGGTTCCTGCCGGGTCGCTCGTCGAGGTTCGTTATGGAGCCGCAAACCGCGATCCTGAGCGTTACGCCGAGCCGGACGAGATTCATCTGAATCGCGAAAAGGTGACGAGCCATCTCGCCTTTGGGGCCGGAATCCACATGTGTATCGGCAATCAGCTCGCGCGAGGCGAACTGAAGCTGGCATTTCTCGCTCTCACTGCGCGGCTCAAGAGCTTTGCATTGACGCGCGGTGAAGACAGCTATCGTTGGATATCCAGTTACGTCGCGCACGGCCCGGCAGAACTCTGGATGACGTTTGAGAAGCGTTAGTTGCCGATTTTATCAGCCAGACATGCTTGCAGGATGGCGGATACCGATTTGCGAGCCGGTCTTACAGGGGATCAGTCAATGAGTAGCCCGGAAACAAACAAGGCGCTGGTGCGCGAATTTCTGACAGCTCTCGGACAGGGTGACAGCGCGCGGCTTAGCAAAATGTTGCACCCGGACTGCCGCGCGATCGCTACCGGCACTTGCTCGCTTTCCGGAGAGCGTGACCGCGATGCCATCCTGGAGATGGTGGATACACTGGATCATACGACACAGAACGGTATCGCGTTTTCGATCATTTCGATGACCGCGGAGGAAGATCGCGTATCCGCCGAAGTGGAGGGACAATCAATTCTCGCAAACGGTGAGCCCTACAATAATCAATATCATTTTCTCTTTCGTTTTCGCGGCGACACCCTCGTGGAACTGAAAGAGTATTTTTGTACCAAGCTCGTGGAGGATGTACTCCTGCCCAGCGCTGCGGTGGCCGAGCGCTGACTTTTAATAACTGAGAATGACTGGAGCCCATATCTCAGTCAGACATAATAATATCAGTCAGACACAAGGGCAGACCGCGTCAACCTCTGTCAGTTTGGTGTCAATCGTTGCGCTGCATGCAGCGCACGCCGGCGTGACAACCCTTGCCGCTAGATTGAGCCGTTATCCGACAGTTGGCCGGGCTTCGTACCGAGCTGTAGTGCGGTTAGGGACGATCTCGCCTACGCTTCCACGAGCGACCTAATGGAGACCGGGATCGCCCCCATACGCGGCATTCCGTGATATGGATCGAAGTCATCGTCCCAGCGTATCAGGCGGTTCGTGTTAGCGCCATCACGCCGCGGATCATAGCCTGCGTCGCCGGGATTGCCAAATCCGTGCGACATTGAGACCACGCCATCGCGAAGATCGTCGTCAGCCTCAACAAAAGCCTGAAGCGAACCTCCGCGTGACATTATTTCGATGAAGTCGCCGTTCTTCAGGCCCAGTCTAGCCAAGGCGGCGGAATGTAAATAGGCGGGGTTGTGCCTATTCTTCCCGAGAGGCGGTTCGGGCCGGTAGCCTGCATTGGTCACGCTCTGCACCCGCCGCGGGATCAAAAGAAATGGAAAGTCAGTAGCTAGGACACGTGTCGAAAAGTCTTCCGCCCGCACCGTTGCTAGTTCGTCTAGCATGGTTTGGTTCGCTACGTTGAGCCAGTGGTCACACTCCGGATCTCTCGGCCCCACAATACGGCGCGCCTCGTCGAACAAATGTCCGTCCGGAAAGGCTTTCACACGTTCAAACGGAACGGCCGAGTTATTGGTGATCAGTCCGTAGATTTCGTCGGTCGATGGCTCGTTCGTCATGTCCATCGGCACGGCAGCGCTCTCCCCATCCGGCAGACCTTGATCCGCGCCGAATGAAGTATATCCCAATGGTATGCCAAGGTGCTTTGCCATTCGATAATAGAGTTGCCACGCCTCCATGATATCGCTTCCTGGCGGCGGTTTGACTAGCGCAGGCTGATAGGCGGCGTAAGGCTCGCCCCAGCCGTAACCGTTATGAAAGCGCCCCATCAGCTCGGGCCAATGCGACATCACGGGCACCTCGAACGGCAGTGCTGTCGCGATCACATAATGCGCCCGTCGCGACGTCGCCGAAAATGCGATGTCGTAGGCGACGAGCAGGTCGAGCGCGTCGAGTGCTTCGTTGCTTCGTTTCTCATCCGGCCAGGTAATGGATGCCCCGGCGTGCAAGAAAAGCGCACGCACGCGGCCTTCTCCAGGTGTGAGAATTTCATCCACCAAGCCCGCAACGGGCATTCCTGCTGCCGTCTCCTGAAACCCGTAGCCGCGCAATTTGGTCCCGAAGCCCCAGGCAGGATAGGTTGGAGCCGGCTGCGCCTTGGGCGTCTGTGGCGGCAGCAATACCGAGGGCCGCAACTGCTCCTGCCCTTCTCGAGCCCAAAATCCCCGTACCGTCTGCAGACATGCCGCGAGATATGCGGTCAATGTGCCGCGCGTCGCCATGCTAGGTCCGGTACCCGTCCCGATATCTCCCGTTCGCGCTTCCCCGATGATGCGAGCCGCCTCGCGGAGATCTTTTTCATCGACACCCGCGCGCTCCGCCACATACTGCGGAGTGAACGGTGCGACCGCTGCATCGAGCGCAGCCAATCCCTTCGCGTTCATTTCGACAAATTCGGAATCGACGTGCCCAGAGCCTAGAATGAGATGAATCAAACCCGCCAAGATGGTCGGATCTTCACCCGGAATGCATTGAAGATGGACCGCCGCGCGGCGCGCCGTTTCAGTCCGACGGGGGTCGATGACGACCAGCTTCATTCCCCCCTTTACCAGTCGTTTGAGCTGTTGGCCCGGATTCTGAGAAAAATATTGTTTTGAAATGATCGGGTTTCCGCCCACGAGCACGAAGACTTCAAGATCCTCGGGCCGCATCCGGCCACCCGACCAGACCCCATGGAGCGCGTCTGCTACCAGGATTCCTGGCTGATCTATCGTGGACGCGCTGAACAGCATGGGCGAGCCGATCGCCTGCAGGAACGTAGCCGTCATAGCTGCGGAAGCCTGTTGCTCGCCGCAGACACTGCCCACGTAAGCGGCGACGGTCCGCGGCCCGTCCTCCTTCATGAGCCTGGCGACTTTTTCCGCCACCTCTTTCACAAGGTCCGCGTTCGAGATTGGTGCGTAGCTGCCGTCAGGCTGCCGTTTGAGGCTGTGGAGTAGCCGGCGCGGATCATTGTGCATATCCGTCAATGCGCGTCCCTTCGGACAAATAAATCCCTCATACAGCGGTGCACGATGATTGCCTTCGACCTTGAGAATATTGCCCTCATCGATTGTCACATCCACTGGGCAGTAGGCGAGACAGCTTCGGCAGGTCGACGTGACTTTGATCATCAAAATATCCTCCCGGTTGGGCGGCTGCGCAGACGCGTAAAACGAATTCGGTACGCGTGGATATGGTAAGCTTGCAATATAAATTGCACCTTTGATACCGTCAAGTCCGGCATGATCAGCTCGAACGCAGCTGAGCCGGTTGTCGCTTGCGTTCGTGCGAACCTGGAGCGCCGCCCGAGCGAATTATAAATAAGAGCGCGGGCGTGCTTTTTCGCCATCCCCAGATCGAGTGCCTGACTGCCCCGTGGTGCTCCGCCTTATCGCGTCGCAGACAGGTGATCGCTTCGCGGGCGATGCCAAAAAGGCTTTCGCTCCGCACTCTTGTCCATCGCGCTTTCGATTGTTTGCCGCTTGCGCAGTCAGAGGGCGTGGCGAACCTTGCCGCTCAGCCGCCAGTCACGCTCATGTGACGACGCGTGGCGCTTACACCGCGGCCGATGGCGAACTCGTGGCGCAGTGGTTTGGCGCCCAGCGCGCGATCGATCATTGCGTCAAGCGCGCCGGCACCCCCTGAACGGAAAGCAGCCTTGAGATCGACATGGTCCTCATGGCCCAGGCACATGAAAATCTTGCCTTCGCAAGTCAGCCGCATGCGGTTGCAATCGGCGCAGAAATTCCGGGTCAAGGGCGTGATTATGCCCAGCTTTACTCGCATGCCCTCAACGGCGAAGTAGCGGGCGGGACCGCCCGTCCGCACAGGCAGGGGCCGTAGTTCAAGTGCTGCGCGCACGGGCGCCAGCGCTTCGTCCATCGGCAGATAATGGTCCGTACGGTCTTCGCCCGTGTCTCCTAACGGCATGGTTTCGATTACGGTCAGGTCATGGCCCCGTCGATCGCACCAGCGCAGCATCGGGAGCACTGCGTCTTCGTTCAGCCCCCTCAAGGCGACCATGTTGATCTTGACACGGTGGCCCGCTGCATTCGCTGCTGCGATCCCAGCGAGGGTCTTTTCGATGTCGCCACCGCGCGTGATATGCGCGAAAATTGCAGGGTCCAGCGTATCCAGGCTGATGTTGATACGCCGCACGCCTGCATCGAAAAGCGAGCCGGCATACTCGGAAAGCCGCGTTCCATTCGTTGTTAGTGTGAGTTCGTCGAGTGACCCGCCGTTCAGATGTCGCCCAATCCGCCGGACAAGGTCTCCCACATCGCGCCGTACCAGCGGCTCGCCCCCTGTCAGCCGGATTCTCCTTACACCGCGTGCTATGAAACGCTCCGCGATGATCGCGACCTCGTCCAACGTCAGAACCTCGTCGCGCGGGAGAAATGTCATGCGTTCTGCCATGCAGTAACGGCAACGCAAATCGCACCGATCCGTTACTGAGATTCGCAGATATTCGATATGGCGACCGAAGCCGTCTGACATTCGTGGGGAAAGCGACTCGGTCAAATCGAAGACCTCCTGGCCAACGTAATACACCAGGCGGCGCAAAGGCGCGCGTTCATTGTAGCCTGCCGCATTTGAATTGGAATGACGTCCATTTTTTTAATTTGGCTATCAGCGTTGCCCGATGAACCAGAGAATTTGCGCTACCATCGCTCCGAGCTGATCGACGACGCGTTCCTCCGAACATTGAGACTGCTCGTCGAACTTCGTCTCGAGGCTATTCACCGCAACGCCGATGGGTGTTGGCCAACCACGCATGGCGTGCACGACCGATCGGAGCGCCGCGAGCGTGCTACCCGTCGCTTGCCAGCCATAAGCCGTAACAATCAGCCCGACTGGCAGCTTGTCGAAATAGACGCGCTCATCTTTGGCGGTGTCCTCAAGCAGGTCTATCGCGTTTTTCACCATGCCGGCGATGCCGCCATGATATCCAGGCGACGCGATAATAAGCGCATCTGCCTTACGCACCGTGCGCACGATCTCGGCTTCGGAAGCGGTTCGCTCGGGCATCTCAGGATCATAGATGGGCAGTTGCGAGAGGAAGTCCCCGTCGAACAGCTTCGTTTTTGCTCCGCTGGCTTGGGCGAGGGACAGGGCGAGCCGAAGCGCCCGTTCAGTCGAAGACCCAGTGCGGGTTGTACCGCCGATCCCGACGATTAGAGGTCCATGAGAAAGTCCTGATCTTGTCACAAATCTGTCCCTTGTTGGTTGGGTATTATTGGCTGTTTTGCGCTTACGAGGAGCCGTCCGAGTGAGGCCAAGGCCCTCTCTTCAAGCGGGAACGAGCGACGGCGATCGAGGTCAAGCAGCAGTTCCACTGCCTCAAGCTCGGCAATCGGAGTGCGCGTTGTGCGATCAAGCATCCAGTAAAGCGTCTTGCGGCTCCGTTCGCTCAGCGCGGACAGCCCTCCTCGCACGACGTAGCGATCGCCAGCTCGCGGGCGATGATAGTAACGCAGTCGGCATTCGACACCGGCGCTTCCGATACGCGCGGGCGCTCCGGACAGAGACTCCGCCGCGCGGTGAAATTCATTCGTGAGGCTACGTGTCGAGTCCGATAGAAGCGCTATGATATTTTCTGGACGCAGCCGTTCCTCGCGATCGCAGGCCTCATCCGGAATGATGCCATTTCCGGTCTCGATCATGCCAAGCGCGTCGGCTTCGCCAAGCCCTATCAAAAAGGGCGATGTGGCAGTCAATCCGCGTGGCTGGCAAAGGCCAGGAAGGGGATGCAGGCTGACGGCTGAAACGAAAGCGTCGGGCCAAGCAGCTTTGGTTTTCGAGCCCTTCTTTCGGGCCTCAAGGTCGATCAGAAACGTCGCCGAAATTTCACCGGTTGCACTATGAAACAGCGTGAAGGCCGCACGCAGCGTCTTTGCCTCGATAGCGACTATCCCGCCGCGAAGGTGAAGCGGAGTTCCTGCCCGATTCTCAAGCATGAGGCGCAAATGATGGGTGACAGGCCAAGCTTCGATTTCGTCATTGGCGGGTTTCACTCGAAGGCCTCCTCGCGCGAGCAATTCGCGAAGACCCTCCATTGCCCGCGCCACGTAGAAGCGAATATTTTGGTGACCCATCTCATCGCACTCCCACGCGTGCGCGCAGCCGCGCCACAGGTCGGGCTCGCATCCTTCCCAGAGTTCCGGGCGAATGCTCACGCGCGTGCTGCCCGAATCGTTTCACCAGGTGATCGACGAGGCAACATCGACGCGCGATCTAGGCAAAAGCTGCAGTGCAGCGGTCCAAGACGATGCGATCATCCCCGTCGATGAGCGCGCGGAATCGAATTTCGCCTTCACCCTCCTCGAAGAATTCGAAACGGATAGTTTCACCGGGGATGACGGGCTTTGTGAAGCGAACGAAGAGGCGGATTAAGCGCCTTGGATCGTTGCCGCAATATTCGCGAACAAGGGCACGGCAGGCAATGCCGTTCGTACAAAGTCCATGCAGGATCGGGGCGTCGAACCCCGCCTTGCGCGCGATCGCCGGATCGGCATGGATAGGATTCCAGTCGCCGCTCAGGCGGTAGACCAATGCTTGCCGCGGCGAGGTGGCTATGGTGACGATCCGATCGGGAGCACGGTCGGGTAGTGCCTTGGCCGGCGCGACGCCTTCGCCATAGCCGCCCTGCCCACCATCTCCGCGCAGGAAAAGCGTCGAGCGAACCGTCGCGACGTGACTATCGTCGGCAACGTCGAACAGGGCTTTTTCTTGGTGAAGCAGGGCTCCGCGGTCGGCGCCCTTGTCCTCGACGCCGGCGACGCGAAAGGTGCCGCGAAGCGTTCCCGTCGCTGGAAGCGGACGATGCATCACAAAGTCCTGCTCGGCATGCAGTAGCCTCACCCAGTCGATATCAAATTCGGGGCGTTGCGCCCAGAAGCCGGGATGGCAAAGAAGATTGGCGTAAGATGGCAGAATCCGGAGACCCTCTTCGTACACAAATGGGAGGTCCTGCTCGTCGAGCGGATTTTCCCCATAGCCGAGGCCGAGCGCATACAGGATCGTGTCCCGCTTGTCGTAGGTCTGCTCGATCGCCGCAATATCGAGGCCGCGGATAAGTTCCAAGTCCATTACGGCGCACCTTTCCAACCAGTGTGTATGCATATGATATGCTGATGTACCCAATTTTATATCGGCTGGATACCAAATTGAATATAAAAATGTCGAAAAAGATATGCTAGCGCACTATTTGAGTGGGCGTGTCTCCCGATTGGGTGGGAGGGAGCCCGGCGATCACCGGAGACAAGATATGATGCGCGGCCAAAGCGATCGATCAGCCCGCCTGGCGCAGGAGCTGCAACAATTCATGGATGACTATGTCTATCCCAACGAGACACGTTATCAGGAACAATTGTTCGAGGGGCCCGAGAAGTTTCGCGTCCCGCAAGTTCTGGAAGAGCTGAAGGAGAAGGCCCGCGCATGCCAGCTCTGGAACCTGTTTTTGCCGGACTCGAAAAATGGCGCCGGGCTGACGAACCTCGAATATGCGCCGCTAGCTGAAATCATGGGGCGGTCGCATTATGCCGCCGAGATCTTTAATTGCTCTGCACCTGACACGGGAAATATGGAGGTTCTGGATCGTTACGGCACAGCGGAGCAAAAGAAGCGCTGGCTTGAACCTCTCCTCGCGGGGCAAATCCGGTCTTCCTATTGCATGACCGAACCGGGGGTCGCTTCTTCGGACGCCACAAATATCGAGACGCGCATCGAGCGCGACGGCGATATGTATGTCATCAACGGTCGCAAATGGTGGATCACCAACGCCTATCACCCGAAAAACGCCCTGTTCATCGTCATGGGAAAAACTGATCGGGAAGCGCCACGTCACCTCCAGCAATCCCAAATTCTCGTTGATCCGTCCACGCCCGGTATCTCTCTGGTTCGATCGTTACCGGTCTTGGGGTTTCATGACGAGCCAAAGGGCCATGCGGAAATTATCTTCGACAATGTGCGTGTTCCGGCGGACAATCTCATTCTTGGCGAAGGGCGAGGGTTTGAAATCTCGCAGGGGCGACTGGGCCCCGGTCGTATTCACCATTGCATGCGCATTATTGGCCAGTGCGAGCGAATGCTGGAGCAGACCTGCCGTCGTCTCGCGAGCCGGATCGCGTTCGGCAAGCCGCTCTCCCGCGAGTCCGTATGGGAAGAGCGTGTGGCGATCGCCCGCACCAACATAGGCATGCTGCGCCAATTTACTCACCACACCGCGCACTTGATGGATACGGTCGGGAACAAGGGCGCGCGGAGCGAAATTTCGCAAATAAAGGTCGCGGCCGTTCGGATCGGCCGGGAAGTCGCTGACCTCGCACTTCAGGCGCATGGCGCTGCTGGCCTGTGCGATGATTTCGGCCTTGGGTTCTCTTATGCGCGTATGCAAATGATCCGCATGGGCGATGGACCAGATGAGGTTCACAACCGGACGATCGCGCGATTGGAGTTTGCAAAATATGAAGCGAGGCGCGGCGACCGGGAGGCACCGACAGGTGGCACCGGGGGGGCGGCAGTCGGCAGGGCCTAAGGGACCGCTGACACGAAACGGGCCCGGGGTTTTTTCCCCGAGCCCCTTGTCTTTGCCAGTGCAGCTGGAAAGCGGCTTCAGGCGTCGAGGTACCGGTCTACCTCCGCCAGATAGTGCCGGATGCGGACCTCCGCCTCGCCGAGGAGCAGCCCCTTGAAACCGGGCGAGCGGATGCCCTTCTGGAGCTGCGGCACCAGCATGATATCCTGATGCAGGACGTAGCCGAACTCGGCCGGGTCGGTCGGTCGGTTGCGTGGAGGCCGAACCGAGCCATCAAAGTTCATGGGGCCCTTTGCCTCAGGTCCAAAGTTATTGATGTCCCAAATCTTGTAGTCGGGATCCGCCACGGGATTTGCGAACGTGATGGCGCTGTAATGGCTCTTCTCGGGGTCCGTCGCATGCGGCAGCCAGCGCTGGATCAGGAACACGTCGGAAAACAGGTTGATCGTCACGTTCGGGAAAATCGAATAATTATAGTCGTCGACGACCTGGCTGTCGGTCAGATGGGTAAAGTCGATCCCATTCTTCGCCGCCCATTTGCGCTTGGTCCTCACCAGCGCTGTCTTAAAGTCGGCGCCGTTGAGGTCCAGGTCAGGATGGTCTTCCGGCGTGCCTTCCCAGATAGCGAGAGACTGTTGAACCTCGGGAGCGACCGAGTCGCCTTCCTTGAAGTCGCGCGGGAGGCCAATCGGAATGATCATCCGGCTGTGCCCGTTCGGCAGAACGTCATATTGGATCTTGCGGCTCTCGGTCATCGGGATGGCTTCAGGGTGCACATCGTCGCCGTGGTAGAATTCGAGAAAGGCCTCTTCGGCAGTCTTCCAATTCGCGTCCCAGCTTAAAGCATCGTCGCGATAAGGGCGAAACTGATGCATCCGGAAGGCGGCAAGATGCTCAGGCAAGGGATGAAGGAAATCCAGCAGCGGCCGCGGGCTCTCGTTCATTGTGATGAAGACGAGGTTCTCCCATATGTCCAGTTGCACCGGCGTGAGACCGGGACGGTGGGCAACAAGTTCGGGGCGGAAAATCTCCTCGTCGCGAATCTTCGTGAGCTTCCCGTCAAGGCCATATTCCCAGCCGTGGAACGAGCAGTGGAAGCAGCCGCCAAGCGAGCCAAAGTCACTATCGACCATTGGGTTGGCGCGGTGCTGACACACATTGTGAAAGGCCCGGAGCTCGCCGTCCTCGCCCCGCACGACCACGATCGATGCTCGTCCGATGTCGAACTTGAAATAATCGCCAGGATTAGGGGCGTCGGACGCAATTCCGGCGAGCAGCCAGGTCTTGGTCCACAGCTTTTCCCACTCTCGTTCGTGCGTCTCTCGGTCCCAGTAGCGGCGCGTATCAACCGGTTGTGTGCCATAATCAATATAGGGCATTTTCTCGCCCCAGGGCGTTTCGGCATCGACGACGAAGCCCTGTTCATAGTCAAATTGCTCTTCCATTGGATCCTCTCTCACTCGTTCGGTCGCGCCGGGTCAGATTGAACAAGGGAAGCGGCGTCGCCAGAACCGGACGATAGTAACTAAGCATACTTTGTGCATGCCGTCAAATGCCGGACGTGCTTTATCTGCTTGGATCGGGCGGTCGAAAGGCAGTTAAAGCAGACCCGATCCGCAATATTTGGCCGCGGTCAGACCTTCGAGCGGACAATAAAAATTATTATTCTTCAATAGTTTGTAGCGTTCAGCGCTAGATCGTGCGCGCAATGTGCCAATCTTGCTCGACCTAGGATAAGTGGAGGAGGTGAACCCAGCAGTGGTCCTTCAGCCTGTAGGGGCTTCATCCCATTCCGCCGGAACTCGCGCAGAAATTTCGCCGCTCGTGACGGCGATTTCGTAAATCTTCAGCGGCCGAATCGCGCCGGCGATCGCGCGGCCATCGGTGAGGCAGAAGCGCGCCCCATGGTGCGGGCAGATGATCTCGTTGCCGATCAGTCGGCCGCCTTCGAGAGGCAGCGCCTTGTGCGTACAGCGGTTCTCGATCAACGAAAAGCCTCCCGCCGTGTGGCAAAGAAGCAGCGATCGACCAGCGATTTCAATTAGTTGCGATTTACCGGGTCGGACGTCGGCTGTCGCGCATAGCTTCATCCAGATATGCGGCACTTCATCATTTCCGCCGCCTGAAATCGTGAACATCCTATGTCCCTTCCGTCCCCGCGACGGCCAAGACCCGATCGCCGGTAGCCTCCGCAGCTACGCAGTTCGGCGAGTTCTGACAAGCCGCCCATGCGAATGATTGACGGCACTACAGGTAATTGTTACGAGGCTGATCGTATGGAAGCGAACTAAAACACGCAAGGAGAGTCCGTCGTGAGCAACCAACCTGCGCCGACACCTGAGGTCTTACTCGAAATCTACCGCAAGTGCGCGTTGATCCGGCAGAATGATGATCGGGCGCACAAGGTCATCCGGTCTGGCCGTATGGTGATGCCCTACTATAGTGCGAAGGGCCAGGAGATCATTCCGTCGGCAATCTCGGTAAACCTGCGCGCCGACGACTATATTTGCACGACCTATCGTGGCCTCCATGATTCGCTCGCCAAAGGGCTTCCGCTCGCGTCGCTCTGGGCCGAGCTCGGGGGGAAGGCGTCCGGCTCTTGCAAAGGCAAAGGTGGCCCGATGCATATCACCCACCCCGAGGCCGGGATAATGGTGACGACAGGCATCGTCGGCAGCACCATGCCAATCGCGAATGGCTTGGCGTTCGCGTCGCAGATTGCGGGGCTAGATCGAGTTACGATTGCCAACTTTGGCGACGGAGCCTCGAATATTGGGGCTTTTCACGAATCGCTCAATCTCGCAAGTCTATGGAAACTTCCGGTCATTTTCGTGTGCCAGAACAATCTGTACGGCGAACATACCGCCTATGCGAATGCGACGTCGGTCGATCAAATCTCCAAGCGCGCCATAAGTTATAACATGGCGGGGGTCACGGTGAACGGGAACGATCCTGACGAAATGTATGCTGCAGCTGCAGCCGCAGTCGCGCGCGCGCGCGTCGGCGATGGACCGACACTGATCGAGGCTATGACCTATCGTCACTACGGCCACCTGCTCGGAGACGAAGGCCATTACATGCCCGCCGAAGAACGTCAGGCCTATATTGCGGCTGATCCTGTTCCCAAACTGCGGGCACGTCTCATCGCCGAAGGAATTGCAAGCGAAGCTGAGCTCAAGGCGATTGAAGATGCGATTGAACGCGATCTTGACGAAGCCATCGAGGCGGCGCTTGCCGCCCCGTTCCCCGGCCTTGAAGAATTGACGCGCGATGTATTTGCAGAAGGAATAGCGGCATGATCGGCGAAAATGTCTCGATGGTCGAAGCTTTCCGGCTCGCGCTCGAAGACGCGATGGCGGAAGATGAAAAGGTCGTCGTTATCGGCGAAGACATCGCCGACCGCGAAGGCGGGGGTGTGCTGGGCCAGACGCGCGGCTTGACCGATCGCTTCGGCACCGACCGGGTCCGGTCGACGCCGATAGCCGAACAGGCAATCATGGGAGCAGCGATCGGCGCAGCGCTTGCGGGGTACCGCCCGGTTGCAGAAATCATGCTGATGAACTTCACGACTGTCGCGATGGACATGATCGTGAACCACGCTGCAAAGCTGCGCTACATGTCGGGTGGTAAGCTGCAGGTTCCGCTCGTCATCCGCACGATGACGGGCTCGGGATTTGCGCTCGCCGGCCAGCATAGCGATTATCTTGAAGCCTGGTTCGCCCACACCGCGGGGATAAAGGTCGTCGCGCCTTCCAATGCCGCCGATGCCTATTCCTTGCTACGGGCAGCGATTTCGGACCCTGACCCCGTTCTTTATATCGAGAATGTGCCGCTGGGAGCGAGCAAGGCGCAGATCGACCGATCGCGGATCGTTGAGATCGGGAAGGGCGAGACAGTGCGCGCTGGCGAGGACCTGACGATCGTGGCGCATTCGCGCACATTGGTCGAAGCTATGGGTGCGGTCAAACAGCTTGAGAAAGAAGGCGTGAGCGCTGAACTGATCGACTTGCGCAGCGTAAAGCCTTGGGACCGTGAACTGGTTCTCAGCTCGGTTCGCAAGACTGGCCGTCTGCTTGTCGCTCACGAAGCCGTAAAAGAGTTCGGCATCGGTGCCGAAATCGTCGCAGACGTGACAGAGAATGCGTTTGGCGCGCTCAAAGCCGCACCGGCCAGGCTCGGGGCGCCGTCGGCACCTGTGCCTTTTTCCCAAGGTCTCGAACCCTTCTTTGCGCCGGGAGCGGCAGCGATCGCTGCAAGCGCAAAGGGATTGCTCGGCTGAGGCAAATTGCTGCGCGTCACGGGTTCATCCCCACCGCGCAAACCTGTTCGGCCTCGAGGGCCGCATGAGAAGCCGGGAGCGGGATCATCCCCCCACGGCAGTTGAGGAGTGTTAGTAATGGCGTTCGAGGTGATCTTGCCAAAACTCGGTTTTTCGATGAATGAGGGTGAGTTGAAAGAATGGCTGGTTGCCGACGGCGGGCAGGTCACCGAAGGGGAGCCGCTGTTCGCGCTGGAAAGCGACAAGTCCGTTCAAGAGGTCGATGCCCCGGCGTCGGGAACCTTGCGTATCATCAAGGAGGTTGGTGAAACCTACGAAGTGGGCACAGTGCTCGCCGAAATCACCTGATACTTCCAGATCGGCCGCCGCAACTGACCATCCATCGCGCAGTTCATTCGCCGACCGCGGTAAAGGCCGATCACTC
Organism: Sphingopyxis sp. YR583; assembly: GCF_900108295.1. Classification (NCBI taxonomy): domain Bacteria; kingdom Pseudomonadati; phylum Pseudomonadota; class Alphaproteobacteria; order Sphingomonadales; family Sphingopyxidaceae; genus Sphingopyxis; species Sphingopyxis sp. YR583. The sequence continues at coordinate 130,698 of NZ_FNWK01000003.1, read as the reverse complement.
GAGGGTGGGTATACGGCTCCCGAACTCCTCGGACTCGCCCGAATCGACGAAGTCCTGGCCCATCTCCTTCAGGTTCCCCTTCACGTGGAGGAGTACCCGCTCGACCGTTTCAATCTCGAGCGGCGTAAGGCCCTTGAGCATGCGCCGGTTCATCTTGCCCGAGACGGCAATCATGATTTTGATGACTTCAAAGCCCTGGTCGGTAATGAAGACGCGCTTCGCGCGCCGATCGAGCTTGTCCGCCTGCCGTATGACATGGCCGCTTGCCTCGAGCCGGTCGACAAGACCCCCGACGGTGACCTTGCCCATCTCGAGCAAGCGCGCGAGATCGACCTGCATCATGCCGTTGTTGCCGCCGCGCGACAGAGCGGTGAGCACCGACCATTGCGAACGGGTGATGCCGTAAGGCCGCATGACCTGGTCAATCACGGTCCTGCGCACGCGCGAGACGTCATGCAGCAGGAAGCCGAACCTGAAGAGTTTGACGGCAGGACGCTTTGCGGAAGCCCCGCCATTTTCCTCGTCCGGAGCAACGGGTTCCGAAGCTGACGGTTCGCTGGCTTTCGGTTGCCGCTTGCTGGTTCGTTTGGTTGCCATTCTTGTCCCGTGCATATTCTGAGCCCAATCTCTTCATCTGACCTAAACCGGACGGAAGCGCAACACCCCGTGTGTTCGAACCTTTTTCGCAAACACGCGTTTCCACTTGCTGATTGGAAACTAGCGTATAAAATGCATGCGAACTATAATTATTTCGAGATGAAGAAGGGTAGGTTAAATGGATATCCGCCTGACCGAGGATCAGATGGCAATCAGCGAGGCCGTCAAGCGGGTGTGCGACCAGTTTGATGACGAATATTGGTCGTTGTGCGACACGGACAAACGCTTTCCGTTCGAGTTTCACCGCGCCATGGCTGACGCGGGATGGCTCGGCATCACAATGCCCGAAGAAGTGGGCGGCAGCGCCCTCGGCGTGACCGAGGCTGCCATCATGATGCACGAAGTTTCGCGCAGCGCCGGGGGATATTCCGCCGCCAGCACCTTGCATCTCAACCTCTTCGGTCCGCATTCGGTTGTCGTCCATGGAACGCCCGAGCAAAAGGAACGCATGCTGCGTCCTCTCGTGACGGGCGTCGATCGCGCCTGCTTTGGTGTGACAGAGCCTGATGCCGGCCTCGATACTACCAGTATAACGACCTTTGCGACAAAGGTGCCGGGTGGCTACCGGGTGACCGGACGGAAGATATGGACGTCTTCCGGGCAGGTCGCCAACAAAATCCTCCTGCTTGCACGCACGACGCCGAAGGACCAGTGCAAGCGGCCAACCGACGGCATGACGATATTCTACACCGATCTGGACAAGGCAAAGATCGAGGTTCGCCGTATTCCGAAAATGGGCCGGAACGCTGTCGATTCCAATGCGACTTTCATCGACGATTATTTCGTTCCTGAGGAGGACCGGATCGGCGAAGAAGGGAATGGGTTCCACTACATCTTGAACAGCCTCAATCCCGAAAGAATTCTGGTCGGTATCGAAGCGGTCGGGCTGGGCCGCGGGGCGCTCGAGCGCGCGTCGCAATATGCGCGCGAACGGAAAGTTTTTGGCAAGATCATCGGCGAAAATCAGGGGATACAGCATCCGCTAGCTGAAAACTGGACCTTCCTTGAGAGTGCCTACTGGATGATCATGCGCGCGGCGAACCTCTATGACCGAGGCGAACCGTGTGGGGCGGAAGCGAACGCGGGGAAATTCCTTGGCGCGCGGGCCGCGTTTGACGCCTGTACGCAGGCTGTCCTGACCCATGGCGGAATGGGCTATTCCACCGAATATCAGGTCGAGCGGCTGTTCCGCGAGTCTATCCTCCTGCGTCTCGCGCCGATCACCGAGCAGCTTATCTTGAGCTTCATTGCCGAACGCGTGCTCGACCTGCCGAAATCCTATTGAGCCGAAATCCTACTAATGGGCCGACACGCCGAAAAGCCGATTCTCAAATTTGGAAGTCGAGGTCATGAACGACCACCTGTTCGATTTCACCGGCAAAGTTGCGCTGGTTACGGGCGGTAGCCGAGGCCTCGGCCGCGAGGCTTGTCTTGCATTGGCGAGCCGCGGGGCAGACGTCGTCGTATCCAGCCGTAAGCGTGATGCGTGCGAAGCGGTAGTGGCTGAAATACGAGCGCTTGGCAGGCGAGCGATTGCGATTCCGGCGCATGCGGGGCGGTGGGAAGAGCTCGATCTGCTCGCGGCGGCGGCCTATGCCGAATTTGGCCGCATCGATATTCTGATCAATAATGCCGGGATGTCGCCGATCGCGCCATCCTCGCTCGCGACCGAGGAAAAGCTCATCGACGCCGTTCTCTCGCTGAACTTCAAGGGACCCTTTCGACTAGCTGCACTAGTTGGCACCCGAATGGCTGCGGGGGCGGGCGGCTCGATTATTAATATAAGCAGCATGGGTGCCATTCGCCCGAGCGCCCTCATCGCGCCCTATGCTGGCGCAAAAGCCGCGCTCAACGCGATAACGCGCGCGCAGGCTGAGGAATTCGCTCCGAAGGTGCGTGTGAACGCCATCCTGCCAGGTTCCTTCCGCACCGATATCTCAAAGCATTGGCCGGAAGACAAGGAAGCGACGACGCCGGCAATGATGAAGCGCTTTGGCGAGCCGAACGAGATCGTCACGGCGATCCTCTATCTCGCAAGCTCGCACTCGAGCTTTACCACTGGCACCCTTCTCCGCGTCGATGGCGGGTGGCCGTAGCCAACGGAATCGTTGCGAACTGCCAAAGGACAACGGAAGGGCTTGCACCAAAAATATAGTACGCATACTAACCGATATGACATCGACTGATTCGTACGTGTGCTTATTGTTTTGCTTGGCCTGTCGACTGGCCGAGCGATAGGGTGTCTTGGCCAGCAGCTCGGACACGCCGTCAAATTGGGGAATAGATATGAGTTTTTTGGCGAACAGGGTGGCGATCGTGACCGGTGGCGCGCGGGGTGTCGGACGCTCTTACGCGTTGAAGCTTGCCGAGCACGGAGCGAAAGTTCTTGTGAACGATCTTGGCGCGACGGCAGCGGGCGAAGGCGCCGATCTGTCTCCGGCTCAAGAGGTCGTAGATATCATTCGGTCGAACGGTGGTGAGGCCGCGGTCAATGGCGCGGACGTGGCTGACTTCGAACAAGCCCGTGCCATGATAGACCAGGCGGTATCCACTTTCGGTCGGCTCGACATTCTGATCAACAATGCCGGGATTTTGCGGGATCGCATGATGGTGAACATGTCGGAAGACGAATGGGATTCGGTGGTTCGCGTTCATCTGAAGGGCACATTTGCGCCGACCCATCATGCGGCGAACCACTGGCGCATGAAAAGCAAAGCCGGCGAGGCAGTCGATGCCAGGGTCATCAACACGACGTCGCACTCGGGTCTATTTGCGAATATCGGACAGGCCAATTACGCCTCGGCAAAAGCCGGCATCGCGGCCTTCAGCATCGTGACGGCTCGAGAGCTGCAGCGGATTGGGGTCACGGTGAACGCTATCGCGCCGCGCGCGAATACGCGGATGACCGAGGGGCTGCGTGAATGGACGCCTGAGCAACTGGACAAGCGGGATCCGGAATGGATTGCGGGGCTCGTCGCATGGCTGGCGAGTGCTGAATCGCATTTCGTCAGCGGCCGCGTTTTTGAAGTGTGGGGCAATGGCATCACGGTCGCGGAGAGCTGGCAGCACGGGCCGACAACCGATGCGTCGAAGGATCCGACCACATTGGGACCAGGGATCGAGAGCATCTTGACCTACGCCCGGGCCAACGCGGGGATCGACCTCAATACTTGGTCCAATCCCTGAGCGGGCCGCTGGAACAAGCGATGCAGGCGAAGCGATGAGCATCGCTGGCGAAACGGTTCGCCATCCGTTGCTGACCTCGCTCTTCAACCTTGACGGCCGCACCGCTCTCGTAACCGGCGGTTCTGCAGGCATCGGCAAGATGATCAGCCGGTCGTTGGTCGAGGCGGGGGCCAGGCTCTGGATCGTCTCTCGCGATCCCGATCGAGGCGCCGCAGCAGCTGCGCAATTGTCCAAGGGGGGACGCTGCGACCATATCGCGGCAGACATTACGTCCGACACGGGCATTGCAGCGGTGCGCGCACGCTTGGCGAGCGAGGGGCAGCCTCTCGACATTCTTGTGCACAATGCCGGGATGACCCACCAAGCGCCGATTGGTGAGGTTGACGCTGACGACTGGGACCGCGTCATGGCGCTGAACCTGCGAGCGCCCTTCCTCTTGACGCAGGCGCTCATCCCTCACATGCGGCGTAGGCCCTCGTCACGTCCCGCACAGCTGATAATGATTGGGTCGTGCGCGGGGCTCTCAGTCGCCACGAGCACGTCATTTGCCTATTTTGCCAGCAAGGCGGGCCTGCACCATCTGACCCGCGTGCTAGCGAGGGAACTGGCAGGGCAGGGGATCGCTGCCAACGCGATCGCGCCTGGATATTTCCGGACCGAGCTGATCGATCGCATTGCCGACAACGATGCCGAGCGGAACAGGCTGCTGGCCAATGTGCCCGCGGGCCGGTTTGGCACGTTCGAAGATATTGCGCGCGTCATCCTGATGCTGGCGTCGGGAAGCTATACAACGGGCAATATCATTGCGCTCGACGGCGGCTATCTCATGCGCTCGCCTTGAGCCGCAAGGGCTCGATCACGAAGACAGCCGGCCCTTGAACAAATCCCGCCCGATGATCTGTTTCATCACTTCTGCAGCGCCCCCGGCGATCCGGACAATGCGCGCATCGATATAGGCGCGTGCGATGGGATATTCGGTCATATAGCCATAACCACCAAAGAATTGCAGGCACTGGTCAACTACCTTCACGTGAAGGTTGGTGACCACGAGTTTGACCTTTGCCGCTTCGACACTGGTCAGTTCGCCCGCCAGAAAGCGCTTGATGCACCAATCGGTGAAAACGCGGGCCGACAAGGTTTCGGCTGCGAGATCGGCCAAAACGAATTGCGTATTCTGGAAATCGGCGAGGGTGTGACCGAATGCCTTGCGCTCAGCCGTATAATCGACCGTCCACTGGATCGCTGCTTCGGCGACGCAAATGCTTCGCACGGCCTGGGTCAGACGCTCCTGCGCGAGTTTCCCCATCATGATGCCAAAGCCGCTTCCCTCGTCGGCTAGCCGCCGCCAGGCCGGGGCGCGTGCGTCCTCCAGAAATATTTCCGAGGTGTCCTGCGCTTTCAGTCCGATCTTTTCGAGGTTGCGGCCGCGCTTGAACCCGGGCTGATTGGCATCGATCGCAATGAGACTGACGCCGCGAGCGCCTGCAGCCGGATCGGTCTTGCACGCCGTGACCATGATGTCGCATAGTTGCCCGTTGGAGATATAGACCTTCTGCCCGTTGATTACATAATCATCGCCGTTACGCACCGCGCGTGTTCGAATTTCTTTCACGTCGGAACCGGCGCCCGGCTCGGTCAGGCCGAGCGCGCCGATGATTTCGCCAGTCGCCATGCCGGGCAGCACTGAATTCTTCAGCTCTTCGCTACCGGCCGCGAGGATATAGGGCGCGACCATTTCGCTGTGAACCATGAACCCCGGACCCGTGATTCCCTGCTTGGCCAGTTCTTCGATAACGACCACATTGTAGAGCCAGTCCGCGCCAAACCCGCCAAATTCTTCGGGGATTGTGGGACAAAGCATCCCGACTTCACCCGCGCGCTTCCACACCTCGCGCGGCACGACGCCCGCATCTTCCCATTCACCATGATGGGGGGCGAGTTCCTCATCGACAAATCGGCGAACAGTCTCGCGAAACTGCTGATGCTCGCTGGAGAAAATACCGCGGTCGCCGCCTGATAGCGCGTCGTAGGTTTCGGTCATGAATAGGCCTTGTGAATTGCAAGGAGCCGCAGCGCCTGTTTAAGGTGAGGGATATCGAGCATTTTGCCCTCAAGCCCTAGCGTGCCGGCGTCAGGGTTGGCAGCGAAGAGGTCGACTACCCGGCGCGCGAACGCGACCTCATCGGGTGAGGGCGAAAAAGCCTCGTTGATAATGTCGACCTGCGCGGGATGGATCGCTATGCGGCCCGAAAATCCCTCGGCGCGCGCTGCGCGGCTGGTAGCGCGCAACCCCTCGGCGTCGCGAAAATCGACATGGAGCGTATCGACGGCTTCGCCGTCTGCAGCATGCGCACCCAACAGGCAGAGCGAGCGTACCATCTTGTACGTATGCGTCCACTCCCCGTCGTTACCGGTATTTCCGCTCGCGCCGATCGCAGTGCTCAAATCCTCGGCGCCCCAAGTCAGCCCGTAAAGTCGGCCAGCAGGCGTCGCTGAATAGTCGCCGAGCCGAAACGGGGCCAACGCCGTCTCGGTGGCAACAGGAAGAATCCTGGTTTTCCCTACGCCTAAGCCTGCCGCGGCCTCGAACGCACTGAGATAATGCGCAACCTCGGTGACGTCCTTTGGGCCGTTCACTTTCGGGAGCATGATGCCGTCCGGAATGGAGGGCATGACCGCCGCGAGATCGGTCAGCGTCGCACCGGTGTCGAGCGGGTTCACGCGCACCCAAAGCTGCGAGCGGCGATTGGCCTGCGGTCGGCTGCCTAGAACATCGGCTACCAATTGTCTCGCCGTCGCCTTGCGGGCAGGCGCGACTGCGTCTTCAAGGTCGAGAATGAACGCATCTGCGGCGACCATGTCGATCTTGGCGATTTTTTTCTCGCTGTCGCCAGGAATGAAAAGAAAGGACCGGATCGGACGCATGGCTATTCTGCCGGCCGCTTGAGCTGCAAGCCTGAACGTTTGCAGGAGGCAACAAGTTCGGATTTCTGGTTATATGCCTGATGCAGAAACGTCACAATCCCAGCCTCGGGCCGCGATTTCGATTCGCGCAGGTCGACCACCGTGGTCACTACATGGACGGTATCTCCGTGAAAAAGCGGTTTGGGGAAGCGCACTTCGTCCCATCCCAGGTTCGCGACGGCCGTGCCAAGCGTCGTGTCGCCGACGGAAATACCGACCATTAGCCCGAGCGTGAAAGCGGAGTTCACCAGTCGTTGTCCAAAGGGTGTTCCCTTCATATACTCTTCGTCGAGGTGAAGCAGCGCCGGGTTGTGGGTCATGGCACTGAACAGCACATTGTCCGTCTCGGTGACCGTCCGCCGAATGGCATGCTCGAAGACCTGGCCGATCTCGAGATCGTCGAACCAGACGCCGGCCATCAGTGGAGCCCCAGGATGGAAATCGCAGCGACCCCTTGATAGGGCACGCCGCCGAGATTGTGCGTGAGCCCCAGTGAGGGAGCTGCAAGCTGGCGCTCGCCAGCGCGCCCGAGCAGCTGCAAATAAACTTCGTATGCCATGCGCAATCCGGTCGCGCCAATCGGGTGCCCGAAGCATTTAAGACCCCCGTCGATCTGGCATGGAAGTTGTCCATCGCGATCAAACTTGCCGTCGAGGATGTCAAATACTGCCCGGCCGTCGTTGGACAAGCCGAGATCCTCCATGGTCACCATCTCGGTGATCGAAAAGCAGTCATGAACCTCGGTGAGCGAAAGCTGCGTCTTGGGGTCGGTGATCCCCGCCTCGCGATAGGCGGCCGCCGCTGCATTTCGGGTGTTGGCAACATAGGTGCCGTCCCAGCTACTCGTCTGCGACTCGCGCCCCGAACTGGTCGAAAGCTGAAGCGCTTTGATAGTCACGAGGTCGGACTTACCCATAGCGCGGGCGATTTCGGGGGTCGTCACGATTGCGCAAGCCGCGCCATCGGAAACGCCGGAGCAATCGTAGAGACCGAGGGGGTCGGAGATCATCGGTGCGTTCATGATCGTCTCCATGGAGACGGTCTTGCGAAAATGCGCCTTGGGACTGAGCGCGCCGTTTTGGTGGCTTTTCCATGAAACATGGCTGATCGCCCGTTTCAGGTCCTCCCGCGTCGTACCGTATTTAGCGCGATAATAAGGGGCGAGTTGTGCAAAACCGGCTGGTGCCGACCCCATCGGCATCCACAGGTCATTGAACGTGCCCTTGAAGGGCGAGGGCAGGCCGCCAAAACCGGTGTCTTTGAGCTTTTCCGAACCGATTGCGAGAGCGATATCGACTGCGCCGCTTGCGACCGCGTAGGCTGCGCCCCGCAGCGCTTCCGTTCCGGTTGCGCACATATTCTCGACCCGGCTTACCGGAATGCCTTCGAGCCGCAACGCCATGGCGGCCGGGATAGAAGAGTTTCCAACGTTGATGCCGTCACCCCAGCAGCCGAACCAGGCTGCCTCAATCCGTCCGCGGTCGATCCCAGCGTCGCTCAGCGCCTCCTCGAAGGCTTCGGCCATGAGATCGGGGGAGCCCGCATCCCATCGTTCGCCGAATTTCGAGCAACCCATCCCGAGAATCGCGACCTTGTCCTTGATACCCGTTGCCATGATTTTCTCCTCGCGCCGCTCAGAGCGGCGCGGCCTTCCAGAAATAGCGATTATAGCCTCGCTGGCGATCGCGCTCCTTGATCCGGAAGCGCATGTTGACGGTGGCGCCCGTGTCGATACCCTCCGCCCCGATATCGACCATCTCCATAAGAATGCGCGCGCCATTGTCGAACTGCACAAAACCGACATACATCGGCGGTGCCGGATAATAAGTCAGCCAATCTGCAGTTGAGGTCAGGACCGTCGCATTCAGGTCGCGTAATGCAACGTCGATGAAACCCGCACTCGGCGCATGGCATTGGACGCAATATTGTAGCTGAGGGAACTGCACGGCGCTGCAGCCGCCGCATCGACCGGCATTGAAGCCTTCCATCTGTGCGCCCGAACGAAATTGTTCGCTGAGCGCGGTCTTGGCGCTCCGCTCGGCGCGCATTCCCCATTCGAGCTCGATCCCGCGGTAGAAGGATAACATTCGAAGATAGCTGTCGGTTGCGATCCCGCCCGCGATCGAACCGCTGACCCCTCGGGACGGCCTTGCTGCTGGCAGTGCGTCGGTTGTCTCGAAAATCAGCGCGTCCGCGCCTTGGCCGAAGCCGATTAGCAGGATGCGATCGCCCGGCCGGGCCCGCTCCAATGTCTCGGCGAGCATCAGTAGTGCATGTGCCGCGCCCGCATATCCCACGCCGTCTTCGAGCCCCGGGGCGACTTCGCCGCTGAAACCGATCAGCTTTGCAACATTTGCAGCCGCGCCCTTCAGATAGGACGGCATCACGAAATGCTGGACATCGGCAATATCGAGTTTCGCCGAAGACAGTGCTTCGCGGACGGCTGCCGGAACAATCTTCGCATAACCCTCGTCCCGTATCCAGCGCTCCTCCCAGCCATAGTCGCTTGCGGCGTCGGCCGAGCGAAAATGATCGACGAACAGATGCGAAACGGTGGCCGATCCTATAAGCTTTGCTGCGACGTCGCGATCAGAAACGATAAAAGCAGCGGCGCCTGCACCGAAGGAGATTTCCTGAACGCTTGCCGGCGTTGACACGGGATTGTCCGAGGCCACGACCAGCGACGGGATGGCTCCTTGCAGGGCCTGCAGCAGAGCCGACGTGCCAGCGCGCTGGGAGCCGCCAGTGTCGGACGTCGCGATTTCCGCGGGGAGGCCGATGGCGCTGCCGACGATTGCCGCGTTTTGAAGGTCGGCATAGGGGAGATTTGTCGAGGCAAGGCGAAGCGCCCTGATATCTTGATGTCCAGAACCCGCCACTGCGTCCCGTGCCGCCTCCACAGCCATGGTAACGCTATCTTCGTCCCAACTGGTAAAAGCGCGTGATCCTCTCGCCTGTCCCTTGAGCGAGGGCGCCATCCAGCGATGCGCCTCCGCAATATGAGCACGATCAATACGAAGACGCGGGACGTAGGCGCCGTAAGTGGAAATTCCGAATTCTGACATTGACCCCACCGAATTGAAGGCTGTCGGCGGCCGCGCCGCGCCCGAGCGCCGGCTCAAGCAGCTTGCATATAGTACGATAGATTACTTCTTTCAAGCGCTCTGATTGTTTTTCGCTTGACGCTGCGCGGGACCGCATTGAGGCCCACAACAGCGAAATGACGGCGGAAACTTCGCACTAGATAGTGCGCTTGCGTCCTAGTTCGGCGGATGGCATGGAGATGACCTTATGATCGGGCGGGCGTGATTCGCCGTGCTGCGCGACGAATGATGGAAGGGAAGAGATTGAACGAGATCTGGATCATCGACGCCTTGCGCACGCCCCGCAGCATCGGAAAGCCAGGCAAGGGTGCGGTCTACGGGCTTCATCCGCAGCGGCTGCTCGCCAACGCGCTCCGTCCGCTCGCTGAGCGCAACGGCATCGCAACCGATCAGATCGACGACGTGATCGTCGGCTGCGGCACCCCTTTCGGACAACAGGGCTATTGTATCGCGAGGATGGCCTCGCTCCTCGCCGGCTATGGCGATAGAGCGCCGGGAATAACCGTCGAGCGCTTTTGCGGATCTGCGCTGAGCGCAGTCAATTTTGCTGCTATGGGCGTCGGATCGGGGATGCAGAATCTCGTCGTAGCTGGCGGCATTGAGATGATGTCCTACACAACCAGCCTTCAGCGTCCTCCGCTGATGGACGCTGAAAATCCTGCTCTGCGCGAAGCAGTTGTGCAATTCAGCCAAGGCGTCGCGGCGGATATCATTGCGACGACCGAGGGGTTTTCCCGTGCAGACGTCGACGCGTTTGCACTGGAAAGCCACGTGAGGGCAGCGACGGCGATCGCTGGCGGCCATTTTGCAAAAAGCCTTGTTCCGGTACTTGATGATGCGGGCACGCTTGTTCTCGACCGGGAGGAGTTTGCGCGGCCAGACACGAGCGCAGCCGGCCTGGCTGCTCTTAAACCCTCATTTGCAGGCGTAATGGACCGCGAGCTCGGGGATACAGGCCTTACGACCCGAGATTTGGTCGAGCGCGCTTTTCCAGGCCTTGCTGTGGACCATGTCCATCACCCGGGAAACTCGTCGGGCGTGGTCGATGGCGCCGCCGCTGTCCTGCTGGCTTCTCCAGATTACGCATGCGCGCACGGCTTGCGTCCTCGCGCACGGGTCCGCGCCCTCGCGACGGCCGGTGATTCGCCGCAGTTCATGCTCAACGCCACCGTTCCTGCAGCTCGCAAGGCGCTCGCGCTGGCTGGTCTCGAGGTTGGCGATATCGATCTCTTCGAAGTGAATGAAGCTTTCGCAGCGGTCCCAATGAAGTTCATGAAAGATCTCGCTGTCCCACACGATAAGGTCAATGTGAACGGCGGCGCAATCGCGCTTGGGCACCCGATCGGCGCCACCGGAGCAATGCTGGTGGGAATGTTGGTCGACGAGCTTGAGCGCCGTGATCTGGCGACAGGACTGGTCACGCTTTGCACGGGCGGCGGCATGGCGCCGGCAATGATCGTCGAGCGAGTCTGACGAGCGGGGTGAGGGCGCCTCATCTAGGGCATCAGCCAGTACGGTCCGCGTTTTTCTCGGCCCGTTCGGCAAATAGCCGCTGGAGCTCAAATTTCTGAACCTTCCCCGAGGTGTTGCGCGGAAACTCCTCCACGATCATCCAGTGTTTCGGCACCTTGTGCCTTGCCAACTGGAGAAGAAGGAACTCGCGCACATCAGCCGGTTCGACACCGGGTGCGTTGAGCCGAAGCGCGGCCGCGACCTCTTCACCCCAACGCGGATGCGGTACCGCGAACACGGCGCATTCGCTTATGCCCGGATATTCAGCGATCGCATCTTCCACCTCGCGCGGATAGATATTCTCGCCCCCGCGAATAATGACTTCCTTGAGCCGACCATTCATGCGCAGCCTGCCATTTTCGTCGATGCTACCGAGGTCACCCGTTCGAAGAAAACCGTCCTCGTCGAACAACGCCTCAGTCGCCTCGGGGTCACCGAAATATCCATATGTTGCGTAGGGGCTAAGCAGCCGTATCTCGCCTACTTCTCCGATGTTCTTCGTCTCGCCGGTGACGGGGTCCGAAATCTTCAAGCTTGTCCCCGGGAAAGGCACGCCGACAGTCTCCTCGATCGCCTCGTCAGGATCCCCGCGAAGAGTCTTGGTGATTTCGGCGCAGCATTCGGTCTGACCCAGAACGACCTGCACATCGCAGCCAAGCTCCTGGCGCACCAGTTTGACGAAGGCGGGGGTGATAACCGTGCCGCCCACTTGGAGGTGATGAAAGGAGGAGAGATCTGTCGTCTTGAAGTCGGGATGTTCGACGAGCCCCGCGACCATCGCCGGTACCAGCGCGGAATAATTGATCCGCTCCTTCTCGATAAGCCTGAGGATGATCTCGGGCTGAAATGCCGGCATGATGATCTGCGTACCGAGATTGCTGACGGCACCCATGCTCATCGTTACCGTCCCCCCCACATGGAAGGTTGGAAGCGACGCAAGCCATATGGTCTTGGGAGCCAGACCGAGGCGTTCGGTCGCAATCTTGGGATTATTCACAATACCGCGATGATGAAGGATTGCCGCCTTGGGTTTCCCGGTAGTCCCTGAAGTGAAGACGATCAAACCCGGATCGTCGGGGCGGGTGGTTGATGGCGCGATATCATCCGATCCCTGTTCAACCTGGTCGCGCCACTCGTCAAGATAATGAATATGCGCAAGGTCAGGCAGTCGGCCGCGAAGGTCCGCGACGGCCTGCACCAAATCCTGGCCCCGATAGCTTCGGTCCATGATGATGCCCTTTGCGCGGCTCTTGGTCAGCATATAGTCGAGCTCTGCAGGTCGCGACGCCGGGTTCATCGTGACAAGAACAAGCCCGAGATGGGCAGCCGCGAATTCATAAAGGAGCCAGGGACCGCTGTTCGTTGCCCAGATCGCGACATGATCGCCGAAGCTGTAAAAGGTTGACAGATAAGAGGCGATCCGGCGTGCGTCAGCAAGATACTCGCTGTACGTCCAGACGATCTCCTCGCCAAAGCCTTCGAACGGCTGCTTGACAGCGATCTGGTCCGGGGCCTGTTCGGCGGCCCAGGCAAGCAGTTCGATACTCGTCATCTCGAGTAGCGGAACGGCGGGAACTTCTATGAAAGCCTTCGCTGGAACAGACACCTTTATCTCTCTCCGTGTTGATGAGCGCCTTTGACAGTCAGCCTGCGGCTATAAAGCGCAATTCAGTGCGCAAGCTAACCAAATTGAACGTGCCGTGCAACTTCGCGAGTGCGGTTCGATCAGCGGCACGTGTATCCGCCGTCGACAGGAAGCGCGATCCCGGTCACATAAGAGGCACGCGGCGATGCCAACCACAGCGCTGCGTCAGCGATCTCCTCAGGGCGAGCAAAGCGGTTGAGCGGTACGCCAGCGAGGACGCGCGCGCGATATTCGTCGCCCGTCATCGAGTTCGACCCTTGATCCAGCAGCCGCTGCATGAGCGGTGTGAGTACCGGACCCGGGCAGAGAGCGTTCACGCGGATCGCATCGGCCGCGACGCGCTGAGCGAGCGATTTGACGTATCCGACAACGGCGAATTTGGTCGCGGTGTAGATCGCGCCCGACATCGCGCCCACCAAGCCTGAAGTCGAGGCGGTGATAAGGATAGCCCCGTGCCGGGACCGGCGTAGGTGCGGTAGTGCCGCTGCGCAGCTCAGGATCGGCGACGTCATGTTGACCGCGACCGCAGTGGCATAAGCGTCGCCATCGATGTCCTCGATCTCGGTAGGGCCCATGATTCCTGCGTTGCACCAGAGCGCATCAAGCCCGCCGAGCTCGGCGGCGGCAGTGGCAACCACGCGTTCAGAGACGCCGTCTTCCGCCAGATCTCCGCCGATAGGCACCGCATGTCCGCCGCGCGCGACGATCAGATCGGCAGTTTGGATGGCGCGCTCCAGATCACTGTCCATGACGGCAACCTTAGCGCCTTCATGCGCGAAGCGTTCAGCCCCGGCGCGGCCGATGCCGCTGCCTGCGCCGGTAATCAATACTTTCCAGTCCTCGAGTTCCATCGTCTCTCCCATGGCGCTGCGGCGCCGTTTGCCGTCTAAAGGCACTCGAGTGTCTGTACGGCCATCCGCGCGATCGCGGCGACCCTCTCTTGCCGGTGGAGAACGCGGCGGCTGGAGGCCGTTCCGGTAGCCGCCCGCTTCAATATGCCCTGGATCATCGCCGCGTAGCGATATTGCGCAAAGGCCAGATAATAGGCGAAATTGGAAGGTTTCTGCAGACCACGGTTGGAGAAATAGAGGTCGGCATAACTATCCATGTCCGGGATGCCGAGGGCGGCAAGGTCCAGTCCAGCCAAGCTCGATGTACTTCCAGCTTCGTGATCGGGGATATCCCACCAGGCGCGCAAATGATGGGCAAGGTCGACAAGGGCGTCGCCTCTTGTCGCCATCTCCCAGTCGAGAACCGCGGCGATCCCTGCCCCTCGCTTCTCGACGATGATATTGTAAAGGCCATAATCGCCGTGGATCATCACGGCGGGCTGCGCCGGCGGCATCGCGGCGCGAAGGTCGTTTGCCAGGCGAGCCATGTCGGGAATATCGGCGAGTTCCGACTGATCGTAGATGCTGTTCCACCGTGCAAGGTTTCGCGCGACATAGTCTCCGCCGCGCGCCGGCACGAGATGATCGATTTCGCTCTTGGGTAGGCTGTGGAGTTCCGCTAGAAAGCGGTTCATGCCCGCATAGATAGCTCCGCGCTCCATTGGGTCCAGTCCGGGCAGGTCGGCGTTCCAGAAGATGCGGCCGTCTACATATTCAACGAGGTAAAAGGCCGTGCCGAGGATCGACTCATCTTCGACGTATAGCAAGGGCTCCGGAGCGGCGAAGCCGCGCGCGTGCAGCGCGGAGATCACGGCGAATTCGCGGTCAATCGCATGGGCGCTCTTGACGAGAACGCCGGGCGGCCGCTTTCGCAGAACGATTGATTTCGCACCTGCGTCAACCCGGTATGTAGGGTTCGACTGGCCGCCCTTAAACTTCTCGATATTGAGTTTGGAGGTGTCGAGCCCGAGACGCTCCCGCAGAACCGCAGCCAAGCGCTCGGGAATGATATGAAGACCCTCCGACGGCGTTTCGGTGCCTTCGAATAGGGCTTGCCTGTCGATCACGTCCTGTTTCTCCGGTAGAAACGGCTTTGAAATGAGCGGCAACGGCAGATTCACATCGCGCCTGAGCGAATAAGCTCTGTGCGGCGGTCAATATCGATCCCCCAATCTGCGAGCGCCGTTTCATTATGCTCACCTGCGCGCGGCGGACGATGGCGAACGCGACCGGGCGTCGCGGAGAAGCGCGGTATCGGCGCCGGTTGAACAACGCCCTCGATATCCACGAAACTGCCGCGGGCAATATGATGCGGATGACGCGGCGCCTCTCCGAGAGAGAGGATTGGTGCGAAACAGGCGTCGACCGACTCAAGCAGATCGCACCAGTCGGCGCGGCTCTTCGTGGCGAAGACTTTTGCCATCCGGGCTCGTGCGGTCGGCCATCGGGTCTGATCCATCTGATTGTCGAAAATCGGTTCCGTCAGCCCGGCGGCATCGCGCAAAATTTCGTAAAATTGCGGTTCGATTGGCCCGATCGCGATCCACTTGCCATCGCGGCACTTGTAGCTGTTGTAGAAATGAGCTCCACCGTCGAGAAGGTTCTCGCCGCGATCGTCGGTCCAGCGGCCCATCGCCCGGTAGCCGTAGAACATCGACATTAGCGAGATCGCGGTTTCATTGATTGCACAGTCGATAGTCTGCCCGACGCCGGTCGCGCGAGAATGGAGGATGCCCGCAAGCAGTCCCAGCGCCATGTAAAGCGAGCCCCCGCCGAAGTCGCCTACAAGGTTCAGCGGTGGAACAGGTGTTTCCTTTGTTCCAATCGAATGGAGTGCGCCGCTGAGCGCGATATAGTTTATGTCATGTCCCGCGCGCTTGGAAAGCGGCCCATCCTGTCCCCAGCCGCTGAGCCGTCCATAGACTAGCGATGGGTTTTGGCCGTGCGCGACGTCGGGACCGAGCCCGAGACGCTCCATGACGCCCGGGCGATATCCCTCGAACAAAGCATCAGCCTTTTCGATGAGTGTGAGACATAGGTCGATCGCCTCAGGGCGTTTGAGGTCGAGCGCCACAGACCGCCGTCCCCGGTTGGTCACCGCTCGAGAATCGTCGCCAGGGCCTGGCCCCGTATTGCCGCTCTTGCGATCGATGCGGAGTACGTCGGCGCCGAGGTCTGATAGCAGCATACCGCAAAATGGGCCGGGCCCGATACCTGCAAACTCGATTATGCGGATTCCCGCAAGAGGGCCGTTGCTCATCCTCGTTCCACCCGGTAGCTTGCAATTTTTCAAAATTTGGACAACATACTTATCATCCGTTAGCGAACTAGTTTGGCGATATGCAAGAAGATTTTCTCCGTAACTGGGCACTCCAGGTTCCTGATCGACCCGCCGTCATCGTCGACGGGCTGGAATCCGTGAGTTTTGCCGAACTCGACCGGCGTTCCACCGATGTTGCTCGCAGGTTGCGCGGCGCCGGACTCCGGGACGGGGACGTTATCGCGATGCTCATGCCCAACAACGCGCGCACAATCGAAATCTGGTGGGGAGCGCGCCGCGCAGGCGTATATTATGTTCCCCTCAGTACACGCCTCACGCCCGACGAATTGGCCTATCTGATCGATGACAGCGAGGCACGGCTGCTGGTTTCAAGCGCCGACCTGACGTCGTTGGCGACCGACGCTCTTGGCAAAACGGCAACCGGCAAATGCAGGCTCGTGACCGACGACCTTCTCGAACTGGACCTCGTCAACGCCGAAGCTGCGTCGACGCCGCTCGCGATCGGAAGAGAAATAATCTACTCGTCGGGGACCACGGGACGGCCCAAGGGGATCAAGCGGCCGCTCGCTACGATGGCACAATCACTCGAACTGCCTCCCTTCGAAACCATCTTGCGCGCGCATTTTAAGCTTCGCGAAGGTATTCGCTTTCTGCTGCCGTCGCCGCTTTATCACGCGATGGGTCGCTTCGCCAATCGAGCTATCGAAGTCGGCGGAACAGCCGTCATTCTTACCGGCTTCGATCCCGAAGCGAGCCTTGCTGCGATTGAGCGGCACCGGGTAACCCATAGTCTATGGGTTCCGACAATGTTCAACCGGCTGCTCGCGCTGGCGCCCGATGTGCGCGATGCTTACGATCTCTCGAGCCATCGCTTCGCACTTCATGCCGCTGCGCCCTGTCGCGTGCCGGTAAAGCGCGCGATGATCGACTGGTGGGGTCCGATCGTCCACGAATTTTACGGCGGTTCGGAGAATGCGGGTGTCACATTCATCCGTGCGGAAGACTGGCTCAATCGGCCGGGGTCGGTCGGAAGGGCGCTAATCGGCCGGCTGCATATCCTCGACGAGGACAGCGAAGACGAATTGCCGATCGGTGAGACGGGAATGATCTATTTCGAAGGTGGAGTCCCCTACCATTATATCGACGGAACGCCCGCCCGCATTTCGACCTCGGGCCATGGCAGTTACGGCGATCTCGGCTGGGTAGACGAAGACGGATTCCTTTTCATCAGCGACCGGCGCGATGATCTGATCATCGTTGGCGGCGTGAACGTCTCGCCGCTGGAGATAGAGGAGCTTTTCGCCACGCATCCCGCCGTTGCGGACATCGCGGTAGTCGGAGTGCCCCATGACGATTTTGGACAGCAGATCGTGGCTGTCGTCGTGGCGGCGACCAATGTCAGCGGCGATGCGGCGCTTGCCGCGGAGTTGCTCGACTTGCCCAAGGATCGCCTCGCGTCGAGCAAATGGCCACGCTCAGTGCTTTTCCTGCCCGAACTTCCCCGTAATGAGCATGGAAAATTGCTGAAGCGCGTTCTTCGAAGCGGAATACTCGCCGATCCGCTTTCCTGCTGGCCTCCCATAGCACTCCCGGCGGCCTGACCGCGATCAGGCTCTGCGCCCGAACTGAATTTTAGCATTGGCAGGCTGCGACGGTGCGCAAGGAGACCATGCAAAAAAAATGCGGCGTGCCGGCTGCAGCGGCTTGCAACGGATCGTCGATGGCCCAAGCAGCCATCACGCTTCGAGGTCAACGCGATCGAGCGCAGCGGTCACCCACGTTCGGGCTTGCTCGCCATGCGTTCCCGAGCGGCTTCGACCAAATTTCGATATTCTGGCCCGAATACAAGGCCGCTCGCGACCATCCGTTCGAGGTTGCGTCCGGCCTCGGGGCCCAGATCGGCGGCAAGTTCAATTGTCAGCTTGGCGGCAGCCGCGGCCTCGCGCGGCATCGAAAGTATATCGCGGCACAGCCTGCCCACTTCGGCCTCAAGCTGTTCATCAGGAAATACCGCATGAACGAGGCCGATCGCCTCGGCCTTGGTCGCCGTAATCGTCTGGCCTGCCATCAACAGCCACCGTGCCCAATGCGGCCCTACCAGCCGGGTCAAGCGTGCGCTGCCGCCCGCGCTCGGGAGTGCACCGATCCGTCCCTCAGGCAGAGAATATCGGGCACTTTCGGCGGCGATGCGGAAATCGCAGGCAAGCGAGATTTCAAGCGCTCCTCCGAAGCAGGGGCCCTGATGGACCACAAGGACGGGTTTGCCGACGCGTTCGAGGATTGCGGTCAGCGAACCGAGGCTCTTGTCGCTCCGTAAAAGCCAGTCGCGCATGCCGCGAGGGCCGAGCGCATCGATATCGGGGAAGAGGCCGCTGTTGAAATCGCCGCCAGCCGAAAAATAGCCCCCCTTCGCACGAATGACCAAGAGCGAAAGAGCGTCGTCGTCGGCATAGCGCGTCGCACCCGCTACCAGCGCGCTGAGAACCGCGTCGTTGATGGCGTTTCGCTTTTCGGGACGGTTGATCGTGAGGACAAGCATGGCCCCGTCAACTTCGATCATCACTTCCTTGGCCATCATCGTCTCCTTATTCTCATTTCATCTGGCACTCGCGTGCCTCGCAATCGGAAACGCTGACGATCAATCTTAAAGGGTGATGTCCAGGTCGCGGCGGAAGCTGGTCGCGAATTTGGCTCCCAGATATGGCTCGAGTAGGCCGAAATGGTGCTCCAGGCAGTCCTTCAAAGCGCTGGCGCTAGGCTCGTCAGCCGCACGATCTGCGCCAAGGTCCTGATTTTGAAGCCAGTACATCCAGATCGCGACGATATTGTCGGCCAATATGTCGCTGCTCTGATCGCGTGGTGGCCTTATACCCTTGGCCATGATCATTTCGCGCGTATGCTGGCGAATAAGGTCGCGCACCGACAGGCGCAATGCGATCACATGCGAGCCCAATTCTGGATCGACTACAGCGAGATATTGCGGCGTCGTGAAAAGGAATCGGAAGCGCCACATCAGGGCAAGCACTTCGCGCATCGAGTGAATGAAGCGGAGTGGTTCTACGGGACCGGCCAGAGTTGCTGCGACCTGCTTGAAGGCCATCTCGAAATTGCGCGCTAGTTCACCGGCGATTTCAGCCTTGGTCTTGAAATGATAGGCAAGGTTGCCCGCGCTGATGCCGACGTCAGCGGCAACACGATACGCCGCGCTTGCTTGAAGACCCTCGGCATTGAAACTGCGCCGGCTGGCATCAAGAATGCGATCACGCGTCGCCGTCGGCTTCGGTACCGGCGGACCTTTTTTCGCTCGCAGGGTGGTACTGGCCATGGTTTCAGTAAACGCTTTTCCGGACAGGACGCAAGGCTTGCACGTAGGCAGTACCGCTGCAGAAGAGACCGGCCGACGCCGCCTGCCCGGACCTTCCGGACAAGCGGAAATCGGACGACGGCATCAGGCCGCTGCTTTCTCTGAAGCCGTTAGCTTGATTGCGAGACCCACTTCTTCAGGGTCCAGCAGCAGTCGCGGTTGCTGCAGCGTGATATTGGCGCGCGCGAGGGTTCCTCCAATCAGGTCCGTCGGTGCAATCGCCGCCGAACTGAAGGCTTCGCCCTCGAAGCCGTTGAAGCGTAGCGGGCCGCGCCAAGCGTCTTCATATTCATAAGCCATGTCGAACTGGAGAAGCCCGGGCCGGCCCTCGACGGTGGCAGCACAAAGTGGCTGCGGGTAGCGGATCGCGCGCGTGGTGCCGAGCAGCACGTCCGCCATTTCTGTCGACATCTCGGCCAAGACCCGGCCGTCGCCATCGCGGATGGTGCTGACGACGGCGTCGTAGCCGAAGCGCGTGCCGATATTGGCACGTATCGCGGCAATCCCGTACAAGCGCAGGAGCTCAACGGCGCTGTCCGACGAAGCGAACGCCGATAAGGTCAGCATGCGCGGGCGAATGCCGCTTCGGCACGCCACGCCAAACATGGCGAAGTCGAACGCGCCGATCGGGCTGTCGGGCGCATTGACGACCATCAACGATCCATATGCAGGTGTCGCAGGGTGAAGTGCCGGCGTCAAAAGGCTCATCACCTGGCGGTAAGGGACTTCGAACAAGCCGTTGTGGATCCGGGCTTTCGGAAGTGAGACGGCAGAGATCGCCGCAAGATCAACGGCAACGGGCTCTCCCAGTGCAGCAAGATTTCCTTCGCCAACGGGATGATTGATGTAGACGAGATCAGACATTTTCCACCACCTTTGCTTCGATGCCGGCCTTCTGGAAATGAGGGAGGACTTTGCGCTTGAACAGATCGAGGCTGGCCATGACCTCGGCTTGCGGGATGGCCTCGCGCGAATTGAGCATGAAGATGATCTCGTCGACACCCACCGACTTCCATTCCTCGATGATCGCGATGATGTCGCTAGGGGTCCCACCGCATAGCCCGTCGGGAACAGCCTTGGCTGCCTCGTCGCTGGGATCGCCGCGAAGCTGTCCGAGGAGACCGATCGCGCCATAGGCATTGTTGGGATAGGCCTGCGAGAGTTCGACGGTCTGTCCCGCCATTGAGCTGAAGCTGCGTAGCATCAAGTCCATCGCTTTTGCCGCATAAGCGCCGTCTTCATGGCAGAAGAGCCAGTTCACTGCAGCGATCTTGTTGTTCACGAAGGCTCCAGCCGGGCGGCACGTCTTGATGCGTTCGCGGTAGGCTGCAAAGCGTGGCGCATTCTTCTGGATGTTGCCGGCTGACACCAGCAGGCAGCCAATTCCGCGATCGGCCGCGTCAAGCTCGGTACCGGGAGCTGTAACCGCAACCCACAAAGGTGGATGGGGGTCCTGGATCGGCTTGGGAAGAACTGAGCGCTCGGGAAAGTCTACGAACTGCCCCTTGAAGCTCAGGCGCTCCTCCATCCACATGCGCGGAAGAAGGTGAAGATACTCGTCCCACATCATCTTGGTTTGCGCAGGATCAGCCTTAAAGCCGCCCAACTCGTTCCAAGTCGACGAACGCCCCGTGCCGACTTCGGCGCGGCCGTTCGAGAGAACATCGAGAAAAGCGCCGCGCTCGGCCAGCCGGGCAGGGTGGTGCATCTCGGGAACGCAGGTCGCGATGCCAAATCCAAGGCGCAGATTCTTCGTCTGGGCGGCGCAGGCTGCAAGGAACATGTCGGGACACGAGGAATGACTGTATTCCTCGAGGAAATGATGCTCGACGCACCATACCGAATTGAACCCGGCCTCATCAACAAAGCGCGTCTGTTCCAGCGCATTATGAAATACGTCCCGTTCGGCAAACCGCGTGAAAGGCCGCGGCACCGACAGTTCATGGAAAATCCCGAACTTCATATCGACTCTCCTGTTCCCAAAACCGTTCTTAGTAATTAGGCACTATTTTCTAAACATGTCAAGGCGTGTTTGTGCGGCTGGCCCGTTTCTCGATGGGAGGCGCGAACCCATTTGCAATTATCGAATGCTAGCGTACCATATGCTGGATAATTTGGCCGCTGTGGCTCGGGTGTCGATTTTTGTCTGATTGCGCTGCCAAGGCTGGACGTAAAAGAAGATCGCCTATCGCGAGATTTGACCCATGAGACGGCGCGTCTTGATAGTGTCAGGTCGTTCACAACTGCCGCTGCATAACGGCCAATCGGTCGACGAAGCGATCATCATAAGTCGCGCTCATCAAGCGCCGGACAGATAATTGGGAGAAAGCACCACATGCAAGGACGTTTCATCGGCGCCGAGAATCCTGCACTCTCCGGGACGTTCGAACCGCCACCCTGGCCCTCCGCGAAGACCGCATGGGGCTGGGTCGCGGTCTGCGTACTTGCTTACATCTGCTCTTACATTGACCGCCAGATCCTGTCGCTCATGGTTGACGAGATCAAACAGGATCTCGGGATCAGCGACAGCCAGTTTGGGCTGTTGCACGGACTTTCCTTCGCTTTGCTGTATTGTACCGCAGGATTGCCCCTCGGGAGTCTTGTCGACCGCTACTCACGCCGGAAGATCATCTTCGCGGGCGTCGCCTTCTGGACGGCGATGACGATGGCGTGCGGGCTGGCAAAAAATTATCTCCTCTTGTTTCTGGCGCGCGTCGGCGTTGGAGTAGGCGAAGCGACCCTCTCGCCAGCGGCCTACTCGCTGCTCGCTGACTGTTTCGACAAGAAGCGTCTTGGGAGAGCAATCAGCGTCTACTACGCCGGCGGCGGCGTCGGCGCCGGCATAGCCTTTCTTGCCGGAGGTTCCCTGATCACTGCCATCTCGGCATGGCCCGTGTCGCTGCCGCTCGTAGGCGACCTACGCACCTGGCAAGCAGTCTTCTTCATTGTTGCGCTCCCTGGAATCCCCATTGCGCTCATGCTTTTGCTGCTCCGAGAGCCGCCGCGACGCGGCAATGGTTTGGATACGCAGCCGACGTGGGGCGATGTTCTGCGCTTCCTGGCGGCGCGGTGGCAGACCATGGTGCCATTCTTCATCGGGATCGCGTGCGTGGCGGCGGTGAGCCTCGGGGCCTTGAGCTGGGTGCCGGCGGTCATGATGCGCGTTTATGGTGTCACCGCAGGCGCGGCGGGCCTTGAACTTGGCATTGTCATGTTGCTGTCGATCCCGCTCGGGATGATCGGCGGGGCCATTCTCGCGGAGCGGATCGACGCGCGAGGCGGCCGTGACTCCGCCCTGTTGGTCTCGGCAACCGCGTCGCTTGTTATCGTCGCGGCCACTGCCTCCTTCGTGCTCGTCGAAACGCGCAGCGCCTATCTCGCGGCGGTATTTTGCACGATGACTTTTGTGAGCATGCCGTTTGGCATATGTGCGGCGGCTCTCCAGACGATGGTGCCAAACGAAATGCGTGGGCGCGCAAGCGCGCTTTTGCTCCTTTGTCAAAATGGCCTGGGCATGGTTCTGGGGCCCCTGCTGCCCGGCTTGCTCAATGATCAGCTGTTTGGCGGCGAGCCGCGGTCGATCGGGCTCGCTCTTTCAATGACTCTGAGCGTCTTCGCTATCTTCGCTGCGATTCTGCTGGCATTGGCCTATCGTGCCGCGGGGAAACACCATGGCAATCCATCTTCCTTGATGGAATAGATGAAACATAGTGTTGCTTGCGCGGAGTTGGCTCAAAAATGCTATCGCCGTTCCGCCTGACGCCACCTGAAACCGGGACATGGTGCCGTGCGGCGGCCAGCGAGATCGCGTGCCGAGCGGCTGGGATCGCGTGGGCCAGGCGTCAGTCGAAGCTCCCGAGCGAGTCGACGTCCTCAACTGCTTGGCTGATCCGCTCGATGAAGCATAAGGTGGCGTCTTCCGGCTGCATCTCCTGGACCATCGTCGCTGAGGGGGTGAGGGTGACGGTCCACCAGGCAAGCACCGAGAGCAGTTGCTGGCGATAATTGCGCCAGCTTTCCTCGAAGCCTTCTGCGCCGCCGCCATAGGCGACGAGGCGATCGAGATAAAAAGCCAAAAGCTCGCTTTCCCAGTTTCGGCGGTCGGCAACCGTCAGCGACGTGCTGATCGCATATGCGACGTCACGCGACCAGTGACCGAGGTTGGCATTCTGAAAGTCTGTCAATCCCATGCGGTCGTTTGACCGCAGGTACCAGTTGCCGAGATGATCGTCCCCATGGGTTAGCGTCTGGGGCAGATCGTCCATGCGCGATACCGATTGTAAGGTTCGGGGCCAGATTTCGTCGATGCGGGTCCGCAGCGATGCAGGCGCGGCTTCCCCGGCTGCAAGCAAGCCGCGGCGGCACGCCTCCGCCAGGCCGTGATACTGGTCAATTCGGGTAAAACGGTCCTGCCAGCTATCCAGTGATGCAAGGAGCGGATTGGCTTTGCTCTCACCATAGAACCGCGCATGCATGCGGGCCAAAACATCGAGTTGGCTTTCGATCCTCGGGCGGGTAATGTTGCTTCGAAACGAGCAGAACTCGACGTCGGCCCCCATGTCTTCAAGGACGATGATCGCCCGATACGAGGGTTCATCGACCGCCGCGAAATAACATTGAGGCGCGTCGATCTCGAGCTTCGGACGCAGCTCATTGTAAAAATGCACTTCGCCTTTCGCGGATCCTGCCGACATCGTAATCCTGTTGGCGAGATCCTGGGCCGCTTTGCAGAAAATCGATGCAGGAAATTCTCGCAGGTCGTCACCGCCTTTATATTCAAGGAAGATTCGCCTCCGGTTCGTTGTACCCGAGTCGCGTTCACCAAGCCTGAAGCTGCTCACTTCAGCGCTCGGATACCGCGTGCGGACAAGCGCGGTGAGCCACTCGGCGGTTATGCACTCATAAAAGGCCGGAACCTCGTCGAGCGTATAAACCGCCGGCATGTCGCGCGCGTCGCGTTCGAACTCCTGACGGATGATTTCGAGCTTTGCCTGTTCATCCACCATTGTCATCTCCACTAAACTTCTCTCCGACGAAAATCTCGCAAACATCGCATAGGGTAAAATTTGTGCTATAGTAAGCTTCAATACGGTATGATAGCATACAAATGAGTCGGATCAGCGGCGAATCTATCGCCGCATACGGAATGGCAGTCCCGGTCACGAAAGTCGATCGATCGGACGCAAGCCATAAGACGGCTTTGGCGACCTCGCCGGGTAGACCGAGACGGCCGAGCGAAATTCCTTCCAGCAACTTTCGGCTAAATGCACGTCCATCCAGATTGCCGCTGCCACACCGCATCACATCGAGCATCTGGGTTGTCGCGATGTGGCCAGGGCATATCGCTGCGGCCCGGATGCAGTCGGCAGCGACACGCTGCACCAGCGACTTGATCCACCCGATAACGCCGGACTTGCTCGCCGAATAAATCGAGCTGTCGATCGCTCCTACGAGTCCGACGCCGAGCTCGTGACGACGAGCGATCCGCCTCGACCGCTCATGCTGCGCAGCGCACAACGATCGCCATGATTCAAGCTTATGTCGATCGCGTCCCGACGCGACGACGTGCCCTGCTGCGAGAAAGAGGCGCACGCCTGCTTCGCCGATTCCTGAACCGGCACCAATTATCGGGACGCGCTTTCCTGCCAACCGTATCACGCTCCTCTCCAAGAGGCTGTCGACGTAACCCAGCCACCTCAAAAAATAGATTGCATACGAATGGTAATGATGCGATCTATATTCGCAAGAGGCTATCTTCCGATACGATAGCCCGGTAGCAGTGCCAGGGGACGAGGAACGATATGAGAAGAAATCTGCTGTTGGGCACGGCCCTTTTCGTCGGTGTCACGGCTGCACCTGCGGCGGCGCAAACTGCAAGCGCTGCGGAGGAGAGCGGCGCACCAGCTGCCGCGGAGGAAACTCCCGCCGACACCGCGTCGGACGCGAGCGGCGCAGACATCATTGTGACCGCTCAGCGCCGTGAACAGCGGCTCCAGGACGTGCCGGTGTCGGTTGCCGCATTCTCGGGCCAAGCGATCCGCGAAATGGCAGCGACAACCGTATCGGATATTATCACCCGTGTGCCGGGTGTCCGTTTTCAGGCCCCTGCAGGCAACTCAGGTTTCCCGGTTTTCAATATCCGCGGTGTGACCGTTCTTGACTTCACCTACACGAACGAGGCCTCGGTCGCGCTCTATGCCGACGATGTCTATCTCGGCAATCCGGCCTTTGCGACCTTGCAGTTGTTCGATCTCGAGCGCGTCGAGGTCCTGCGCGGGCCGCAGGGGACGCTCTACGGACGCAATGCGACCGGCGGTCTTGTCCAATATGTAAGTCGGCGCCCAACCGACGTGTTCGAAATGAACGTCATGGCGCAATATGCCAGCTTCAATGACATGACCGCCGAAGTGGCCGTTTCCGGCCCGCTTGCCGACGGTGTCCGTGCGCGAATTGCCGGCCGGATCAACTCGAGCGAGGGGTGGCAGACCAACCTGATTACACGGACGCATCTTGCCAGCGTCGATTACTCGGTCGCGGTTCGGGGAATGCTCGAGGTGGATCTCGCGCCCGAGGTCGAACTCACCGTGAGCGGACATTACAGCCACACCGAGGGAAGCGAGGATGGCAGGGCGCTCTTCGGCGCGCGCGTGCCCGGCAATCTGGGCGTGCGCTGTGCAGCTGCCGATATTCTTGCTTCGCGCTGCGCAAACCAGGCCGGCTTCATCGATCCCGACCCTGATCCGCGCCACGTCTACTCCGAGCTCCCCAAAATCCCATACGAACTCGAAGCGGCAGGCGGATGGGCAAAGCTCGAAGCCGACCTTGGTTTCGCCAGCCTCACTTCCGTGACCGCTTATGAGTGGGGGACAAAGTTCGATGCCATCGATACCGATGCCTCGCATAACGCGCTCATCAATTATGAAACCCGCTACTTCATCCGGCACGAGCAGCTGAGCCAGGAACTCCGTCTCGCCGGGGACACAGGCCCGATAAGCTGGCAACTGGGCGGCTATTATTACGGCGACAAGCGGTTCTTCACCGCTGCACTTCCGCGCTTGCGCACGGGTACCTGGTCAGATCAGAAAATCCGCAGCTACGCCGGCTTCGCCGACGTCACCTGGGCATTGACCGACAGCGTGAACATCAATGGCGGCATCCGTTATACAAGCGACCGCAAGAATCTCATTAACCTTGCCTCGGTCGCTGATCCGGTGATCGCGACGCGCGGCGGAACACCGCGTTTTACCTTCTCCGATATTCTGAAGACGAACAAGGTGACCTGGCGTCTAGGCGCCGACTGGCACGTCACCCCCGACCACATGCTCTACATATCGGCTGCAACCGGCTTCAAATCAGGCGGGTACAACACGGGTTTCGTATCAGCGTTGAGCGGTGTCGGTCCCGTTTCTCCCGAATCGATCACGACATATGAGGTTGGCTTCAAGACGAGCTGGCTCGACCGCGCATTGACGATAAACGGGTCGCTTTTCCACAGCGACTATAAGGGCATTCAGGCCGCGGCGTCGGTGCCGTGCACGGTGCTCCCCTGTACCGCGCCGTCGATCAGCGTTTACCTCAACATCGGTGACGCCAAGATCAGCGGCGGTGAGCTTGAGGTTCAGGCGCGCCCTGTCTCCGATCTTACCATCACGCTGGCAGGCGCGCTGAACTATAATAAGGTGTCTGCGCCGCCGACCGTCTTGATCGCGGGCGTGCCGCTAGACGGCAAGCGGCTTGCCAACACGCCCCGCTTCTCCGGTAGCGCGGGTCTCACATGGGAGCCTTCTTTGGGCGAGGGGAGCGGCAATGCGATCATTGCGGCCGATATCAACTATGCGACGTCGGTCTTCTTCCGCCCCGAGAATAACCCGCTGAACGTTCAAGAGGCCTATGCCTTGGTAAACGCACGCATTGGCTGGAAATCGGACGATGATTTCCGTGTTGAGCTGTTCGCCACCAATCTCACCGATGAGGAATATTTCGTATCCTCTACCGATCTGAGCGAAGAGATTGCAGCAACTTGGGGGCGTCCGCGGCAATTTGGTATCCGCGTTTCAAAAACATTCTAGGTCAAAAGGGGGCCGGGCTCGCCTCGTGCGGGTCCGGCAGTTTGCCGGCAGTCATGAACCGGCGCATCCTGGGGTTCGAGGAATTTGAAAGCGTAGTTATGAGCAATTCGGACGGATTTCACGCGATCGAAGACATCATCGAGGAAGCGCGAAACGGCAGGCCCTATGTGCTTGTCGATGCAGAAAACCGTGAGAATGAAGGTGACATCATCATTCCCGCACAATTCGCGACTCCCGAACGGATAAACTTCATGGCGCGCTACGCCCGCGGCCTCATTTGTTTGGCGATGACCGCGGAGCGGGCCGGCGAGCTCAACCTCGCCTCGATGGTGGAGCAAAATGGCGACAGCTTGCGCACCGCTTTTACCGTGTCGATCGAGGCAGCGGAAGGCGTCACCACCGGCATCTCGGCACATGACCGCTCGCATACCGTCGCGGTGGCGGTCGATCCGACCAAAGGGCCATCCGACATTGTTAGCCCGGGCCATGTCTTTCCGTTGGTCGCGCGCGATGGCGGCGTGCTCGTTCGCGCGGGCCATACCGAAGCAGCGGTCGATATTTCGATCCTTGCGGGGTTGCTCCCATCCGGGGTCATTTGCGAAATCATGAATGACGATGGCACGATGGCGCGTGTTCCGGACCTCGTCCCCTTTTGCCGCGAGCACGGTCTCAAAATGGGTACCATCGCTGATCTCATCGCCTATCGGCAAAAAACCGACAAGCTGATCGAACTCGTGATGGAGATGCCGTTCACGAGCATTTACGGCGATTTCCAACTGCGTCTCTACCGTAATATTCTCGAACGAACCGAGCACGCTGTGCTGGTGCGCGGCGTCATTGAGCCCGGCGTGTCGACGATGGTGCGTATGCATCAGGTTGATTTCGGCGTTGACCTGTTGGGACATATCGAGGCGCGCTCCAACTATATCGGCGATGCGCTGACCATGATCGGACAGCATGATGGCCCGGGCGTCGCCGTCTTCATTCGCGATGTCAGCCCCACGGCGCTTTCGGACCGCTATCGCTCGCGCGAGGTAGCGCAGAGTCACGCCCTTCGCGATTATGGCATTGGCGCCCAAATTCTGCGCCAGCTTGGAGTGACGGATATGATCCTGCTGACGTCGAGCGCAGCCAAGCTGGCCGCGCTCGACGGCTACGGACTGACTATCGTCGAACGCCGCCCGATCGGTCAGTCAAGGCCCACCGCGCAGTAGCCAATATTCCCTCCTACCATCCTAAGAGGTTCCCCTTGCCCCATTTCCTGATTCAAGCCCTCGATCGCGCCGGTGCCGCCGACCTGCGCCAGGCGCTCCGCGCCAAGCACATCGATTACTGGCTGGGACAGGGCGATGCGCTCAAAGCTGCCGGCGCCATTCTGAAGGCCGACGCCCCGGTGGGCAGCTTTTTTGTCCTCGAGGCGGCTAGCGAAGATGAGGCCCGGCACATGATCGAGGATGACCCTTTTACCGCAAGCGAAGTCTTTGCTGGCGATGTTCGTGTAAGGATGGTCCGGCCGGCGATCGGCGCATGGCTTCCGCCGGCATGATCCCTACCTACAGGCTGCCCGACGCTAACCGGACCGTAAAACTCGCGCGCCGACCCAACGGCGTGCCGATTCCGTCAGACTTCGAGATCATAAACGAGCCGCGCCCGCTTCTGGCGGACGCGAAAATCCTTGTACGGAACCTGTATCTGTCTGCCGATCCGGTCCAGCGTGGCTGGGCAGCCAATCCGGATATCATGCCCATCGGGAGCGTAATGAAATCCTTGGCAGTCGGCGTCATCGTCGAAAGCCGTCTGGAAGGTTTCCGCGAAGGCGAGCTTGTCTACGGTCATCTCGGCTGGAGCGATTATGTTGTCGTTAGCCCTGAGGCCCTGCTCAGCCATATTCCCAGTCCGAAAGTTGCCGCCGCCTGCTATGCGGGCGTCCTCGGAATGCCCGGCGCGACCGCATGGCTGGCGCTCAACCAGATTGCGCCCCCTCAACCCGGTCAGTCGATCCTCGTATCGACTGCTGCGGGAGCCGTTGGAAGCGTCGTGGGGCAGATCGCGCACGCGGCCGGAGCGCATGTCGTCGGCTTGACGGGCAGCGATGAAAAGGCGACGCGTTGTGTCGATCGTTTCGGCTACTCGGCAGCTTATAACTACAAGAGTGCCGATCTACCTCCTATTCTGGCTGCCGCGGCTCCGGACGGCTTCAACACCTATTTCGACAATACCGGCGGCGCGATCCTTGATCACGCGCTTCGTTCTATGGCGCGCCACGGGCGCATCATTCAATGCGGCACGGCGGCTACGGCGGTCTGGAACCCGCCTCCCACAGGCTGGCGCCCGGAACGCGAAATATTGACGCGGGTTCTGTCATGGACAGGCTTCAATATCTTCGATAACGCCGCCCGGTTCGGCGAGGCGATTGATGCGCTCTCGGTTTTGCTGGAGGCTGGCAAGCTGCAGTTCGATATGGATATCGAAACTGGCTTCGAGGCGATCTTGCCTTCGCTTGAGAAGCTTTTCGAAGGCCGCAACAACGGAAAATCGCTGGTTTTTATCGGCGAAGGTTAAGGTGTCGCACCTGTTTTCCCATATAGTACGTTAGCATAATATATGGTTGCGCCTTATAGCGGTCTTCGATAGGCTTCGGCCACTTAAACAGGCCATATTTACGCAGGCCAAGCGGTCACATCGGGCTGGACAGCCCAAGATCGAGGCTATGTCCGGGGCAAGGTTTTTCGACCTCGCGTGTCGCGGAGAGAGAGGATTTTCATGCCCGTGCATCTCGTAGCGGCGCTGGAGAAGACCGACGATAAACGCTATGCGGAATATTCCGTACGGCAAAAATATCGCTGGAGTCCTATTCCGAGGGAATGGCACCATTCGTCCGCGTATCAGGCCGCGATCCCGCACCGGTTGGGTGCATCGGACATGGCGTTCACGAAGCAACTCAAGGGACATTGACGGCGAAAGCCGAAGACCGCTCGTTTCGAGCTTTGAAGAAGGGTTTACCAGATGGATTTCGGGTTAAAGGGCAAGGTGGCCATCGTTGCGGGATCGAGTTCGGGGATCGGACTGGCGATCGCCAAGGAGCTTGCAGCGGAAGGAGCGAGTGTGGTGCTGACCGCGCGGCGCGAGGAACCGCTCCAAAAGGCTGTCTCCGAAATCGTCGAAGCGGGCGGGATTGCAGCCTATGTCTGCGCCGACATGACCGAGAAGGCGCAGGTGGACGCGGCCGTTGCGTTCGCGCGTGATACCTTTGGTGCGCCCGACATCGCAGTCGCAAATGTAATGCCTGAGGTGACCCTCCGCTTCTCGCTCACGAGCGACGAGCAATTTCGGCTTGTTTACGAGCAGCTGGTGATGGGTCTTGTTTTCCTGACCCGGGCGGTGACGCCGCATATGGTCGAGAAGGGGTGGGGGCGCATCGTCAACGTGGGGTCTGTATGCATGAAGGAACCGCACCGCTGGCACAATCTCGCGCTTTCTAATACCGCCCGTGCGGCTCAGCTCGGGCTCGGTCGCACGATCTCCAACGAGTTCTCGGAGTTCGGAATTACCTTCAATTCGATGGCAGTCGGATTGATCGATACCGGTGTGTTCGAAACAGCGCGAGACCAGAAACCGGCCGACGAATTGCCGATGAACGAGGACACGCCCCGGATCACCTCCGGCCGCCGCGGACGCCCCGACGAGGTTGCAGCGTTGTGCGCCTTCCTCGCGTCCGATCGAGCAAGCTACATCACGGGACAGGTCATTGCCGTCGATGGCGGATGGACGCGCGGGCTTTTCTGACGCTTGGGCGAGGCTTTCCGGGGATGGCGAAGGGTGCTTCGGCCGTCCAGCAGACTTTCGAAGAGGACAATATGATGGATATCGAAACCATGGTCGCGCGCGAGGCGATCAGGCTCGTCGTCAGCATCTACAATTCGGCCGTTGATCGCGGTGACTATGCTGATCTTGAACAGGTGTTTGCCCGCGATGGCGAGATGATCATCAGCGACGAAAAGCGCCTCGGGGGCCGTGACGACATTATTGCCAAACTTTCTGCCGGAGCTCGCTCGAGAGGCGCTTACGAGGCTGGCAACTACCAACGCCATATCCTTGGGAATTCCATAATCAACGTCACTGAAGCCGATCGCGCCAAATCGGTTCATTATATTGTGGTGATGACCGAGAAGGGCCTCGATCATAGCGGCGTCTACATCGATGACTTCATTGTCGAGGATGGAAACTGGCGCATCGCAACTAGGCGCGCCAACATGGAGTGGGCGCGTGAGGATTCGCGCTTTTTCACTTATCCGGGAACGACTTTCATCTCGCCAGTTTCTGCGCTCGACGTCTTCCAGATTTAGCGACGCAGTTCGGCCGCGCTGCAACCGTCGTCTTGAACTGCCGCTCAACACGACGGTTGCAGAACATACAAGAACGCCGTGAGCCAATAGTTCACGGCGTTCACGTCGCTAAGGAGAGTAAATTATCGGCCGCGTCGCCGGACATGTCGTCACCCGGTGGATCGATCGCCTGGACCCCAGTAGGTCGTATATTTGGCGATCTTCCCCGCTTCGTCGAAATGTGCGATGCTGATATTGTTTACGATGTCCGCGCCTATATATCCGCGGATCGCCATGGCGGCTGCATTGCCGCCGCTGCCCGTTACCAGCAGTAACTCCATCCGCGCTTTGGCAACGACGAATTCATAGAACTGCCGGATTTCATCGGACCCACAAATATTGTGGCGCCTGTTGCCATACGGGTCCTCTACGACACCATTCTCGGCGAATAAGGAAACGATGGCTTCGACGTCCTTCCGGTTCACGGCGTCGATATAGTTTCGCAATGCTTGCTTCTGCCTCGCGTTAACTTCCTCCAGATCCGCCCAGCCAGGGGTATCGATCGTCGCGCCCCCAACGCGGTCAGCGGTCTTGCCCATGCTCATCACTCCAAGGTTGATCGTCTCTATTTGCGCTGGAGCAGTGTTTCACCACGGCTCATATCCGGGGCCGAACCAACGTATTGATACGGCACCCGATGGACCCGGCGATCGCCTTCCGCCGCAAATTCCTAAACATTCGCGCCGCGCATATTCTCGAATGCCCATAAGCTGGACCCTGATCTCTCAAATATCGTAAAATAGCGTATCGATGTCAAGCGTACTAAATATGTCATTGGGAATTGCATTGTAGCGAGCTCGGCCCGGGAGCTGTGCAGGGGCCAGAGGTGATCGTGATCGTGCCCATCCGGATGATAAGAATTGGTGGATCACGGCGTGTCGTGCGCTTTATGCCAGCGTAAGCTGTCACTCCCGCGTTTTACGCATGGCCGAAGGGGCCCATTGGATCGAGGTCAGACCCGTCGCTGTCGGGGAATATCTCGCTGAGAAGCCGCACCGGACAAATTACAGGGCCATATGGTACGATAGCGTACGAATATTCTTGTATTTGGCGTTTGTGGGTGGAATGGGTGTGCAACGCGCGCTGGCACACAGCCGGCTGTATTTGGGAGCAGGAAGCAAGATCGCAGGTGTGGCAGCGAGACGGCGCCTACAGCTGTCGGTGCCGAAGGTGTCATCCGCCCGCCACTGGCGACCGTGCGTCTTGACGGTAAGGCTGTCCTTGCGACGAGGAGTATTGCATGTTGAGCTCACGAAAGGCGCAGAATGCGGCTGAAACGCCGCGGATTGGTCCAGCCTCGCTATTCGATCCGGCGGGGGACATCTCGCTCCTGAGCGGCATCGAACAAAGTCTGCGTGATATGATCGAGCCCGCGCTCAGCGGCGAGCCAAAGCACACCGCCAGCATGATGAGGCGTCTCGTCCTAGACATGGCGGCTCGGCACGCGACGGCGAGAGAATTGGCGCCGATGCTGCGTGGCGCACATCTGGCGGCGGTGGACGAGCTCATCGCTCTGGCCTCGACGATGGGCGGCGAGGGCCAGGATATTGCAACTCGGTTAGGCGATGCGCCGACCGACGTGGCAGCGAGCGAGGACCTCTCGCGGCTTCTGAGCGAGGCCTTCGATGATCTGGCAGCTCTGCACGACCCTGGGGCCAATTTTTCTGAAGCGCTCATCAAGATCCTTGCCGGCCTGCTTAAGGCCGATAGCCTCGCGGAAAAAACCCGCCGCGATTGGGCGGACCAGGTAGAGGCGCAGGTTTCGCCCGAGACATGCGATAGCGGCATCATAACCAAAGATCGGCTCGAGCTCTTCCTGCGAGAAGCGATGCCTGAACATCCTGATCTCGCGGTATCGCGCGTCAGCCGGCCTCCAATGGGGTGGGGAAAGGTCACGCTCATTGCGGAGCTTGAAGGATCCAATTTGCCGTTTCGCTCGCTCGTTGTTCGGCAGGATGCCCTGCTCAGCGGCACAGGAACACACGTCGCTGACGAATATGGGATCATTAAATTTGTGCATCAGCACGGACTCGAGGTGCCTGAGCCCATTTTCTTTCATCCGGGCGACGACCGCTTCGGGCGGCCCTTCATCATCATGACCAAGTTGTCCGGGGCCACCGCGGGAGGATTCGGTGGGCCAGCGCCCGAGTGCACCCGCGAGGCGCTTTTCGGACTTGCTCGCTTCGCCGCGCGGCTTCATGCGCTTGACCCATCTGAATCGGACTTGCCACAGTCTTGGAAGACTGCGCCGGACGAGGATGCGAACAAGCGCGCCGTCGTCAAGGTGCGGCAGCAACTTCGCGACAATCAGGTTGCGCCTCTGCCTGTTGCAAGCGGCACGCTCCTATGGCTCGAACATAATGCGCCCCCCGCGCCAGAGCGCCCCATCATCGTTCATTCAGACCTCGGCCTGTGGAACCTTCTGGTGGAAGGTCCAAGGTTGAGCGCGGTGCTGGACTGGGAACTGGCCCAGATTGGCGATCCTATGCAGGACCTCGCCTATATTCGCCCATTGCTAGGCGATCGGATGACCTGGGACGAGTTTGTCGAAGCATATTTAGCGGCGGGCGGTCAGGATTATCGTCCTGCAGCGATCGAGTTCTTTGGCATCCTCAGCGATGTCAGGAATGTCATGTTCACGGAGATTATGCACCATCGTGCGGTTAGTAACGTTGCCGATGTGCGCACGGCTCACGCGGTAACCACCTGTCTCCACATGCTCGAGCGTCAGGCCGCGGCAAAATTGCCGGGGATCGACAGCTAATACACGGGCAACACCTCAAGACGATCATTCGCGGAGTTGAATATATGCTCTTACACGAAGACTATCCACACACTGTCCCGATGCGCGCAAAGCTGCGCTGGAAGGAAAATTGGTTCTGGATTTTCATGGATCCCGACCGTGACATCTGCTGCCTCGCGCATGCGACCGTGGAACCCACAATGGACCGCGCCTTTGCCTCCTTTACACTACTGCACGGCGGTCGCACCTATTCGAGCGCAAAAGAGGTACCGATGCCGGTTCCCTTCGAGCATAGCCGCGAGGTCAAGCTCGGCGACCTCACATACCGTTTCGTCAAGCCGCAAGCCGAGTTTCAGGTCGAGTTCGAGAATGACGAGATGGCCGTGACGCTCGATTTCACGGCGCGGATGGCATTGTTCGACTTTCTCGCATGCAGCGACGTGAATCCCGATCAACTCTCGATTTCGGAATGCACGGGATTTGGTCTCGGTCAGTTCCGCCATCAGAGCCAGGCGCTTGAGGGAAGAGGAACGGTCAGGCTCAAAGAGGACGGCAGGGTAATCGAGGTGGCTGGCTCGGCCTATCGCGACCATAGCTGGGGGATGCGAAACGATGAAACCGCCCATGATCACAATTGGTCGGTTATCAATTTTCCTGACCACGCCTTTCACATTTTCCGTCTTCACGGCGCGTTACGGCCGAATGTGACCTTGATGGAAGGCTATGTCGCGACGCGGGAAGGAAATCGGGTACTGAAAACGATCGACATTGAATACCTCGGGCGCGACGACGAGGATTTGCCGGAAAAGGTGACATTCCGCGCGGTCGATTACGACAACCAGTCCTACACGATCGTCTGTGATCTGGCGGCGCGGTACGCCCGGATCATTCTGCATTCTCAAAAGCCAGGCGATCTGACTTATGTCAATTCGGAGAATATGTGTCCGTGCATCCTTCAGGAAACAGGGGATGAGGGCCAGGCGAATGTCGAAATTGGCTGGCTGACCGGCGCGGGCGCAAAAGAAGTATAGGCCGAATAACACGCCCGGCCTGCAACAGAACCGCTCCGATTGCTCCCGGAGCGGTTCTCGGCTTGCAGGGGCGCCTTTCGCGAGGCGCGGCAGGTCGTCGAGCAGATAATCACCAGCACATAATCAATCATCTCATTCCAAGCTGATGACCGCCTTTCCGAAGCGCCCGGCGTTGCCGAGGCTGTCGAAGGCCGCGCGGTAATCCAAAAAGTCGTAGATCCTGTCGACCACCGCATGGATCTCATGGCAGGCCATGGCATTGACCAGCGCTTCCAGGTCCAGTCGATTACCCATACCAATGCCGCGGAGCGTGACGGCCTTTCCGATGAGGGCGAGGGGGTCAATGGTCCCGCCAAAGCCTGCAACGAAACCGATCAGCCCGATCTGGCCACCAGGCCGGGTTGCGCCAAGCGAGTTTACGAGCGTATTGCCGCCGCCGACTTCGACTACGAAATCGACCCCTCGGCCGTTCGTCCGATCGAGGACAGCCTTATCCCAGTCGGGAGTGTCGCGATAATTTATGACATGATCTGCGCCCAAAGCCTTGAGGCTTTCGGCTTTGGCGTCTGTCGACGTTGTAGCAATAACCTGTGCACCGAACAGTTTGGCAAACTGCAGTGCGAACAGGGACACGCTTCCCGTGCCTATAGTTAGAACGCTTTGACCCGGTAAAGGTGCGCGCAATCCGCACAAAGAGTTCCACGCGGTCACCGCTGCACAGGGAAGACTCGCACCATCTTCGAAGCTGAGCGTATCGGGCAACGCCACAAGTCCCTCCTCGTCGACTGCGACATAATCCGCCAGCATACCATCATGTGTCACGCCGAACTGCTCAATCGCATAACGGGGTTCGAACGGTCCGGCGACCCACCGTGGCATGCATGAAATTACGACCCGATCGCCCGCCTTGAAACGCGTGACCTCGTCGCCCACTGCTATGACTTCTCCTGCGCCGTCAGAGAGGGGAACGACGTCGGCACGCGATATCGCGGGGTATTGGCCGGCGGCGATCAGGCCATCGCGGTAATTGAGCGAGGCCGCGCGCACCCTTACCAACACGCCGCGCCGGTCCGGGACGGGTTCAGGAATGTCGCATAACGCCATTCTCGACGCTTCGCCCGGCGCAAGTCTAATTCCTCTCATGTCCTACTCCTTTGATTGGATAAAAGCCGCGCTTCTCGGCCCTTTAATTGACGGCTTTCGGACCAAGAAGAGCGTATCGGTTGGCGGCCGCTTACGACCTGCCGGGCGGCGTTTTGCCGAAGATGACTGCGGATCGTCGCA
Organism: Sphingopyxis sp. YR583; assembly: GCF_900108295.1. Classification (NCBI taxonomy): domain Bacteria; kingdom Pseudomonadati; phylum Pseudomonadota; class Alphaproteobacteria; order Sphingomonadales; family Sphingopyxidaceae; genus Sphingopyxis; species Sphingopyxis sp. YR583. The sequence goes on along the minus strand of NZ_FNWK01000003.1, from coordinate 93,583 downwards.
AAACCTCGTTCAGGCCGTCACCCGTTCCGTAATGGGTTCATAGGCTGCGCCGATTGCGGATGGCACGTCGAGAGCAGACGAAATACCAATTTTACCGTTTGCGACTCGTTCCTCAAGCTTCGCCAAGGTTGCCGCGAAATCCTCCGTTTGAACTTCATAGATTGCGAGGTAGGGCGCCGGTGAATCCGGTCCGCCGGCAAGCTTGAACCGCTGAGCTGCCATGAAGCCTTCCGTCGCCAACACTTCGGGCACATGAACATCGTTATACCATTGATTATATTCATCCTCCCGACCTTCAGTCGGGCGCGTCAATATGATCATTGTGTAGGTTGGCATCATAAACTCCCTTAGCTCTTATTCTTCGCGATTCGTCCGATGGATATGTTTGAGGTGCCAAGCGCAACGCTGTGGTGTCACCACTGTCCGCAACGACAAAGCGGCATATCGTAATCTGGGCATCGGTATGCATGCGAACGATATTGACATGACTACCTCATCCGATGCAAGCTCTCAAATGTTCGAAGGTGGCGATGGTCGGATTGCGCAGGAGCGTTTCCCCAAGACCGCCAGGGCGCGCGCTCAAGCGCGGCTCGATGCATTTGGAGAGATGAACAGCCGTGGCCAAAACCAGCAAATCAGTCGACAGCGTTCCCGGCAATGACAGTTGGGACCGCATCGTCGATGTTGTCATCGTCGGAAGTGGCGGAGGTTCCATGGTCGCCGCCCTTAAGGCGAAGCGTCTTGGACTTGAGACGCTGATCATTGAGAAACAGGCGCTCATAGGCGGCTCTACCGGGTTCTCGGGCGGAGTCCTTTGGGTGCCCGCCAACCCCATCATGAAGCGCGAGGGTGTGACCGACAGTGTGGAGGCCGCCCGGCGCTATGTCGACGCTGCTGCTCCCTATTTCGGACCTGGCGGTACGCCCGAAAGACGGAATGCCTATCTCGAAACGGGTCCGGAAATGCTGTCCTTTCTCGAGGCGGAGGGGCTCGCACTCGAGCGGCCGTCGCGTTACCCCGACTACTACACGACCAAGCCCGGTGCATCGGAGGAAACGCGGTGCATTTCGGCGAAACTGTTCGACGTAAACGAACTGGGATCGTGGAAGGACCGATTGTCGACCTATCCGATGATCACGCTACCGATCTCGATCGGCGAAATGTCGCCGCTCCTGCTCGCGAAGCGCACGTGGAGCGCGAAGATGCTGGCGTTACGCGTCGGGCTGCGGGTTCTGAAGCAGAAACTCACCGGCACAGATTATCGGGGTTCAGGCGCGGCGCTGCAGGGCCGCATGCTGAAGCTCAGCATCGAAAATGGTGTTGAATTTTTGACGGAAACGCCCTTCGAATCGTTCACCGTGGAAGGTGGGCGTGTCACTGGCGTTGTCGCACGGCATATGGGAAGGCCTTATCGCATCAAGGCTCGTCTTGGTGTCATCGCGAATTCGGGCGGCTTCGCCCACAATGCTGATATGCGTTCTGCACCCGTCCCGCGCGGCGCGGCGAAGCGAACCATGGCGAACCCCGGTGAAACGGGGGAGGTCATCTCCGCCGCCATCGAACTAGGCGCCGCGGTGGACTGTATGGATGAAGCAATCTGGACACTCGTCTCGCTGGGCCCCGACGAAGCACTTCCCCCAGGAGCGGTACTTGAAAATGGTACGGTCGCTCACTTCTCGCACCACTGGGATATCGCGTTTCCGCACTGCATGATCGTCGATTCCAACGGCATGCGAATCGGAAATGAATCAGGCTCTTATATGGAATTCGGGCAGCGACTGCACGACCGGCATCGCGAAACTGGCGGGGCGGTGCCCGCATGGGCAATCATCGAAAGCCGCCACCGCAAGCGCTACCTCTGGGCGCGCCATATGGGCCAGACGCCCAAGGAGTGGCTTGAGACCGGCTACATGATCGAGGCGCATTCCATTGCCGACCTCGCGCAGAAGACAGGCATTGCGGCTGGAAACCTGGCGAGCACGATCAAACGCTTCAACGGCTTCGCAGCGAGTGGCATCGATGAAGATTTCCAGCGCGGCGAAGCTGGGTTCGATCGCTTCCACGGGGATCCGACAAACAAGCCCAATCCGAATCTCGGCGCGATCGAAAAGCCTCCCTTCTACGCGGTCCGTCTCTATTCCGGCGACGTCGGGACCGTCGGCGGCGTGGTCGCGGATGTCGATGGCCGTGCAATGCGGCCCGACGGCTCGGTGATCGATGGCTTGTTCGTTTCGGGCAACTGCGCTGCTCCGCCGTTTGGCAAGAGCTACATCGGCGCAGGTACGAGCATCGCCGGCACGATGATTTTTGCCTATCGGGCCGTCATCGCGATGGCTCGGGACAGGGAAAAGAGTGCAGAGCACGCGGCCCCTGATCGACCGGCGGCGCTTACCCGGCAGCACAGCTGAGCAGCTCGCCCCTTCGGCTACGGGATACCCGATTTTCCAAGACGGCCGCCCCTCAGGAAATACATGGCTCATGCAAGACAGATTCTTTGAACCCGAAACGACGGAATGCCCGTTTCCTTATTATCAGGCGCTCAGAGACGAGAAGCCGGTTTTCTATTCGGACCGCCTCGGCGCCTTTGTGGTGACACGCTATGACGACGTCCAAAAGGTAGCTCTCGACCAGAAGACATTTTCGAGCATGACGCCCGTTTCGAACGACCTTGGAGACTTGAATTATGCGCCGATGTTTGCGGAAGTCTATGACGAGCTCGGCGTTCCCCCACAGGTCCCGACCCTGGTTCGCACCGGTGGGCTGGAGCATCGTCGGTATCGAAGCATGGTCGACCGTTATTTCGGCGCGCAAGCGGTAAATCGTCTTCGCCCGCGGCTGACCGAAATCGTCGATCGACTGATCGACTCTTTTGTGGACGCTGAAAAAGTGGATCTTCAACGCGACTTTTGCATGAAGCTTCCGCTCGAGACGATGTGCGAATTGCTGGGCTTGCCGCCATCCGAGGCGGATCGACTGGCGGCGTCCGCAGAAGCCCAAACCCGGCTTGCCAATGGAACCGTGGAAACGCCAGAGGCGCGGCTTGCGCTCCACCGTGACCAGGCGCGGTTCCACCGCTTCCTCCTCGACTTGTTCGACGAACGGCGCCGGGAACCAGACGGTTCAATCCTGAGCACTCTGCTTAATGATCCCCCCGCCGAAGGTGACCCCCTCGATGACGGAGAGCTTTGTTCACTCATATCTCTCATGAATATCGGAGGCAATGAGACCACGACTGGCGGGCTCGGAAACATGTTTCATTTGTGCTTCAGTCAGCCCGGTTTCCAGGAGAAGCTTCGAGCTGAGCCTCAGCTGATACCCAAATTTGTCGAAGAAGCGCTGCGGATGGAAAGCCCGGTCATCATGATGCTTCGCACTCCTATCGAGGACACCGAACTCGATGGAGTAAAGCTGCCGAAGGGCTCGATCATCATGGTTCATTATGCGGCGGCCAATCGCGACGAGCGCAAATTTGCCTGCCCCGAAAAATTGGATCTTGAGCGCAAAGGGGCTCGCAGTCACCTCGCCTTTGGCGCTGGCGTCCATTATTGCTTGGGATCCACTCTGGCACGCACCGAGATGGAAATTTCGCTGAACCGGGTTTTGTCGAGGATGCACAACATTCGCATCGACAGTGCGGATCCGCTCAAGCACCAGCACAAAGTGGTTGTGCGCTCGTTGCACGAGCTACCGATCACCTTTGAGAGGACGAACTGAATGCAACCGCGACGAAAATCGTGCTGCGAAATTGGCCGGGAGAAGATTTGATGCGCGGCTTGAAAGGAAGGGCGGCGATCGTAACGGGCGCGGGATCGGCGAGGGGGATCGGGTTCGCCTCAGCCCGGCGCCTTGCCGAAGAGGGTGTCAGAGTTTTGCTGACGGACATTACACCCGGACGCGCGGCTGAGCTCGCGCGGGAACTCGAGGCGGAGGGCTACGCTGCAGTGGGCGTGGACCAAGACATTACCGACGAAGCCGGCTGGGACGCGGTGATCCAGGAAGTGCTGACCCGTTGGGGTGAACTCAACATTCTCGTGAACAACGCAGGCGTCGCGATCCTGTGTCGCGCTACAGACATGAGCGCGGATGCGTTCAGGAGTCAGCTCGAAGTCAATGTGACCGGAACATTTCTGGGATGCCGTGCCGCGATGCGGCAAATGCAGCGGCAGAATGCAGGAGGGGCGATCGTGAATATTTCATCGGTTGCCGCTTTCATCACAGGTCCTGGATCCAACGCCTACGCTGCAAGCAAGGCCGCGGTACATATGATGACGAAAACTTTCGCCCTTGAGGGGGCAGCCGATGGCGTACGGGTCAATTCTGTGCACCCGGGAGTTACCGACACGGAAATGATCGCAAAAGCTATCGAAGTTAATCCCGAATCGACAGCGGCCATTCTGGCCGGAATTCCGATCGGGAAGTTTGCTGCCGCCAGCGAGATCGCTGCAGCAGTCGCGTTTCTGGCATCCAGTGACGCCAGCTACTGCGCAGGCACATCTATTGTGGTCGACGGAGGCGTGCTCCTCCAGTGAGTGTATGCGATCCTTGAAGCCGCGTGACCGCTGCCACGGGAGCCAGACAGTGAATGCTAGCCGGTCATTGGTTGCAATGGCGTGGGGCCGCCCCGAGAATTTGATAGCATGATGCGGAGTTGCATAAACCGGCAGCCCTACCAAGCACGGCTCAGCCAGCCATTTCATCCGGCGTGATGCGACAAGCCTGCCGCCTGACAGTGATATTCCTTTTTATCGAGTGTACCGGGAAACATTCGATAATTTTCTTCGAGCGGCAATAGGTACGGATTGGAGGTTGATTGCCTCAACGTCTCTCTTTTTGTCGATCGGGCGGCAGGCCGTTTGTGCTACGCGAACTGAACTTCGGACAGTTGATGGCCTAGAGCCACAACGAAACGAGCTGCGTCGGCGCCATTGATGACGCGGTGGTCGTAGCTTAGCGAAACGGGGAGGTGCGGCCGCCATTCGATCGCGCCGTCATTTTTGGCGGGACACGCTCGCAGCTGCAACTTCGTCAGCCCCAAAATTGCAACCTCGGGGGCGTTTATGATGGGAGTGAAGGCCGTTCCCCCGATATGGCCGAGCGACGAGAGTGAAATACAACCGCCGGCCATCTCCTGCATGGTAAGGCCCTTCGTCCGTGCTTTTTCGGCGATGGCCGCAAGCTCGGTGCTAATTTGAGACAGGCTCTTTTTGTCGCAGTCGCGCAACACAGGCACGAGTAGCCCACCTGGAACATCCACCGCGACCCCGATATGCGCGTAGCGCTTCTCTATCAATTTTTCCCCGCTCGCATCAAGGGATGCTGCAAAATGTGGGAATTTTGTCAGGGTCAGGGCAAGCGCTTTGACCAACGGAATGACCGGACTCATCTTGGCACCGGGGTTATCCTGGTTCCACGCCCCACGTCGCAGTTCGAGGTCAGTGACGTCGATCTCATCATGATGGGTGACGTGCGGAACGCGTATCCAGTTGCGGCCGAGGAAGCGACCAACCAACTGTTGCATTTTCGTCCGCGGTTTGACCTCGACATTTCCAAACGCAGCAAAATCTGCTTCGGGCCAAGGAGGAAGCGAGGCGATGAAATCTGTCATTTGAAGGTCCCTTCGTTAGAAGTGCCGCATTTTCCAGCTGAGAAAGTTGAGGACTGCCGGACAAGTATCAACGAAAGCGCGGACGCTGATTACCAGCGCAGCTCTCATCAGAAGGCTACATTATCGCCGCCTTTGGTGCTCATTAGAAACCGCGCCTCCGAAGGCGTCGCAACCGTCAATCCGAGCTCTTCGAGAATGCGCCGTATCTTGGAAACCTGATCGGCATTCGATACCGCCAGCTCCCCCTTGCCGAGATAAATGCTGTCTTCGAGCCCGACCCTTACCGAGCCACCTAACAATGCGGAAAGCGTGGTAAGACGCATTTGGTGCCGTCCCGCTGCTAGAAGTGAAAAAAGATAATCCTCACCGAAAAGCCGGTCTGCAGTGCTTTTCATGTGCATGACATTTTCGGGATCGGCGCCGATGCCGCCAAGAATACCGAATACCCCCTGGACGAAGAACGGTGGCTCAACGATCTTGCGATCGACGAAGTGAGCGAGGTTGTAGAGATGAGCGATATCATAGCATTCGAACTCAAAACGCGTGCCCTGCGCAGAGCATTGGGTCATTGCGCTTTCGATTTGTGCGAAGGTGTTCGAGAGGATGAAATCCTTGGTCATATCGAGGTATGGCTTTTCCCAGTCAAATTTCCATTCGCTTATCCGCGCGCCTGCGCCCGATATGTTAAAATTGATCGATCCCATGTTCATCGAGCAGACCTCGGGCTGGAGCGCCTTGGTCGGTGCGAGGCGGTCTTCCAGACTCATGCCGAGGCCACCTCCGGTAGTGATGTTGAGAATGGCGTCAGTTGATTGTTTAATTCGCGGCATAAACTGACGAAAAAGCGCTGGATCTTGATTGGGCCGCCCGGTTTCGGGGTCACGCGCGTGCAGATGGATCATCGCGGCCCCCGCCTCTGCCGCTGCGATCGCTTCGGCGGCGATTTCATCAGGGGTAACAGGCAAAAACGGTGTCATCGTTGGCGTGTGAATTGATCCGGTTATAGCGCAAGTGATGATAACCCGGTCTGCCTTTTTCATGATCTGCTCTCACTTTCTCTACATGCCAGCAGGCGCGGGTCGCGCATCGTTCGATTGCCGCTGAACGATTGTCCTTCGTTGGTACGCTAGCATATTATATAGCAGATGGCTTAGCGCAAGGGGAAATCCGTTAGTGCACCCGCCTTCGGAGGCGCATCTGGCGAAACGGATGTTTAGCCTCCCGCTGCTCATCGGTCTTTAGATAGTCCGCTAAGCTGGCATCGGCTGGCACGGCGTGGGTGTGAATTCAACTGATCGTATTTCAAAGGATACTATTTTCATCAAGAGAACCACGCTAGCCTTCGACATTGTGGATTGAGGCTTCTTCGGGTCGCCATGCCGAAGCCGATGCTAAGGACGATCTGGTCCTGAATCCCGCTCCTCACTTTGCAGGTCTGTTCTGGAGATTCGATTATCAGAAACCGAAGAGGTCGGACGTGAGTAGCGTAGGCTGTCGTTGCTATCGGACCCAAGGCGTGCTTCCGCAAGCCAACTGTCGGCTTCTTGAAGCGAGGAGTTTTTGATGTACCAATACCTCTACACCCTCGCTGCATTTCAGGCAGTAGCCACATCACGTCGTGGTGTTGAGGAGTCCGGCATTCGCGCGGGATATCGTGGAACTTCTGGTCGAGTGATCATCAAGCGTCTGGTCGCAAGCTTCTTACTCGCGACGGTATCCGGAACTGCCACTGCATCGGCGCAGGTTCCGGTAGCCGAACCTGAACTTAGCGAATTCCGGCTGTCGGGAGTGACCCTACGGCGCAGCAGCTACGACGGGGTGGCATCGTTAGAAATGCGGATGCCCTCGTCGGCGTACCAGGATCCCTCAAGGGAGAAACTGAGCGACCGTAACTTCATGGCATGGTTGCCGTTAGACTTTCAGAATGGCACCGTCGAAGTCGAAGTTGCGAGCGATCTCGCACCGGACGCTCCCGATTATGCACGCGGCTTTATCGGCCTTGCTTTTCGAATTGATCGCGCTGGCCGGTTCGAAAGCATCTACCTGCGGCCAACCAATAGCATGTCACTGGATCAGGTGCGGCGGAACCATAGCGTGCAATATGCGGCCTATCCCGATTATCGCTTCGATCGTCTGCGCCGGGAAGCGCCGGAGAAGTACGAGACCTACGCCGAGATTAGCACTGGACGCTGGATCACGATGCGGATCGTCATCCAGGGTATGACCGCTACGCTCTATCTCGATGGCAGCCCACGCCCGGCCTTCGTGGTGTAGGATCTTAAGCTGGGAGCCGAACAACGTGGCGGGGTCGGCGTATGGCTTGAAACCGGTACAATCGCCCACTTTCGCAATCTTCGGGTTATGCCTGCTCCCTAACGTCCGGTGTCGGCTGGCACGTTCAACGGGCCGCAGATCTTCATGCTGTCCGGAGTCGGCCCGCGCGAAGATCTCGAATCGCGGGGTATCGACGTGATCGTCGATGCGCCGCCGTCGGTGCCAATCTTCAAGACCACATCTATGCGCACGTCTACACGCAATCCGCCGATGGCGTCTCCAATTCGGTGCCGCTCGGATTGGGCGAAGCCGAGACGCGCAATGGCAGCGCGACCACGCCGGACCGTCCAGCTATTTTCCCGTAAATGGCGTGGGTTGGGCAACTCTGTCCGGCGGCCCGCTTCCCGACCTCGAACTTCCGATGTCCTACGACAGCTCTCCCGACAGCTTCGGTGATGGTTCCGACCGTGCAGGCCGATCGGGACCGAGGATCGGGCGTTCTGCTACAGCCGTCGAGCCGCGGCACGGTGCGGCTCGCCCTCGGCCGATCGAGCTCACAAGCCGCTGATCGACCCGCGCCACCCGAGCGAAAGGGCCGACGTCGCGACATCGGTTACCGGGCTCCGTGTGGCACATCGCATCGCCACCGCGCCCGTCCTCGCACCTTGGGCAGATGCTGTAATTCCACCAGCAGCGGCAAGTGACGCCGAACTTGCGGGCATGTCGAAGCACATCGGGACGGTGTACCAGCCGGTGGAAACATTGCGGATGGGCGCCGAAGACGATCCTTCGGCGGCGGAGGAACAATCACGCTATCGGACTCTCTTGCGGCCGTGCGCGAGCCGGGCATCGTTTGCATGTCGGGTATTGTAGGTGACCGCTGGTCGCTCGACAGGTCGCCCCGATGAATGTCATCCCGACGGGGGTGTCGCTGAACACCTATTCGGGCGACGTTGACGATTTCCTCGCGATGCCATTCCAGCAGCTCGTCGATGAGGTCGCGGCGGGGACGCTCCCCATCAGGCTGGGCAAGGCCTTTGGGCTGGGCGGCATCGTCGATACGCACCGGACGAGGGAACAAAACGCTGCGGGCGGGAAGATCGTCGTCGTCAATAAAGTCGGCTGATGGGGCTGGCGCTACGTAGGCGGGCAGGATCCGGAAGGCGGTACTCGTGGATTGGCGACTTTGCATGCGCGGGGAACCGCTCCGAACGTTCGTCCCCTGAGAGGAGCTAGAGGCTGTCGGACTCCGAGGCACCGCGGAGCTGGTAATCGGCGCCACGACGCTCCCTCAAGCGCCCCGCTCCTGTATCGGCCGCGCCAGGCGCCAAAAATGATCGACAGTCGCCGCAGCAATCGCGGGAGAGAATTACGCTATGCATAATTGATTTGACTGTGCGAAATATCTGGCGCTAAGAAGGGGGAACGAAAGTGTCCGAAAGCGGCGCAAAGGGGACGATTAATGGGAAGTTCAAGCGAATCGGGCACGCGGTTTAGTCGGCGGAAACTTCTCATTAGCGGAGCCGCAGCAGCGGGTGCCGCTGCGATCGGTGTCGCCCTGATGGGACGACCTAAAACGGCGAGCAAGGCGGAGATCGAGAGGGCGCTTGCGCCGGGTTTTCGCGCCGTTCCCTATTGGTGGGATGAACTCGGCGTTACGCCGCCGTCGCAGGGCGACCTTATTGACGATGTCGACTTCCTGATTGTCGGAGCCGGATTTTCGGGTCTTTCTGCAGGCCGCACGCTGGCTGCGAACGGTGCCAAGGTTCTGATCGTCGACGCCGAGCGCCCCTTTTACGGTGCGAGCTCACGCAACATGGGGTTTTTCGGCCAGGCCTTCGAAGGCGGCGGGCAACTCTCCACGCCCGAAGGTCGCGCACGTTTCGATGAGTATCTCGAGAGCACCGCTTATCTTCGCCAAATCATGGCCGAGGATTCGATTGATGCGGCAGTGCGTTCGGGCCGGTACAACTCGGCCTTTCATCCCTCGCATTTCGACGAGATGAAGGCGGGGGTCAAAGCGACCCATGATGCCTATCCCAAATTCCGCTATGAAATTGTCGAGCCGGGCGAAGGCAAGCGCTTCTTCAATTCGCCGACGGCATCGCATGGCGGGATTTATCTCCCTGACGCGCTTTATCTCCAGCCAGCCCGGCTCGCGCATGGCAATTATCTCGGCGCCGTCGCCAAGGGCGCGCATGTTGTTGGCCAGACGCGCGTCGAGGACATCGAGCGCGAAGCGAGCAACCGCTACATCGTAACGACAAATCGTGGCAAGGTTACCGCAAAGAAAGTGCTGATTGCGGTCGGTGGCTACGGCGCTCCCGGGTTCGGCGCGCTGAGCAACGTGCTGCCGGTCAGCTCATGGGTCATCTCGACCCCTCCGCTTACGCCCGACCAGATGGCATCGGTATGGGAGCGCCCGATGTCGATGAAGAACAGCAAGACCAACTTCAATATCATCGTTCCAACGCCTGACGGAAAGCGCCTTCTCATCAACGGAAGGACGGGTGTGCGATACGCATCGCTCGAGGCCATGGCAGTCGATCTGTGCCGGGTTGGCGAAGAAATTCTGCCACAACTGGGTCCCATTCGTGCGACGCACGCATGGCAGGGTATCTTCGGGATGACCTGGGATTTCCAGAAGCATATCTTCGAAGACGACGAAGGCGTCACCTATCTGACCGGAGACAACGGATCGGGAATCGGGAAGCTGCATTGGCTTGGGCACAAGACGGCCCTCCGGATGATGGGGCAGGCAGAGGGCAAAACCGTGTTTGCGGCTTCAGGCCCGCCGCCCACATTCTACGGCTATGTCGGCCGATCCGACTGGTTCGTGCCGCCTGCGGTGGCCTATTATGATTTCAAGGACGGGTCAGGCTGACCAGCGCGCCAATGCTGGACTCGCAATGCGTTCCAACGACCCGTCAATCTATTCGAGCAGGAGAATAAACGTGAAGAAGATCGCTGCAGCAATCGCGCTCATGGCGTCGGCCACCATGGTCCATGCCGAAGAGGCAAAGGCCCCTAAACCGGTTTACGAACCCGCTGTCTCCGCGTCGGACAACGAAGGCTTCATCCCGCGCATGAAGTCGCAGGACGGCAAGGGCCAGTCCGAGGGACGTCCGTTGGCGGGCGTTCCCGGAATGGAAGGCAGCTACATGGGAATCTGGAAAGCCGGTCCCGGTGCCTATCGGAGCGAAGGTCCGCGCGCCGAAGTCTTTGTCGTGACTCACGGCAAGGGCACAGTCTGGATCCAGGGTCATGGCACGCACGTCCTCGAGCCGGGCGTGATCATTTCGACCGCGGCGAACACGCCGGCGATCATCACGATTACCGAGGGCGAGCTGCGGAAAGTGTCCTTCGTGGACGCATCGCGGTGCCCGATCGGTCAACCGTCGCCGACGAACTGCTGATGGTACGGCGCGGCGCCTGAGGCGCCGCCGCTTCAAACAAAGGGAAGAACTCGGCGAGCTTGCTCCTGGGATGGAGGAAGCTCGCCTCCGAAAGACCCGCTCGCGACGGCGAGTTTCAGCGGCCCCGCAGCGCGAGGCCTTATCGAAAAATAGAGACAGGGGGTTACCATGAAATCGTCTTTTGAATCCGTGCTTCTGGGGCATGTGTCGCGGGCAACGCTCTTGCTCGCCATCGCGGCCTTGCCCGTTCAAGTCCTTGCGCAGACGGCTGACATCACCGAAGGTGACGGCGCGGGTTATCGCGACGAAATCATTGTGACCGCGACCAAGCGTTCGGCCAGCATTCAGGATGTTCCGCTGAGCGTGGCGGCTATCGAAGGTGCCGCCATTGAAAACCAGGGCATCGACAATGTCGCCGACATCGCGCGCCTCACGCCCGGTGTCGCGGTCTCGACCACCGGACCCGGTCGCACCCAGATCATCGTCCGCGGGATCTCGTCGACGACGGGATCGCAGGCAACGACCGGTTTTTATCTCGACGAAGTGCCTGTTTCGGCGGTCGCGACCAACATCGAAGGGTCGACCTTTGACCTTAATCGGGTCGAAGTCCTCCGGGGTCCGCAGGGAACGCTCTACGGGTCGGCATCGATGGGCGGTGCGATCAAATATGTCTCGAACCAGCCCGACACCGACGAACTCGAAGCGCGCGGCGACCTCACCTTGTCGTCGACCAAGAGCGGCGGGACAAATTATGCGGCGAATGCCGTCGTCAACTTGCCGCTCATCAAGGACGTTGCGGCTTTGCGTGTGGTAGGCTTCTACAAGTTCGAGGATGGTTACATCGACCGCTATGCGGTCGACCCGAACAATTATCTTGCGATCGATCCGACCGTCGCGCCGAAGAAGAACGTCAACAGCTACGACATCTGGGGTTTTCGCGCGGCGCTGGCGATCACGCCGACCGACACGCTGCGCATCACCCCTTCGGTTTATTATCAGAACCAGAAGGTCGACGGCGCCTTCGCATTTGATGACCCGCCGGGCAGCTACGACAATATGGTCCAGGCGCGCATGATCCCCGACCGTTCGCAGGACGAAGTTCAGATTTACAACCTTACTGCGGCGCAGGAAATCGGTGATCTCGAACTGACCTCGTCCTCCTCCTATTTCATCCGCGATTTCAAGGATACCGAGGACACAACGCGCGTCATCCACTATCTTCTTGGCCTCATCGCGCCAGGCGTTCAGACCACGGCATTCCCGCACGGCGAAACGCAGTTCATCCGCACGACGATTTTCACGCAGGAGGTCCGCCTCTCGGGTGAAATCGGGCCGATCGAATTTGTCGTCGGCGGCTACTACCAGGAAAATAAGCGGAAGCGGCGCAATGAGCTGCCGCTGACCGCCGCGTTCAACGACGCTTTCGGCACGCCCTTTACCGGCTTCGACACGCTGTTCAGAGGACGGCGCAACACGGCGGCGGAAGAAGTCGCGGCGTTCGGACAGGCGACCTGGAACATCAGCGATCGCCTGCGTGTGACCGGCGGCCTGCGCTGGTTCGAAGTGAAGGAAGACTTCAACTCCGCGTCGGACGGCGTGTTCAATGGCGGGCCCACCCAGTCGGCCGGTACCTCGAAGTCCAGCGGCGTGACGCCGAAGTTCGGCGTCGATTTCGACGTCACCGACAATGTCCTGCTGTATGCGAGCGCGTCGAAGGGCTTCCGTGCCGGCGGTGCGCTCGCGCCAGTGCCGATTGCCGTGTGCGCGCCCTATCTGACAGAGCTCGGGCTTTCGGGCGCACCGACAAAATATGACCCGGACTCGCTCTGGAGCTACGAAATCGGCGCGAAGACGCAATTTGCTGATCGACGCGTGACGATGAACGCGTCCGCCTATCACATCGACTGGTCGCGGATTCAGCAGCAAGTCAGTCTGCAGTGCGGGTTCAACTTTACCGGCAACTTCGGAAAGGCCGTCAGCCGGGGGCTTGAGCTGGAGACAAATTGGCGCGCGTCCGACAGTCTGACGCTCGGGCTGAATCTTGGATATAATGACGCAAAGCTCAAAGATACCGTTGCGGGAACGACAGGCCAGGCGGGCGACCGGTTGCTCGACGTCCCCAAATTCACCGCATCGGCTTCGTTCAACTACGACCAGCCGATCGGCAACGGCCTGAACGCCTTCCTCCTCGGCAACGCCAGCCACACGTCAAGCGTCCTCGCAGAATATAACGACGCCAGTCCCTGGCGCACGCGCAAGAGCTACCAGATCGTCGATCTACGCTTGGGCGTGCATGATGAAGACGAGCGCTGGCGCGTGTCGCTCTTCGTCGACAATTTGCTCAACACGCATGCCACGGTCGGCAATGCCTTCTCTTCAACCGCGATCACCACGCCGACGACCCGCTCGCTCGCGGTCAATCGGCCGCGCACCGTCGGTGTCAACTTGAAGACGGCCTTTTGATCGGCACGTGATGGCATGATCGCCATCGCCAATCTGTCCCTGGGTCGCGGCGGTCTTGCTTGAGAATGCGAGGCCGCCGCGAGTCCAACGATAATCAATGGAGAGTGCTCATGGATCAAGACGTCGCATCACCGGCAGCCGATCCGCAGCCTGGAATCTGGCAAGATGGCAACAACAGCCGCATTCCCTCCTTCGTGTACACCGATCCGTCGATCTACGCGCGCGAGCTCGAGCGCATCTTCTATGGCCGGCACTGGAGCTATGTCGGCCTCGAAGTCGAGGTCCCCAATCCCGGCGACTTCAAGCGTACCGCGATCGGCGAGCGATCGGTTATCATGATCCGCAACCGCAAGGGCGAGATCAATGTGCTTGAGAATCGTTGCGCGCACCGCGCAATGCGGTTCTGCCAGGAGCGGACCGGTCATGTGAAGACGCTCGTCTGTCCCTATCATCAGTGGAATTATAATTACGACGGGAAGCTGCTTGGCGTCCCGTTCCAGCGCGGCGTCAAGGGGCAGGGCGGTATGCCCGCCGACTTTACCCTCGAGGATCGCGCCCTCACCCGTCTCAAGGTCGCGGTACGCAACGGCGTGGTGTTCGCAAGCTTCTCCGACGAGACCGAATCGTTCGAGGAATATCTTGGCCCCGATGTGCTGCGATACTTCGACCGGACCTTCGACGGGCGGAAACTGGTCGTCCATGGCTATTCGCGCCAGCGGATTCCGGGAAACTGGAAGCTGATGATGGAGAATATCAAGGATCCCTATCATCCAGGTCTCTTGCATACCTGGTTCGTCACTTTTGGCCTCTGGCGCGCCGACAACAAATCCGATCTCGTCATGGACGAGAAGAACCGGCATGCCTGCATGGTGTCGCGGCGCAGTGAAACCGTCGACAAGGATGTCACCCAAGGCGTTTCGAGCTTCCGCGAGAATATGAAGCTTAACGACATGCGCCTGCTCGATATCGTCCATGAACCATGGTGGGGCGAGCCGACCGTGTGCATGACGACGATTTTTCCGAGTGTCATCCTTCAGCAGCAGGTCAATTCGCTGTCGACCCGGCAGATCTTGCCGGTAGGCCACGACAAGTTCGATTTCGTCTGGACGCACTTCGGGTTCGAGGAGGACGACGACGCCATGGTCCAACGCCGGTTGCGGCAGGCCAATCTCTTCGGTCCCGCTGGCTTTGTGTCTGCTGATGATGGCGAAGTCATCGAGTTCAGCCAGGACGGGTTCCAGCAGGATGCTGACTTCAGTTCGCTTTGCGAACTTGGCGGAACCGCGATCGAAAACACCGACCATATGGTGACGGAAACGCTGATCCGCGGAATGTATCGCTATTGGAGAGAGGTTATGGATCTGTGATTGCAGCCGATCAGCTTTCGACTGCGCTTGGCGGCTTGTACGCGGCCTATGTCGCCTGCATCGACGAGGGCCGCTTTGGCGACTGGCCGGACTTTTTTACCGAGGATTGCCGCTATCGCATCGTGCCGCGCGAAAACTATGATCGCGGTCTGCCCCTTGGGACGCTCGATCTGCATGGCCTCGGCATGCTGCGCGACCGCGTCTATGGCATCGAGAGCACTTTGTTCCACGCGCCTTATTATCAGCGGCACATCGTGGGCCTGCCCCATGTACTGGCACGGCACGGCGACATACTCGAGGTCGAGGCAAACTACCTTGTAATCCGCACGAAGCGCGACTGTCCAAGCGAGATATTTAACGCAGGACGCTACGTCGATCGGGTTGCCACATCGGGCGACCGATTGCTGTTTCAGTCGAAATTCTGCGTTTTTGACAGCGAACTGATCCCCAA
Organism: Sphingopyxis sp. YR583; assembly: GCF_900108295.1. Taxonomy (NCBI): domain Bacteria; kingdom Pseudomonadati; phylum Pseudomonadota; class Alphaproteobacteria; order Sphingomonadales; family Sphingopyxidaceae; genus Sphingopyxis; species Sphingopyxis sp. YR583. Next base: position 78,007 of record NZ_FNWK01000003.1, on the reverse strand, counting down.
TTCGCTCATCTATCCCATCTGACTTCGGAGCCGGTTATGACTATCCTCCATCTCACCGATCGGAACGGCTTCGAGAGCCGCATCGATGCCGAGAGCGGCGTCACTTTGATGGAAGCCATCCGCGACGCCGGCTTCAACGAGGCCTTTGCGATTTGCGGAGGATGTCTCTCTTGCGCGACCTGTCACGTCCATATCGACGACGCGCATGGCCATGACTTGCCTGCGATGAGCGACGATGAGGACGACCTCCTCTCGGAGTCTGAGCATCGAGATCTTTCATCGCGGCTTTCGTGCCAGATATTTTTGACCGGCGACATCGAGCAGCTCTCGGTGCGCGTGGCGCTTGAGGAATAGCAGGACGCGTCGGTAATGCGCGCTCGCCAACAATGGACCCGACATGATGACTGACCGACCCAATGACCAGAGAAGCCAGCTCGAGGCGCTTTACGCCGAAATGGAGCCCGAGAGCCTGACGCCGCTTTGGGAGGTTCTGCACGCGCTCGTCCCGCGCGAACCCGACAGCTCCGCGGTCACCCATCGATGGCGGTACCACAACGCGCGTGCCTATCTGCTGCGGGCCGGTGACCTGATTTCTGCCGAGCAAGCCGAGCGGCGCGTACTGATCCTTGAAAACCCGGGTCTTAAGGGCAGTTCTTCTGCCACCTCAAGCCTTTACGCCGGACTGCAGATGATCCTGCCAGGCGAAGTCGCACCATGTCACCGGCACAGCCAATGCGCGCTCCGGTTCGTGATGGAAGGCGAGGGCGCCTTTACCGCCGTCGACGGAGAAAAGGCGATCATGCGGCCGTTCGATCTCGTGCTGACGCCCGGCGGCCAGTGGCATGACCATGGCAACCCGACGTCCAGTCCGATGATTTGGCTCGACGGACTCGATATCCCGACGGTGCGGCATTTCGATGCCGGCTTCGCGGAGAAATGGCAGGAACCGGCTTTTCCCGAGACCGCCCCGCCCGGAGACACGCTGGCACGATATGGGCACAATATGCGGCCGATGCGGGGAGGGGTCGCTGATCGCCGGCCTGCGCACCAGCCGCTGTTTCATTACCCTTACGCCGAATGGCGCGCCGCGCTCGGCAACATGGCAGCGACTGCCGAGATCGACCCGCACCTCGGTCACGCGCTCGAATTCATCAATCCGGCCGATGGCGGCTCTATCATGCCGACCGTATCTGCGCATGTCCGCCTGATCCCGCAAGGCTTCGAGACCCGGGCCCGTCGTTCGACCGACGGCTCGATCTACGTCGTCGTCGAGGGCGGAGGAACGGCGCTGATCGACGGCAAGCCGCTCGATCTCGCGGAACGCGATATCTTCATCGTTCCCTCCTGGAAGACCGTCCAATTTGCCGCGAGCCGACCTCTCGTCCTGTTCGGTTTCTCCGACAAGACATGCCAGCAGAAACTCCATCTCTTCAAAGAGGAATTGTTGTGACTCTCTCCTTCTCTGTCCCTGGCGCACCAGCGGCTGCTGTTGCCAATGGCGAAAGCTTTCCTGTCCGCCGCATATTCTGCGTTGGCGCAAATTATTACGCCCACGCGGTCGAAATGGGCCGCGACCCTGATCGCGAGCCGCCCTTCTTTTTCACGAAATGGGCCGAGACGGTCGTGCCGAGCGGCACGGAGATTGCCTATCCGCCGGGGACCGCCAATTTCCATTATGAGGCCGAGCTCGTCGTCGCGATCGGCAAGGCTGGACGCAATATCGCGCCGACGGTCGCACTCGATCATGTCTATGGCTACGCGACCGGTCTCGACATGACGCGCCGTGATCTGCAGCTCGTCGCGCGGGAAAAGGGACGTCCCTGGGATACGGGAAAAAATGTCGAACAATCGTCGCCGCTCGGCATAATTCTTCCCGTCGCGGATGCGGGGCATATCGCAAGCGGGGCGATCGAACTGACGGTCAATGGCGAAACCAAGCAGCGCGGCGACCTTGGCGACATGATCTGGCCGGTTGCCGACATCATTGCTTTCCTCAGCAATCTCTATCGTCTCGAACCGGGCGACCTCATCTACACGGGAACCCCGGCGGGCGTCGGGCCGGTCGTTCCGGGGGACGAGATCATAGTATCCATTGCCGGTTTGCAACCAACGGCGGTGCGTATCGGCGCGGCGATGACGGACTGAGGACATTGCGGCGCGTTTGCCGTCATCCGGCCTTGCGTCGACAGCGGCCTTTTGCTTATCGGGATGTTGATCTGGTGAAACTGCACGAATATTTCCGCTCGACGGCATCCTACCGGGTCAGGATCGCGCTGAACCTGAAGGGCCTCGCCTATGAAAGCGTCGCCCATCATTTGCGAAAGGGTGAGCAAAACGCCCCGGACTATCGCCGGCTCAATCCGCAAGGCCTGTTGCCGACGCTCGAAACCGGTGGGGACGTTCTCACCCAATCGCTCGCCATCTGTGAATATCTCGACGAACTGAAGCCTGCGCCGCCGCTTCTTCCGGCTGAATTGACACTGCGCGCTCGCGTCCGGGCTTTTTCCCAGGTTATCGCGTGCGATATCCACCCGGTTCAGAATCTGAAGATCCTCGCACGACTTCGGGCGCTCGGTCTCGCCGAGGAACAAGTTAATCATTGGGCGAGGATCACGATCGACGAGGGGCTGTCGGCCTGTTCCACCCTGCTCGGTCGGCGCGAGAACCGCTTCTGCTTTGGGGATAGGCCGGGGCTCGCCGAGCTTTGCCTTGTTCCGCAACTCGTTAATGCACGCAGGTTCGGCGTCGACTTGCGCTGGCCGGATTTACTCGACATCGAGGCGAGATGCCTCGAACTCGATGCGTTCAGGCGAGCACGGCCCGAAGAACAGCCCGACGCGGAATAAGCCGTGATCGGACCGACTGATGTACTGGATGGCGCTGTGGAGCGCGACGCATGCAACGCTATTATTAGAGGAGCTTGGCTGTGAAGGTTCAACTGACGATCGACAATGAAGCGCTGGACGCAGCCGACGGAGCCACCTTCGAGCGGCGTGACCCTGTCAGTGACGCGCTCGCCACCACGGCGGCAGCGGCCTCCGTTGCGGATGCGCAGCGCGCAGCCGAATCCGCGCAGCACGCTTTCCGGACCTGGTCGGTAACCGGCCCGACCGAGCGGAGGAAAATTCTTCTCGCCGCGGCGGACAGGCTGGAGGCGAAGGTCGAGACGATCGGCGCCGCAATGGCGGCCGAAATCGGCGCTTCGGGCCTCTGGAGCGGGTTCAACGTGTTCGCCGCCGCGGGACTTATTCGCGAGGCGGCGGCGCTGACCACTCAGATTCAGGGCGAGACCATACCCACCGACAAGCCCGGCGCGCTCTCTATGACGGTCCGGCAACCCGCAGGCGTGGTTCTCAGCATCGTGCCGTGGAACGGGCCGATCATTTTGGCAGCCCGCGCGATCGCCTATCCGATCGCGTGCGGAAATTCTGTTATCTTCCGCGCGTCGGAGCTGAGTCCCAAGACCCATGCGCTCGTGGCTGAAGCCTTTCACGAAGCAGGCTTGCCAGCGGGGGTGCTGAACTTTCTGACCAATGCGCCCGAAGATAGCCCGGCGATCATCGACACGCTGGTCAGTCATCCCGCGGTGCGGCGGATCAACTTCACGGGTTCGACCCGCGTCGGGCGCATCATCGCTGAAAAGGCGGCGCATCATCTGAAACGCTGTTTGCTCGAGCTGGGCGGAAAAGCGCCGTTCGTCGTGCTCGATGATGCAAATCTCGATGATGCCGTGCGCGCCGCCATCTTCGGCTCCTACCTTTATCAGGGGCAGATTTGCATGTCGACCGAACGCTTTGTCGTGGACGAACGCATCGCCGACGCGTTCGTTGAGCGATTTGCTGCGGAAGCGGTAAAGCTGACGAGCGGTGATCCCAAGATTGATCCATCGTGCGTCGTCGGGCCGATGATCGCCGCGGAATCCGGCAGACGCATCAACGCTATGATTGACGATGCAGAGGGCAAAGGCGCCAAGATCGTCGCCGGGGGACGGGCAAACGGCGCTGTCATGCCCGCGACAATTGTTGACCATGTCAAACCCGGTATGACCATTTATGATGAGGAGACCTTCGGCCCCGTAACCACGGTCGTCCGCGTAAGCGGCGTCGAGGAAGCCGTCCGCGTCGCCAACGATACCGAATATGGCCTCGCAGCTGCTGTGTTCGGACAGGACGTGATACGCGCTCTCGACGTTGCCCGGCGGATCGACGCAGGTCACGTTCACGTCAATGGCGCGACTGTGCAAAATGAGCCTCAAGCTCCATATGGTGGGATGAAGGCAAGTGGCTATGGCCGGTTCGACGGACGGGCCGTGATCGACGAGTTTACTGAGCTAAAATGGATTACGATCGAACCGGCGGGACAGCTCTACCCGATCTGATCGGGGTGGGCCCAGACCGCCCGACGATCGCCCTCGATCGAAACAGTCACGTCTCTGCAATGCTGCCGACCGCGCTGCGGTCGCGTATGGACTGTCGCCAGTGACACGGCGGCAGGTCCCGCGTCAGGCGCTGGGCCACCTTGCATGGGGCCGCTAGGTCGATTGCCGTATGGCAGGCTCCTCCGACCAGCCGAGGCTCGTGCTCATTGCGCGGCAGGCGATCGCCAGTTCTTCGCTCGCCTGTTCCTGCCCCGGGCTATCGAATGCATCGGGCCATACCATTGTTGCAGACAAAATGGGCCGGCCTTGAAGGTCGAAGACAGGAAAAGCGGTGGCATTGAGCCCCGGAATCAGCATGCCGCTCACATGGGCCCGGCCCCTTTCGCGCACATCGCGGCGCACGGCATCAAGTTCCTCGGGCGTCATCGGCGCCCGCTGCATCTCCTGAGCAACGAGATTTTCTATTTCCGGCTCGGGTGAAAAGCCAAGAAATATCCGTCCTGTGGCCGAGTAGATCATCGACATCACCGAGCCGACCGTAAGCGAGGTAGCAACACCGGGCTTGCCCGAATACCATCGTACGACGGTTGGCCCCAGCGGCCCCAAGGCGGCGATGAGCACCGTCTGCCCCGATGTTCGAGAGAACTCGTATATGATACTGTCGACGAGCCTGAACGCATCGGTACGGGCAAGGGCGGCGAGACCAAGTTTCAGCGCTCCGGGACCGAGGTCATACCGTCCACTTGACGGATCCTGCGTCGCCATGCCTGTTGCGATGAGGCTTTGGAGATACCGGTGCACCTGCGGCGCGGCCATGTTGCTCGCGTGGGAGATCGCGCTCAAGGCCGAGGGGCCTCCCAGCGACGCCATCGCCTGGAGAACGTTGAGGCCAACTTCGACCGACTGGATACCCTTCCGACGCGAAGTTTTGTCATCTGGCTGCTTGTCGGTGTCTGCCATCTTCGCCCTCGAAACTGTCTTGCGATGCCCTATCAGGTCCTACCGGAAGATCAACGCAACTCCCCGCGCCACATCGCGCCGAAGCGGCGGCAATTTTACCACCGGTTCGCGATAGCAAATGGCATCAATGTCCGGATTTTCACTTTGGCTGTAACTCGTTGGTGAACCCACCAGTGGAGGGGTCAAGGCAGACGGATCGCGCTGTCCTTTCGGTCCGTCATATCCCACGTTGCCCTTGAACTGAGCGTCACTCGACTTGAGAATTTTCGCATCACCCGGCGCGCGATATAGTCCGCGATCAGCGGCAGAGAACGACTAAACGTTCGCCTTGCCGATTTTGTCCCGGAAGCGGTCCGTCGGCCTTGGGTCATTTTCCCTGATATTCTGTCACGGGTTAGCGATCCAACCTCTGGGAAAGTAGCTCCGCTAGGGGCCGGGCTTGGGTTGCGATTTGAGTCCAGCGGCCAAGATCTTTGCGGCCGGGCAGTGCGGTTAACGCATGACATCAGTATGGCCGATCGATACATGCCCAGACGATGCAAGGAATCCGCTTCGCAACGAATGTCAGGTCGCGACAGTTCGCGGACGCCCCGATCCGCGCGCCTCATGCCTCGCAGTCCGAAGTTTCTGCTCGAACCAGGTGCACGGCACGCTTGTATCGGATCGGCGAAGCCGACCTCGCATGAGCGCCGACGCCATCATGCGGAGGAGGCGAGGCTCCGCCCTCGAGGATGCGATCCTCGAGGCGGCCTGGGCGGAACTCTCGATTGCAGGCTATGCTCATTTCACTTTTGAAGCGGTGGCCAAGCGAGCGCACACAAGTCGTCCCGTCCTGTATCGGCGTTGGCCGACGCGCACGGACCTCGCCTCGGCGGCGATCGCGCAACATGTCCGCCAGAACCCGATCGACGTCCCCGATCTGGGCGATCTGCGCGCAGAACTTTGCATGATCCTGCGCAAGTTTGCCGATCGCTCGCCTCCGAAGTTGCTGCGGCTCCTCTTCGAGATGAACGAGGATATGGCGGGCGAGAATGCAAGCTTCACCGACGAGCGATTTCGCGAACATCCGCTTCAGCCGGTTATCGAAAGGGCGGTCCAGCGCGGAGAAATCGACGAGCAGCGTCTGACGCCGCGTATCGCGCGCATGCCGCTCGGACTGGTCCTGCATGAAATCATGGTCACGGTGAAACCGGTCTCCGATGCGGCGATAGCCGAGATCGTCGACGAGATATTCCTGCCGCTCGTTGCGGCAGCATCACCGAAATAGGTCGTTCGTGGCACGTCTTGGCCGTCTCGCGGCCCGGTCAGCCTTGCTCGCTCCGAAAAGACGGGGCGTCGGCGCCGCGCGAACCCGGTCATAAGATACGCGACGTTTCCTATTGACAGTCGATCCGGCATTTTAGATACGACGGTGCATCTTATATCCGAGGTCCAAATGCTCTTTATCCTGCTCTCCTGCGAGTCCGCGGTCGATGACACCCGTGCTGCCGAGTCCCAATGCTCCCGCCCAGCGGCAAAATCTCGTCCTTGAGACCCCTGCGGCTCTCCACCTCGCAGACATAATTTTCCCCCCACCGCCCTCGGTAATGAAGGGCAACCAGACAGCGAGACGCTAAAATGAAAAGCTACCCATTCTCTTCGCCACGCCGAAGCCTGCTGCTAGCGCTGCCGCTCGCCGCCATGGTGACGCCAAGCGTGCATGCGCAGGACAAGAATCCGGATCATGTCGTGCTGGGCGCCGGCATTGCGCTGACGCCCGAATATCAGGGATCGGATGATTACCGGCTGATACCGATCCCGGTGATCGACATCAAAGAGGGACGGCTGTTCGCAAATCTGCGCAACGGTATCGGGGTTGAGGCGATCGGCAGTGAGCATGTCACAGTGGGTGCCAGCCTCGTCTTTATTCCGGGCTATCGCCGACGCGATGTCCCTGCCGGCGTCGATAGACTTTCAAGCGGCGTTGGCGGCAGAATCTTCGCCAATCTTCGCGCAGGCGGTGCGGTCGCGACGGTCGGTGTCGTAAAGGGAATCTCGGGCGGGACCGAAGGCATCGTCGCGGACGCGAGCCTTTCCTACCCTTTGGCGCTGTCGACGCGCTTAACCGTGACTCCAACACTTGGCGCGACGTGGGCCGATCGCAAGCACAATGATGGCTATTTCGGGATCACCGCTGCCGAGGCGCTTGCGTCGGGTCTGCCCGCCTTCACTGCAGGATCGGGCTTCAAGGATGTGTCCGCTGCACTCACCACATCCTATCGCCTCTCCGATCGGTTGACCCTCAGCGCGACGGGCAGCGTCACTTCATTGCTCGGTGCAGTGAAGGACAGCCCGCTCGTTATGAAGCAGACACAGCCGTTCGGCATTCTTACGCTGTCTTATCGGATGTGATGCCCTCCGTTTTGCCCATGGCTAGCGGTAAAGATCGGCGGCTGAGGTGGGATTTGTCACATCGGCCATGGCCGGCGGGACAAATCCCTCAGTCGAGACCGACCGGCGAGCTAAGTTTGAGGTCGGTCCCCTCTTCCTTCGAGGCCTCGGCTGCTTCATCGGTCTGCTCGGGCGGCAACTCGATCTCGCCGGTCTCGATGCTACTCTTCTGAGCTTCGATATTCTCGCTGCATCCCCCGATCGCTATCAGCATCGGCAACAGCAACAGATATCCAGTTTTCATCGCCACCTCCGCATCTGCAATGCGATCGCCGGCCTGCGCCGCGTCTCCTCCATTGCCGGGGAATCCTCGGCGGGCTTTTTGGTTCCCACGTGAGCCATGCGCGCGGCGATCGCTCGCCTTTCGGAAGGGGCGCTGGAGCGGCGGAACCACTGGGAAAAAACCTCGCACTCGCTGCTCGTCGGCGCGATCCTTCACGTCCTCTATGCCGAGGAGGAAAAGACGCTCGCACGCGTCGCGGCATTCCTCTCGGATCCGCAGCGGCCTTTCACCGCGACGCTGCGGCGAATGATGACCACCAATCATATCGGCACCAAGGATGCGCCGGTCGTACATCCTGTCGTTGCGTCAGCCGCTCGCGAGCTTCTCAACAAGTCGGAGAATGAGCGCTCGGGCGTGCTCTCGACGGCGATGTCGTTTCTCGGGCTCTACCGCGACCCGACCGTCGCCGCGGTGACGTCGCAGTGCGACTGGCGGATCGCCGACCTCGTCGATGCGAAGAACCCGGTGTCGCTCTATCTTGTCATCCCGCCGTCGGACATCTCGCGGACCAAGCCGCTCGTCCGCCTGATTCTCAATCAGATCGGCCGGCGCCTGACCGAGAAGCTCGACGAGCGCGGCTCGACCGTGCGCCGTCATGAGCTTCTCCTGATGCTCGACGAATTTCCGGCGCTGGGACGCCTCGATTTTTTCGAGACCGCGCTCGCCTTCATGGCGGGCTACGGAATCCGCGCCTTTCTGATCGCCCAATCGCTCAACCAGATCGAGCGCGCTTATGGCGACCATAATTCGATCCTCGATAACTGCCACGTTCGCGTCGCCTTTGCGTCGAACGACGAGCGGACAGCGAAACGTATCTCGGACGCGCTCGGCACGGCAACCGAGCAGCGCGCGATGCGCAACTATGCCGGGCACCGTCTCGCGCCGTGGCTCGCGCATGTCATGGTCAGCCGCCAGGAAACCGCGCGCCCGCTGCTGACGCCGGGCGAGGTGATGCAGCTGCCTGCCGACGATGAGCTTGTGCTCGTATCGGGTCTCGCGCCGATCCGCGCGAAGAAGCTGCGGTACTATGACGATCCCAATTTCGAGAGCCGGCTGTTGCCGCCGCCGGGATCGAAGGGTTCGCCCGAAGGTCAGTCGCCCGACCGGCCTTCACCGCGCCCGAACGACTGGGGCAGCTTCGCGCGCAAGCCCGACGCGCGTCTGGCCGGAGCCGAAAGTGATGAAGAGGGCGAGGCAAGCGGCGGTGGGCTCGAGCAGCAGCGTCATCCCGGCATCGCCGAGGAGCCGCCTGCGAAAACGGACGAGCCGAAACAACTCGAGCTGATCGCTGCCGAGCAGGACGACGCCGATGCCGCTGCCGAGCGGAAGGCGATGGACCGCGCGCAGGGGGCGGGGCCGCAGGGCCTCAGCGATGTGGCGCGCGGACATGGCATTAACGAGACCAGCGGGCGCGACCTGCTGCCGGGGATGTGAGATCATGAAGGTCCGGCAGAATCTGTATATCGACCTCGCGGTCAGCGAGGCACTCGATGCGCTCGCGGCGAAGCCCGGCGCGACCAAGAGCGCTATCGTCAACGATGCCGTTTCCGCCTGGCTCGCGCGGCGGGGATCGAAGGAGATCGACGATCTTCTGAAGGGACGGCTCGACCGGATCAGCCGCGAGATCGCCAAGGCACGCCGCGACATCGACGTGCTGCTCGAGAGCCTCTCGCTGTTCGTCCAGTATCAGTTGATGGTCACCGCCCCGCTGCCCGAGGCCGACAGCGCGGCGCGGGCGGTCGGGCGCGAGCGCTTCGATGCCTTCGTGACGCAGGTCGGACGGCAGATTGCCGGCGGCCGCCGTTCGATCGGTGCCGAGGATGTTGCGGAGACGGCATCGTGAGCGGCTCCACTTCGTTCGAGCGCCGCCGCGCCATGCTTTGCACTGCTATGGGGCCGACGATCGCTGCCGCGCTGGGTGATCCGCTCACGCAGGAGATCATGGTCAACCCCGACGGTGTGTTGCGCGTCGACCGGCTCGGCGAAGGGCGTGTCGAGACGGGCGCCCGCTACGAGCCGGCGCAGGTCGAACGCATCATCCGGCTCGTCGCGAGCCATGCGCGCACCGAAGTGCACGCGGCATCGCCGATCGTTTCGGCCGAACTGCCGCCGCACGGCGAGGGGGCGGGCGAGCGCTTCGAGGGCATATTGCCTCCGGTCAGCACCGCGCCCTGTTTCTCGATCCGCAAGCCCGCGGCGCGCATTTACACCCTGCTCGACTATGTAAGCGACGGCATCATGACGGCGGACACGGCGCGGCTGCTGTCGGCGGCCGTCGCGGAGCGCCAGAATATCCTTGTCGTAGGCGGCACGAGCTCGGGCAAGACGACGCTCGCCAATGCGCTTCTAGCCGAAATGGCCGAGATCGACGAGCGGGTGATCATCATAGAGGACACGCGCGAGCTTCAGTGCGCTGCGCGCGACCTCGTCGCGCTCAGAACCCGGCCGGGCATCGTATCGATGGCCGACCTCGTCCGCTCGACGCTGCGTCTCAGGCCCGATCGCATCGTCGTCGGCGAGGTTCGCGGCGCCGAGGCACTCGACATGCTGAAAGCCTGGAACACCGGGCATCCCGGCGGGATCGCGACGGTGCACGCGAACTCCGCGCTTTCCGCACTCTACCGGATCGAGAGCCTGGTCCAGGAGAGCGTCGTGACCGTGCCGCGGCGGCTGATCGCCGAGGCCATCGACCTCATCGTCTTCATTGCCGGGCGGGGCCTTGCCCGCCGCATCTCCGGAGCTGCGCGCGTCGCGGGGCTCGATGCCGCCGGCGGCTACGTCATCGCCGATCGTCTTCCTCAAGCTCCAGGAGAATAGCCAATGTTCGTTCATGCGTTCGCACCCTTGTTGGTCAAAGCACGCGCTCGCGCCCCCGAACTTGGTCGCTTCGCGGCGGTCAGCGTCCAGATTGGCCTCATCTTCGGTCTATCGGGCGCCGCGCATGCCGCGGGTTCGGGCATGCCGTGGGAGGAGCCGCTCCAGCAGGTGCTGGAATCGGTGCAGGGTCCCGTCGCCAAGATCGTCGCGGTGATCATCATCATCACGACAGGCCTGACGCTCGCCTTCGGCGAGACGGCGGGCGGGTTCCGCCGCCTGATCCAGATCGTCTTCGGCCTGTCGATCGCCTTTGCCGCATCGAGCTTCTTCCTTTCCTTCTTCAGCTTCGGCGGCGGAGCGCTCGTCGCATGATCGGCGCGGGCAGCCATATCGAAGGCTATGAAGCGCCGCTTCACCGCTCGCTCGCCGAGCCGATCCTGCTCGGCGGCGCACCGCGCGCGATCGCCATCCTGAATGGGACGCTCGCAGCGGCGCTCGGGCTTGGACTCCAGCAGTGGGTCGCCGGGATCGGCGTCTGGGCGATCGGCCACACCGCCGCCGTGATGGCGGCGAAGCATGACCCGGACTTTGCGGCAATGCTCGTCCGGCACCTCCGTCAGCGGGGGCACCTCGCATGCTGAACCTCGCCGAATATCGCCGCCGGAGCGACCGGCTCGCCGACCATCTGCCTTGGGCCGCGCTGGTGGCGCCCGGCGTTATCCTCAACAAGGACGGCAGCTTCAGCCGCATCCTCGCGTTCCGCGGCCCCGACCTTGAAAGCGCGACCGAGGCCGAGCTCGTCTCGGTCTCCGCTCGCGCGAACAATGTGTTGAAGCGGTTTGGGTCAGGCTGGGCGCTCCATATCGAGGCCGAGCGCCGCGAGGCGCTCGGTTACCCCGCGAGCGACTTTCCCGACCCGGCGTCTTGGCTGGTGGAGGAGGAGAGACGCGCAAGCTTCGAAAGTGCGGGGGCTCATTATGAGAGCTTCCACTGGCTCACGATCACCTTCCTGCCGCCCGCCGATCAAGCGGCGAGCGCGGGGCGCGCGCTCGTCGAACGCAGCGACGATACGAAGGGCCGCGACTGGCGGCAGGCGCTGGCGTCCTTCGTCGCCGAAACCGACCGCATACTCGACCTGTTCGCGGGCTTCATGCCCGAAGTCCGCGCGCTCGATGACGCCGACACGCTGACCTATCTGCACGGCACGATCTCGGCGAAGCGCCACCTGGTCGCGGTCCCCGAGACGCCAATGTATCTCGACGGGCTGCTCGCCGACACGCCGCTGACCGGCGGGCTCGAACCGATGCTCGGCGACCTCCATCTTCGCACCGTCACGATCACCGGCTTTCCGGGATTGAGCCGGCCCGCGATTCTCGACGCGCTCAATCACGAGGGCTTTGCCTATCGCTGGGTGACGCGCTTCATCGCACTCGACAAGACGGACGCGACCAAAGCGCTGACAAAGCTCCGCCGCCAGTGGTTCAACAAGCGCAAGTCGATCACCGCGCTGCTCCGAGAGGTGATGTACAACCAGCCGGCGCAACTGCTCGACAGCGACGCCGACAACAAGATGGTCGACACCGATCTCGCGTTGCAGGCGCTCGGCGGCGACCATGTCGCCTTCGGTCACCTCACGGCGACGATCACCGTATCCGATACCGTGTCCGAGCGCGCCGACGAGAAATTGCGGAGCGTGGAGCGCATCGTCAATGGTCTCGGCTTCGTGTGCATACGCGAGAGCGTGAACGCGGTCGAAGCCTGGCTCGGCTCCCTGCCGGCGCAGGTTTACGCGAATGTCCGGCAGCCGCTCGTCCACACGCTCAACCTCGCGCACCTGATGCCTTTATCGTCGGTGTGGGCAGGTCCGGCGCGCAACGATCATCTCGCGGGCCCACCACTGCTCGTCGCCGAGACGAGCGGGTCGACGCCGTTCCGCCTCTCGACCCATGTCGGCGACGTCGGCCACATGATGATCGTCGGACCCACAGGCGCTGGCAAGTCGGTCCTGCTCGCGCTGCTCGCGCTGCAGTTCCGCCGATATTCGAACGCCCAGGTCTATATCTTCGACAAGGGCTTCTCGGCGCGCGCCGCCGTCCTCGCGATGGGCGGCGCGCATCATGCGCTCGGGCTCGGCGCCGAGGATGGCGAGGGCATGGGCATCGCGTTCCAGCCGCTCGCCTCGATCGACCGGGCCGACGAGCGGGCGTGGGCCGCCGAATGGATTGCGGCGCTCCTCGCGCACGAGAAACTTCTCGTCACGCCCGACGTAAAGGACGCGATCTGGTCGGCGCTCACCAGCCTGGCGAGCGCGCCGCGGGCTGAGCGCACGCTGACCGGCCTGTCGCTTCTGCTACAATCGATTGAGCTCAGGACCGCGCTCGCGCCTTACACGCTCGAAGGTCCGTTCGGACGGCTGCTCGATGCGGCCGAAGACGATCTCCGCGTCGCTGATGTCCAGTGCTTCGAGACCGAGGCACTGATGGGGCAGGCGGGCGTCGTCGCGCCGGTGCTCACTTATCTGTTCCATCGGCTCGAAGAGCAGTTCGACGGTCGGCCGACCTTGCTCATCCTCGACGAAGCCTGGGTCTTCCTCGATCATCCGCTGTTCGCCGCGCGTATCCGCGAATGGCTCAAGGTCTTGCGAAAACGCAATGTCAGCGTCGTGTTCGCAACGCAGAGCCTCGCGGATGTCGCGGCAAGTTCGGTGGCGCCTGCGATTATCGAAAGCTGCCCCCAGCGCATATTGCTTCCGAACGACCGGGCGATCGAGCCGCAGGGCGAGGCCGCATATGCGCGCTTCGGTCTCAACGCGCGGCAGATCGAACTGATCGCGCGGGCGACGCCGAAGCGCCAATATTATCTGCAATCGGCGCGCGGCAATCGCCTGTTCGAGCTTGGGCTTGGACCCGTCGCGCTCGCGCTATGCGGCGCCTCCGACCCCGATTGCCAGAAGCGCATCGACCGCATTCTCGCCGAGCATGGCCAGGCGAAGTTCGCCGCGCGCTATCTCGGCGAAGCCGGGCTCGACTGGGCCGCGGGCCTCCTCGCCGGATTTCGCCCTCTTCCCGACCTCTAAAGAAGGAGATGAATGATGAAGAAGTTTATGATGACCTTGATGCTCGCCGGCGCCGCGATGTCGCTCCCGACATCATCGGCGCTCGCGGTCCCCGTCTTCGACAGCGCCAATTATTCGCAGAATTTGCTGACCGCGGCGCGTACGCTTCAGCAGATCAACCAGCAGATCCAGTCGCTCCAGAACGAAGCGCAGATGCTTGCGAACCAGCAGAAGAATCTCGCGAAGGTCGATTTCCCGCAGATGGCGGCGCTGGAGCAGCGTCTCCAGGAAATCGACCGGCTGATGGGCCAGGCGCAGGGCATCGACTTCCGCGTCGACCGTCTCGACGAACAGTTCCGCGGCAGCTTTCCGTCGAGCTTCGATCATCTCGCCCGGCGCGACGCGCGTGTTGCTTCCGCGAAGCAGCGCATCGAGCAGGAGATGGCGGCATTCCGCCAGGCGATGTCGGTCCAGAGCGGGATCGTCGAGAATGTCCGCAGCGATGCCGAGGCGCTGAAGGCGATCGTCGAGAAAAGCCAGGGCGCCGAGGGCGGCCTCGCCGCGCAGCAGGCGACCAACCAGCTGCTGGCGCTCGCGGCCAAGCAGCAGTTCCAGATCCAGCAGCTCATGGCGGCGCAATTCCGCGGGCAGGCGCTCGAGCAGGCGCGCCGCGCGCAGGGCGAGCGCGAGGCACGCGAGGCGACACGCCGCTTCCTCGGCGACGGCAAGGCCTGAACGCCGCCGCGCTGACGTCGCCACCGATTGGGGCAGCGCGGCTGGCCGCTTCCTCCAACCGCAGCTGCCCCGTCGCGGGGGCACCGGCACGACGCGGCGGACTTGGGCAGTCCGCAAGCGCCGGCGCCCCCGCGACACTTTTCGAGAGAGCTGACACATGGACGACCTCAACGTCATCGACCAATTCATGGCTGCGTTCATCGCCTATATCGACAGCGGCTTCGGGTTACTGGGCGGCGATGTCGGTTTTCTTACCTCTATCCTGATCGGCATCGACATCACGCTTGCCGGCCTCTTCTGGGCGCTCGGGGGCGAGGACGACGTCATCGCCAAATTCCTCAAGAAAATCCTCTATGTCGGCGCGTTCGCGCTGATCCTGAACAGCTTCCAGACACTCTCCGACATTATCTTCCGCTCCTTTGCCGGGCTCGGGCTCGTCGCGGGCGGCAGCGCCATATCGGCCGAGGATCTTCTCATGCCTGGTCGCCTCGCCGGAACGGGGTTTGAGGCCGCGTCCCCTCTTCTCGTGCAGGCGAGCGATCTTGTCGGGCCGATCGCCTTCTTCGACAATTTCGTCCAGATCGCGGTGCTGCTGATCGCGTGGGTGATCGTGATCGGCGCTTTCTTCATCCTCGCGATCCAGCTCTTCATCACGATTCTCGAATTCAAGCTTACCAGCCTCGCAGGGTTCGTCCTCGTTCCCTTCGCGCTCTGGAACCGGACGAGCTTTCTCGCCGAGCGCGTACTCGGCAATGTCGTCAGCTCCGGCATAAAGGTGATGGTCCTCGCGGTGATCGTCGGCATCGGCTCGAATTATTTTGCCGAGTTCACCAGCGCGCTTGGCGGCGAGGAGGTGACGACCGAGCAGGCCGTGTCGCTGATGCTCGCGAGCCTCGCGCTCTTTGGCCTCGCCATCTTCGGTCCGGGCATCGCTTCGGGTCTTGTCGCAGGCGCGCCGCAGCTCGGCGCGGGATCGGTCGTCGCGACAACCGCGCTCGCGGCGGGCGGCATCGCCATGGGCGGGGCCGGCGCGGTCGCTGCCGCGCGCGGAGTGGGCAGCGCGGGAATGAGTGCGATCCGCGCCGGCACGTCGATGGGGAGCGCGGCGTCCACCGCGTACAAGCTCGGCCAGGAAACTTCGGGCTCTACGTCGGTCGGCGCAGGCCTTGGCGGCGTTGCTACCGCCGCCAGAGGCGCGGCGTCGACCCGGCTCTCGTCGGCCTCGGGCCTTGCGGCAGCCGCCGAACGCGGGCGCGACGCAGCGTGGAATGCCGGCAACAGTTCGACAGCGTCCGCGGGGGACGCGGCGCCGAGCGCTGCCGCCAGCGCCGCGCCGGCTTGGGCGCAGCGTCTTCAAAACCAGCAAACCGCCCGCCATCGCCGCCAGACGGCGCTGCACACGATCAAGGAAGGCGATCGCGGCGGTGCTTCCGCCACCCCCGATATCAAGGAAAGGGAATAACCCATGCGCTTCAAACGTGCCGTCCAGCGATATGGACAAACGCCTGAACCCGACACACCCTATAGCCGGGCCGGACAGCTCTGGGACTTGCGGATCGGCGATGCCCGAGCGCAGGCGAAGAACTGACGGCTGATGGCGTTCGGCGGACTGATTCTGGCGATCGGGCTCTCGTCGGCGCTCATCTGGCAGTCATTGCAGAGCCGCGTCGTCCCCTATGTCGTCGAGGTCGACCAACTGGGCCGGGCGCAGGCGGTGGCGCGGGCAGACACCGACTATCGACCGACCGACCCGCAGATCGCCTGGCATCTCGGCCGCTTCATCACGCAGATCCGGGCCCGTTCGCTCGACGCGGTTCTGATGCGCGACAACTGGCTGTCGGCCTATGATTTTGCGAGCGCGCGGGGCGCGATCTTTCTCGGGGAGTATGCGCGGGCATCCGATCCCTTTGCCGAGGTCGGACAGCGGACCGTGTCGGTGCAGATCACCAGCCTCGTGCGCGCGTCCGACGACTCCTTCCGGATCAACTGGACCGAGCAGGCCTTCGAACGGGGCAGCCTCGAGGGGACATCGCGCTGGACAGCGGTGGCGACGATCAAGATCAAGCCGCCGCGTTCGGCGGATGTGCTCCGGAAAAATCCGCTCGGGCTATATGTCGACGCGCTCGACTGGAGCCGCGAGCTCGAAACATTGCCGCGCATCGGGTCGGTAGCGCCCCCTGAGCACGCGCTCGGGCTGCCGGAAGACGCTCGGGGCGCGCATGACATGCCGCTCGGCTCGCCGCTCGACGCTGACCTCACTCGCACGGACAGGTCCAACCCGGAAGGACAATCGCGATGATCCGCATTCTCATGCTCAGTGCCGCCATGATCGCGCTCGCGCCCGGCGCATCCGCACAACCCTCGGCCAGCGTCGCCGCTGCGAACAAGGCGGCACTCCGCGAACCGGCAGCGAGCGGCTTCGTCCACGCGGTGCAAGTCTATCCGTTCGCCGATGGCGCTCTCTACCGGCTCTACACGATTCCCGGGCGGATCAGCGATATCGCACTCCAGCCCGGTGAGACGCTGATTTCGGTCGCCGCGGGTGAAACCGTCCGCTGGACGGTTGGCGACACGACGAGTGGTCGCGGCGAGTCCAAGCGGACGCATATCTTGGTAAAGCCCTTCAGCGCCGGGCTTTCGACGAACCTGATCATTTCGACCGACAGGCGCGTCTACCGAATCCAGCTCGCAAGCCGCGCGACCACGGCGATGCCGGCGATCAGCTGGACCTATCCGGCCGACGAACTACTCGCGTGGCAGCGCCAGCGCGACGCGTCCGATGCTGCGAGGCCGATTTCCAAAGGCATCGCGATCGAGCAGTTGAATTTCGACTACCGCATTTCCGGCGATAGGCCGCCGTGGCTGCCTTTACGGGCGTTCGACGACGGACGCCAGACATGGATCGAGTTCCCGCCCTCGATCGCCGTCCGAGAGGCGCCGCCGCTGTTCGTCCTCGGCGACAAGGGCGAGGCGCAGCTCGTGAACTACCGCGTATCGGGGCGCTATTACATCGTCGACCGGCTGTTCGGCGCCGCGGAGCTGCGGCTCGGCGGAAAGAAGCAGAAGATCGTCCGGATCACGCGGCAGGGGCGGGGGATATGACGGAGTTCACCGCCCCGTCCGACGCTTCCGACACGAGCGCTTCGATCCCGGCGAAGCCCGGACCGGCGCCGATGCCCAAGGCAGATCCCGAGACACTGGTGCTGCGCGGCAGGCCAGCGCGGATAACCCGTTTCCGCAAAGGCGTGATCGTGTCGATCAGCGCCGCTGCCGCGGCTCTCATCGCGGGCGTTTCCTGGCTGGCGCTGGGATCGTCAGGCTCGAGGCAAGGGGTGGCGGGTGAGGAGCGCGCGTCGGCTGCGACACCGAAACTTCCCGAGGCTCTCGCGGGGGCGCCGTCTGGATATGGTGACACGCCAAGGCTCGGACCGAAACTGCCCGGTGACCTTGGCCGGCCTATCCTGAAGCATCAGCGCGAGACCGACATGGCGTTATCAGCGGATACGGGGGGCGATGCCGCGACACGGGCTGCAGCAGCGGCGGATGCCGAGCGGCAGCGCCTTGCTGCCGAAGAGCGCGCCGCACGCGAGTCCGAGATCATGCTTCGGGGCGGACGTTCGGTAGCCTCTTCGTCGGCATCGGGTTCGTTCTTGAGCGAACCGGCGGGCGCAAGCGCGACAGCGGCTGATATCGAACTCGATCCGAACCGACAGCGCATGAAGAATGATCTCGTCGGGCGGCCGAATGAGTCTGACGACACCAGCCCTCACCGTTTGCAAGACGCGGCGTCTCCCTACGCGCTGCAGGCCGGCAGCGTCATCGCCGCTAGCCTGATCACCGGGTTGAATTCTGATCTGCCCGGGCTCGTCACGGCGCAAGTCACCGAAAATGTCTACGACAGTATCTCGGGCAGGACGCTCCTCATCCCGCAGGGATCGAGGTTGGTCGGCAGCTATGACAGCGTCGTCGCGTACGGCCAAAGCCGTGCGCTTGTCGTCTGGCAAAGAATAATCCTTCCCGACGGCTCCTCGATCCGTATCGACAATGTGCCGGCCAGCGATACCCAAGGTTACGCCGGACTTTCTGACCGCATCGACCGACACACCTGGCAGCTCCTCAAGGGCGTCGGCCTATCTACGCTCCTGGGTGTCGCCACCGAGCTTGGATCGGGTAGCAGCGAGAGTGATCTCGTACGGGCCGTGCGCGAGTCAGCCCAGCAGGGCGGCGCGCGCGCAGGTGACCAGGTCGTCGCGCGGAGTCTCGATATCCAGCCGACGCTCAAGGTTCGCCCGGGCTGGCCACTTCGGATCGTTGTGCACAAGGATGTGGTCCTTCGCCCTTGGCGAGCCCTGGGAGCGCAATGATGGCTGGACTAAGACTTCCCAAGCTGCCCGATCGCACGCCCGTCAAGATTAGCATCCTCGTCATGCCTGAGCTTAACGACCGGCTGACGTCTTACGCAGCCCTATACGCGCGAACTTACGGCGCGGACGTGACGATAGCCGAACTTATACCGGCAATGGTGGGCGCTTTCCTCGACGGCGACCGTGAGTTCGCCAAACTGGAAAGGACCGCCAAGCCATGACGTTGAAAATCCCGTGACGAATGCACGACCGCTCACCGGGAGGTAATGCAACAAGTGATGCCCGACGAAACGCTCTGGACGGCCCGGGAGCTCGCACATTTCCTTGGCTACTCGGAATCGACCGTGTGCCGGCTTGTCTCGCAATGTCCCTCCAAGCTTCCGCCGCGGGTCAACACGTTGCCACGCGCCCGCTGGGTGCCGGATGTCGCACGGGATTGGGCAATCACAAACAGCTATCCTCGCAAGCAGCGGCAGGGGCGTCCGCGAGAAATCTGAACTCTCCCTCGTACGGGGAAGGCGACGGCGCTGCGGGTCCGGGTTCGTTGATTGGAACAAAGCGGCCGGCGGCTGAACGTGCCGCTGTTCGCCAGCGCGCTCGGCCCTATCGGTTCGGCAGCTCGCGGATTTGCGCCGCGACAAGATCGGTGGGAAGCCGGTAGCCGTCGAAGCGTTCGTACAGCGGCACCAAGAATGTCTCGGTCAGACTGACCAGATCGCTTTCGACGGCGCCGACGTCGGTCACGATATCGAGATCGACGCGCGACGTTCGCGCGCGATGATGCTGTTCGAGCGCGATGCGCAGCAGCGGCTGCGTCCACGACAAGAGCGTGCGACCCTCGAGCCCGGTGTAACGCGCCGTGAGGTGAATGCCCGCCTTGCTGTCGCCGCCGAAGAGCCGCGCCGTGCCGGCGGCGAACAGCAGGAACTCGGCGGTGCGGCGGATCGGCGATGTCAGGTCGAAGATCGTGCCCGGCTCGAGATTGCCGCGACCATCTTCCTGATATCCCCGCTGCAGATAGACCTGCCCCTCGCCGTCGAGCTGCCAGAAATCGCTGTTTGCCGCATCGAGGATATGCTGGTTCGCATTCCCCTCGGCCGCCCAATATTCCATGATATCGGTCTCGGGCTCGATATGGGCCTCGCGGCGCGGCGGAATCCAGAAGGGCGCAAGCCCGCTGTGACTGGAAAGGTCGGCAAGCGCCTTGCGCAGGACGCGGAGGCCGGGCGTCCTGATGCCCTGGATGGCATAGGCGTATTCGCTATGACCGAAGGGCTGGCGCGCCGGGTGGTTCTCGGGAAGCGAGGAGGCGAGTTCTTCCCAGCGCCGGCGTGCCTTGTGCACGAAGGCGCCGAGGCTGTCGGGGGCGCTCGGGCGCAGGAAAAGGCCGAGCGCCTCGAGGATCAAGATCACGCGCTCGAACTGCAGTCCGGTCTCGCCCTGCTCGAAGCTGTTCACCGTCGGCACGCTGACACCGGCGATGAGGGCGAGCTGGCGCTGGGTAAACCCCTCTTCCTTGCGGCGGCGGATCGCCTCGTCGACGACGGCGCGCCAGTCGATCGGAAAGTCGGTCATGCGAAAATCCTTGCTGCCTGGTCGGCGACCACATTCTTATAGGCGACGCGGAAATCCTGCGCGTCGACGCGATCGGGGAGGGTGAGCGCCTTGGCGGCCTTTAACCGCTTCGCGAGCGTATCGAGCGCATCGTCGACAGCCTTGTCGGGGAGGCCGATGTCGGTGCCGAGGGTCTTGAGGAGATTGCGGTCGAGCGCGTCGAAGGGCCGTTTTGCGCCGCCGATCTCGAGTGCGGTCAGATTGTCATATTGCGGATAGACGATCGTGTTGAGCAGGTCGTAGGCCGGGCTGAGCCGCAATCCGTCGCCGCGTTCGAGCAGCGAGAAATTCTTGAGATGCGCGTCGGCGTTGCCGATCACGAGATTGAACACGACGAGCCGGAAATAGCGGTCGAGATCGATCCGCGCACGCACTGAGTGACGGGTGACCACGCCGGCGGCTTCCTCATAGCTCGAATGATATTTGCCGTCGAACTCGCGGCCGCGCGGCCGTTCGAGAATCTGGCAGAAATCCTCGAGGCGGAGGCGTTCGCCATCCTTGCGGTCGAAGCGCTCGACGAGCAGTGCGATCTGGTCGGCGCCGCGCACCAGCCCGCGATTGGCGACAGTGACCTCGTCGACGCCGAGGATCTCGCGCGCAAGCCGCAGCGACAGATCCTCGTTCTGGACCAGCGTCGGCAGCTCGTCGCGGTTGAACTTCGCGATATGCGTCGCGGGATCGGCTGGACGTATCGATGGCACGAAGCCCTCTTCGTCCTCGTAGACGAGCCATTTCTTCTGGACGCCGGAGAGCGTGCGCCCCGGTGCGGTCGCGGCTTCCTCGATCGCATCGGCTTCGGGAAGCCGGTGCGTGTGCGTGCCATCGGGCGGCAATATGCCCACGGCGCCGATGCAATCGGCGCCATAGTTGAGAAGCAGGCCGAAATCATCCTGGTCGGGCGTGCCGCCCGCGCGGGCCTGCCGCCCACGCAGCCACCCTTCCGGGCCGAGATGCTCGAAAAAGGGAATGAGCCCGCCGCGCCAGAAATGCTCGCGCGTCACAGCGGGCAGGGCGCATGCAATGGTCGTGCTCCACCCTTCATCATAGGTGAAGCGCGTATCGGCGCCGGCTTCGCTGAGCACGCCTGCACGCTGGCCTTTGTAGGTCACGATGGCTTGACGGTCGGGGATCGCAAATTTCCTTCAAATTTTCCTTGGAAGCCTATCTATGGAGGAATTTTGATAAATCAATATTGAATTTTTGGTTTTATAGAAGGAAAAATTGAAAATTTATTTCGCCTCGGACTAATGCCGTAAATTCGAAAAATTCCTTTTACATTTGGGGCAATGGAGAAGTTTGATAAAGAAATTTTGAATTTTTCGGATTGATTGGCGTTTCGTAAAACAAATTTGAAATTGGCGGCGCCTGCAACGGCTAAGTTTTTCGCCGAGGGACGCGATTGGGCTTCGGGGCGTCGGCAAACGACGCCCGGCGTTGGGACGTCACAAGCAGCCATCCGCGGAAGCAGCGATCTTGCGCCCAAAATACATATTAAGTGTCGTCATGAGCGCCGCGGCGGCAACGCCGACCCCAAATGTTGCTAAATTTTTGGTGGCAAATTTGGTGCACTGACCTCGAAAACCGGGCGCATTTCGACGTGGATTTTGCACGGCCGAAAACATTCTCCGGGGCCGTGAGTGCACCAAAGTGCACCAAATTTTTCATTTTATCCAATGAAAACAAAGGATGATGGTGCGGTCGAGAAGACTCGAACTTCCACGGCCTTTCGGCCACAACGACCTCAACGTTGCGCGTCTACCAGTTCCGCCACGACCGCACATCATGATGGTCCGGATCGGGTCCGGCACCAGGTAGGAGCGGGCGCCTAGCAAAGCTTTTCGGGCGATGCAAGCGAGCCGCCCCGATTTATTTTCGCCGCCCTGAGCAATTGGCCGCGCAGGCGAGGCTGATGTCACCAAATCGACTCAAAAGAGTCACTCAACTGTCACGGCTCTGGCGTCAGACCGTCACCGAATCACCCTAGTGGCGGCGTCACCGGGGGCGAGTCAGCATATCTCTTCTCGTTCGCCGGTGATTTTTCATCAGGGGCGCCACTCGAACGATTGGGGGGCGCGCACCGGGAACGGAGATTTTCATGGCGGCTTTCGCACGCATTCGTTTGGTCATGCTCAGCGGCGTGGCCTGTTCTATCCTTGCGGCGTGCGGTGCCGACGGCGTCGCGTCGCCGGGCGAAGGCGTGATCGTCGTTCCGACGCCGACCCCCACGCCGACCCCGACCCCGACCCCGACGCCCACTCCGCCGGCGACCGTCACGCCCGCCGCGAACTGCCCGACCATCAACGGCCCCGACCAGCTTTCGAACCTCGGCACGATTTCGGACGCCGGCGGTAACGAATGGCGCAATTGCGGCTTCCCGACGCGCTTCACCGCGACGACGGCAATCCCGAAGGTCGCAGGCGTTATCTATTCGCTCCCAGGCCGCGTCGACGTCGGCACCGACCAGGGCGCCGCGAGCACCAACAATGTCGTCACGCTGACGATCGATCCGGGCGTGACCGTCTTCGGTGCGACCGGTGTGTCCTTCCTCACCGTCAATCGCGGCAACCGCATCGATGCCGTCGGCACCCCGACGCAGCCGATCATCTTCACCGGCCGCGGCAACGTCGTCGGTTCGGCGGGCGATCAGACCTCGCAGCTGTGGGGCGGCGTCATCCTGCTCGGCCGCGCGCCGGTCACCGATTGCGAAGCGCCGGCGGCCACGCCGGGCACTGCCGCCTGCGAACGCGATACCGAAGGCACTTCGGGTGCGAAATATGGCGGCGCGCAGCCGGCCGACAATTCGGGCCGCATGTCCTATGTCCAGATCCGCTATTCGGGCTTCATCCTCAGCGCCGACAAGGAACTGCAGGGCCTGACCCCGTCGGGTACCGGTTCGGGTACGCAGCTCGACCATATCCAGATCCACAACAGCTCGGACGACGGCATCGAAGTGTTCGGCGGCCGCGTGAACATGAAGCATCTGGTGATCACCGGTGCCGAAGATGACAGCCTCGACACCGACGTCGGCTATCAGGGTAACATCCAGTACGTCATCGGCGTTCAGCGCGAAGGCGGTGCGGTCGGCGACTCGATGATGGAAATCGACTCGAACGGCAATGAAGACACGTCGCCGCGCCAGCGCGTTGCGATTTCGAACTTCACCTATATCCACCGCAACAATGCGGCGGGTAACGGGGTGTCGATCCTCGTCCGCGGCGGCGCCGACTATACGTTCGCCAACGGCCTGATCGTCGCTCCGGGCTTCCGTTGCCTCGGTCTCAACAGCGCGACGACGACGCAGGCGGCCAATCCGGCTCTCGACGAAGCCGGCCCGCCGGTGTTCCAGTCGGTGTCGATGCAGTGCAACGCCTCGCCGTTCCGCGGCACCAGCGGCGTCACTGACGCGCAGGTCCAGGCGATCTTCGAAGCCGGCACCAACAACCGCACGACCTACACGCCGTCGCTGACCAGCCTGTTCATCAACGGTGCGACCGAAACCGGCTTCACGCCCTTCAACGCGAAGACGCTGAACGCCTTCTTCGACACCACGGCTTACGTCGGCGCCGTCCGCGACGCCAACGACACCTGGTACCAGGGTTGGACCTGTAACTCTTCGACCGCCAACTTCGGCACGTCGAGCAAGAGCTGCAGCGCCATTCCGACGACCTGATCGCTCGCGATCCATTGGGGAGCGGGCTCGCCTGACGGCTGGCCCGCTCCCTTCCTGCATAATTTGGGGACTTTTCCATCATGACCAAGCGGCCGATCTTCGCCAGCCTGCTTCTCCTCAGCTCCGCCCTCGTCGCGCCTGCCGCGCTCGCGCAGGATGCCGGCAGCGAACCCGCCGCCGATACGCCGCCCGTCGCTGCAGAAGCGCCGGCCGACGACGCGGCGCAGGCCGATGAAGAGGCCGATGTCTCGATCCCCGGCGGCGCCAATCAGGAAATCGTTGTTACCGGCCGCTTTACTCCGAACGTCGTCCGCGCCACGCCCGAAGTCGTTTCCGTCCTGTCGTCGGCCGATATCGCACGCACCGGCGAAGGCGATATTTCGGGTTCGCTCCAGCGCGTTACGGGCCTCTCGGTCGTCGGCGGCGGCTTCGTCTATGTTCGCGGCCTCGGCGATCGTTACTCGCTCGCGCTGCTCAACGGTTCGCCGTTGCCGAGCCCCGAGCCCCTGAAGCGCGTCGTTCCGCTCGACATCTTCCCCTCGAACGTCATCGACTCGACGCTCGTCCAGAAAAGCTATTCGGCAAACTTCCCCGGCGAATTCGGCGGCGGCGTGATCAACCTCACGACCAAGGCGATCCCGCGCGAACCTTTCCTGACGCTGAGCGGCGGCATCGGTTGGGACAGCGAGACGACGAACGAGCTTGGCTATACCTATTATGGCAGCGACACCGACTGGACGGGCTTCGACGACGGCACGCGCGATGTTCCGCCGCTGTTGAAGGCGGCGTTCGCGAGCGGCAAGCCGATCCTCGAGGGCGCAGACTTTTCCAAGGAAGACCTCAAGGCGATCCAGATGGAACTGGTGAACGCCGAAACGACGCTCCTGCAACAGAATAACCATATCCCGGTCAACTGGTCGGCGGGCATCACCGGCGGCACGACGATCCCCTTTGCAAACGGCGAGCTTGGCATCATCGCGACCGCGGGCATCAGCAACAAGTGGCGCACCCGCGACACGCTGCAGCAGACATCGGTCGAACAGGATTTGTCGGGCGATCCGCAGACGAGCTATAATCGCGTCGTCACCGACAACCGCGTCGTCGTGAACGGCCTGCTCGGCTTCGGGCTCGAAATCGGCGACCACAAGATGCGCTGGACCAACCTCTATATTCGCGACACGTTGAAGCAGGCGCGCCTCGCCGTTGGCACCGACGCGAACCAGGTCGGCCGCGATATCATGAAGCAGGACACCGCCTGGTACGAACGCCAGCTGATCAACACGCAGTTCGTCGGCGAATTCCACTTCGACCAGCTGAAAGTCGACCTGCGCGGCGCCTATGCCAACTCGCAGCGCGAGGCGCCCTATGAGCGCGGCTTTACCTATGTCCGTACCAATCTTCCGACGACGCAGGATCCGACGGGCGACAAGTTCGTCAACGATCTTGGCGGCAACCGCGGCGACGCGACCATCGCTTTCTCGGACCTCAACGAGGATCTGTGGTCGGGCGGCGTCGACCTGTCGTATGAACTCGCCTCGCGCATCACCGCGACGGTGGGTTATGCCTATAGCGACACGAAGCGTACTTCTGTCCGCCGCGCGTTCCAGTTTCGCGCGTCGGGGCTCCCCATTGCGGTGACGCAGCTCCGCCCGGACTATCTGCTCTCCGACGCGACGATCCAATATTATGATATCGGCCTGATCGAGACCTCGGCGCAGGACGGCACGGCGGCGTTCGACGCGGGACTCAAGACCCATGCAGGCTATGCGCAGGTGCAGGCCGAACTGGTGTCGGGGATCAACATCAACGCCGGCGTGCGGTATGAGGAAGGCAAGCAGACTGTCGTTCCGGTCGATCTTTTCGGAACCGGCGGCAGCTCGATCGTCTCGACCAACCTCAACAATAACTACTGGCTGCCCGCGATCACGCTGACGTGGGAAGTCGCACCCGATATGCAGGTCCGTCTCAACGGATCGAAGACGATCGCACGCCCGCAATTCCGCGAGCTTGTCGCGCAGGTCTATCAGGATCCCGAATCGAACCGCCTGTTCCGCGGCAACCCTTCGCTCAGCGACAGCGAGCTCTGGAACGCCGAACTGCGCTATGAATGGTATTTCGCCAAGGATCAGCGCTTCACGGCCGCCGGCTTCTACAAGTCGATCGACAAGCCGATCGAGGCCTATACCGCGATCTCGGACTCGTCGATCAACACCAGCTATGCCAACGCGCCGAAGGCGACGCTTTATGGCGTCGAACTGGAAGCGCAGAAATATTTCGCGCTCGATACGCTGTCGGATTCGGCCTTCTGGGCCAGCCGCCGCCTTGTGCTGATCGGCAACTACACCTTCACCAAATCGGACATCAAAGTCGGTGCCAACGACACGACCGTCATCAACGGTGTGGTGCAGGATGCGCGAAACTATTTCTTCGACGGTTCGCCGCTCACCGGGCAGTCTGACCATCTGGTCAACGTCCAGATCGGTCTTGAAGATCAGGACAAGCTGTCGCAGCAGACCCTGCTCATCACCTATGCCAGCCCGCGCGTGACCAGCCGTGGTCCGTCGGGGCAGCCTGACCTGCTCGAAAAGCCGGGCATCCAGCTCGATTTCGTGGCGCGTCAGGGGCTGACCCTGCTGAACAAGGAAATCGAGCTGAAGTTCGAGGCGCGCAACCTGACCGGTCGTAATTATCAGGAAGTCCAGACTTCGGGCGACAACAAGATCTATTTCAACCGTTACAAGCTGGGCCGGACCTTCTCGCTCAGCGCGTCGCTCAAGTTCTGATACGCGAACCCTCCCCGCCGCGCTCCGGCGGGGAGGGTTCGCCTCGAGCCGTCTCAGCGGACTCGCTCGGCGGTCAAAAAACTGTAATCTTCTTGTCAACTGATTGTCACCGTTCGCCCCTAGGCGATTCGCAGGCGCAGCCTTTCAGTTGGGGGACAGGGAAGAATTCATGGCAACGCTGATGTCCGGATCGGCCGTTCGGCTGCCGCGCGCGCTGCCCGCCTGGCTGCGCACCGGAAAGCGCTCGCCGCGCGAAATCTGGCCGGCCTTGCTTGTCGGCCTGCTCGGCGCGCTGCTGATCTGGCAATGCGTTCGACTACTCTGGGCGCTTCTTACGCCGCTGTCGCCGCTCGGCGCATGGCAGCCGCAGGCCGCCGTCATCGTGTCGCCCGCCGAACGGCGCGCGCTCTTCACCAGCCTCGATCCCTTTTTCCGCGGCAATGCGCAGGGGCCGGCATCGGCGACCGTCACGTCGGCGGGGCTCACGCTCTTCGGCATCAACCTCAATGAAGCGACCGGCGGCGGTTCGGCGATCATCGCGGGCGAGGACGGTATCCAGACAAGCTACGCCGTCGGTGACGAGATCGCGCCCGGACTGAAGCTTGTCGGTGTCGCTTTCGATCATGTGCTGCTCGACCGCGGCGGCGCGCGCGAAAGCCTGTTCCTCGATCAGAGTGGTGAGGCTCCCGTCGCCAACGCCGCGACGCCGCTGCCCGCACCCACACCTGAAATTGGCGCCACGGCGGCCGGTGCGAGTGCGAGCGGCGAAATGACACCCGCGGCGATCAAGGCCGGTGTCGGTTTCGCGCCGCGCACCGAAGAGGGCCGCGTCACCGGCATTGTCGTCCAGCCGCAAGGCGACGGCGCCGCCTTCCGCGCTGCGGGCCTCCGTCCCGGCGATGTTGTCCGGTCGGTAAACGGGCGCCAGATCGGATCGGCGAGCGATGCCGCCGCGCTCGCCAACCAGTTGACGCCGGGCGCGCGGATCGCGCTCGAGGTCGAGCGCGGCGCCAGCGTCGTTCCCGTCGCCATCTTCTTGTCAAAGCAATAGGTTTTATGCGTCTCAAACTGTCCCTGATGCTTGCCGCCGCGCTCGTTTCCGCCACGCCCGGGCCCGCGTTCGCGCAATATACGCTCAACGTGCGCGACGCCGACATCCGCGCCTTCATTCAGGATGCCGCGCGGATCACCGGGCGCACCTTCGTCATCGACGGACGCGTCAACGGCAAGGTGTCGGTGGTCACCGACCGGCCGCTGTCGCGCAGCGAATATTTCGAGATATTTCTCGCGACGCTGCGCTCGAACGGTCTCGTCGCGGTCCCCGGACCGAACGGCAGTTACCGGGTCCAGCCGATCGATGGCGCTGCGGCACAGCCCGGCCGGATCGGCAGCAGCGGCGCCGCGCAGAACCAGTTCGTCACCGAAATCATCCGCCTGCGTTACATCGATGCGGTGTCGGCGGTCGAAACGCTGCGCCCGCTCGTCAGCGCGCAGGGCTCGCTCACCGCCAACCGCAACGCCAACAGTCTCGTCGTCGCCGATTTCGCCGACAATATTCGCCGTATCCGTGCGCTCGCGTCGAGCATCGACCGCGACAGCTCGACCAGCCAGATCGTCACGCTGAAAAACGCTGGCGCGCGCGAAATCGCCGCCGCGTTGCAGGCGCTCGTCCCGGCGGCGGGTGAGGGGGCGCAGAAGCCCGTCGCGATCGTCCCGATCGACAGCAGCAATGCGATTGCCCTGCGCGGCGACCAGGCGCTCGTCGCGCGCTTCGTATCGATGGCGAACGACCTTGACGCGAAGGCGGCTGGCGGCACCGAACTGCGCGTCTACTGGCTCGAACATGCCAATGCCGAAACGCTGCTCCCGACGTTGCAGCAACTGATCGGCGGCGGCAGCGACCCGGCGCAGAAGGCGGGCCTGCCGCCCGCCTCCTCTTCGTCCTCGACCTCTTCGTCCAGTGGCAGCAGCGCCCCGGTGGCTGCCGCCGCGCCGGCGTCCACGACCTCGACCGGGGCGGGCGGCACGGGCAGCATCTCGACCCGCGGCCCCGCGATCGTCACGCGCTATGAGGGCGCCAATGCGATCATCGTCGCGGCCAACAGCGAAGTGCAGCGCATGCTCGGCGAACTGATCCGCCAGCTCGACAGCCGCCGTCAGCAGGTGCTGGTCGAGGCGATCGTCGTCGAAATCGGCGACGACGCCGCGAAACGCCTCGGCGTCCAGTTCCTTCTGGGCGGCAAGAATATTCCCTTCGTCGCGACCAGCTACAGCAACGCGCAGCCCAATATCCTGACGCTCGGCGGTGCCTATGCGGCGAACCAGTTGTCGCAGCAGACGACGACGGTCAACGGCAACACCACGGTGACGCAAACCAACAGCTCGCTCGGCAACAGCCTGCAGGAAGCGGCAGCGGCCTCGCTCCTCGGCGCAACCGGCGGCTTCGCGGGTTTCGCGGGCGATATCGGCAAGAACACGATCTTCGGCGCGATCATCAACGCGGTGAAGTCGGACACGACGTCGAACCTGCTCGCAACCCCGCACATCGTCACGCTCGACAATCAGGCGGCGAAATTCCTTGTCGGCCAGGAAGTGCCGATCACGACGGGCGAGGCGCTCAGCGACAATTTCGACAACGCCTTCCGCACCGTCCAGCGCGAAGAGGTCGGCATCAAGCTCGACGTCACGCCGCAGGTCAATGGTGCGGGCGAGGTGAAGCTTTTCCTTCGACAGGAAGTGTCGAGCGTTGCGGGCCCCGTCTCGTCGCGCAACAGCGATCTCATCCTCAACAAGCGCTCGTTCGAAACCGTACTCACCGTCGACGACGGCGAGATTCTCGCGATCGGCGGCCTGCTCAACGACGACGAACGCAAGACGATCGAACGCATCCCGCTCCTCAGCGACATCCCGCTGATCGGCGAGTTGTTCAAATCGCGCAGCCGGACGCGCGCAAAGACCAACCTCATGGTCTTCATCCGCCCGACGATCCTGCGCAACCGCGAAGACAATGCCGCGCTCACGGCGCGCCGTTATGGTTATATCCGCGACTTCCAGCTCCAGCGGAATCCCGATCAGGAGCCGGCGATCGACACGCTGGTGCGCGACTATCTGGGCGCCGTGCCGCCGGTCCCCACCGCGTCGACCCCCGCCGACATCACCGTCGGTCCGGTCAATCTGCCCGAACTGCGCGGCCCCGATGGCAGCATCAAGCCGGCCGACGTCCCGCCCTCGGTTTCGCAGGCGCCTGCGCCCCCCGCCGGAGACTATCCGTGACCGACATCGAACCGGCGGCGCCTCCCCCGGCGCCGGTTGATATTCCATATGGCTTTGCCCGCACGCACGGCGTCGTGATCGCGCCCGGCGAAAACGGCGTATGGCTCGCGACGCTGCGCGAGGATGCCGATCCCGCGGTGCTGATCGAGGTGAAGCGCTATCTTGCGCAGCCGCTGCGCGTCGCGACCGCGAGCGTCGCCGATTTCGACCGGCTGCTCTCCGATCATTATGCCGTCGACAGTTCGGCGGCCGCGATGGCGGGTTCGCTCGACGGCAGCGACCTCGACCTCGGTATCCCCAGCGCGGAGGATCTGCTCGACAGCGCCGACGATGCGCCCGCGATCCGGCTGATCAATGCGATCATCGCCGAAGCGGTGCGGCAGGGCGTCAGCGACATCCATATCGAGCCCTATGAAAGCGGGCTGGTCGTGCGGATGCGCGCCGATGGCGTGCTGCGCGAGCATCTGCGCATGCCGCCGCACGTCGCCCCCGTCGTCGTCAGCCGCATCAAGGTGATGGCGCGCCTCGATATCGCCGAACGCCGCGTGCCGCAGGATGGCCGCATCGGGCTGACCCTCGCGGGGAAGGCGGTCGACGTCCGCGTTTCGACACTCCCTAGCCGCGCCGGCGAGCGCGTCGTGATGCGTATCCTCGACAAGGATGCGGCGGGAATCGACTTCGACGTGCTCGGCCTGTCGGGCGCCGCCGACCAGATTTTGCGCGAGGCGCTCGCCGAACCCAATGGCATCATCCTTGTCACCGGGCCCACGGGCTCGGGCAAGACGACGACGCTGTACGCGGCGCTCAAGCAGCTCAACGACGGCCAGCGCAATATCCTGACCGTCGAGGATCCGGTCGAATATGCCGTCGATGGTGTTGGTCAGACGCAGGTGAACGCCAAGGTCGGTCTCGATTTCGCTGCGGGTCTCCGTGCGATCCTGCGCCAGGATCCCGACGTCGTGATGGTCGGCGAAATCCGCGACCGCGAAACCGCCGACATCGCGGTGCAGGCGTCGCTGACGGGCCACCTCGTGCTTTCCACCGTCCACACCAACGACGCGGTCGGCGCGATCACGCGGCTCAAGGATCTGAAGGTCGAGCCCTTCCTGCTCGCCTCGACGCTCCGCGCCGTTCTGGCGCAGCGCCTCGTCCGCAAGCTCTGCGATCATTGCCGCGAGCCGGTGCAGGCGGACAACAGCATCGCCGCGATGCTCGGGCTCGACATCGGCACCGTCATCTGGCGCCCGAAGGGCTGCGATCAGTGCGGCGGCACCGGGTTCAAGGGCCGCATCGGGGTGTTCGAGGCGATAAAGGTCGACGAAACCGTCCGCCGCTATATTTACGCTGGCGGCGACGAGGCGATGATCGCGAAGCACGCTTTCCTGAAATCACCGACGCTTGCCTCGGCGGCACGGACGATGGTGGCAAAGGGGCTGACGACCGCCGAGGAAGCGATCCGCATCGCGCGGCGCGAGGATGTCGATGCCTGATTATCGCTATGTGGCGATCGATCCCCTGGGCCGCGAACGCAAGGGACGGCTGACCGCCGCGAACGACGATGCGGCGCGTGCGAACCTGATCGCCCGTAAATTCCATATCGTCGCGGTCGAAACGGCGGGCGCGAAGCCCGTGAGCCGTTCGCTGCTCGCTTTCCGCAAGACCAAATTGTCGGCAAAGGAACTGGCACTCTTCACGCGTCAGCTCGCGACGCTTGCCGAGGTCGCGCCGCTCGAAGAGGCGCTGCGCACGCTAACGCGCCAGAGCGAGGCCGAAAGCGCGCGCGCCGTGATCGGCGAGGTTCACGCCGGCCTGCTCGAAGGACGCCGTCTCGCCGATGCGATGGGCCGCCAGCCGGGCAGCTTTCCGCCGCTCTATCGCGCGATGGTCGCGGCGGGCGAAACGACGGGCAGCCTGACGACGATCCTCGCGCGCCTTGCCGATCTGCTCGAACGGCAGGCCGAGGTGCGCGGCAAGCTGATCGCGGCGCTCGCTTATCCGATCGTTCTCGCGATCGTGGCGATCGGCGTCGTCGCGGCACTGATGATCTTCGTCGTCCCGCGCGTCGTCGAACAATTCACCGACACCGGGCAGCAACTGCCGTTCCTGACCCGCGCGGTGATCGCGATATCGGGGTTCGCTGCAAACTGGTGGTGGCTGATCGCGCTGCTACTTGCCGCGGCAAGCTTCGGCTGGGTGACGGCGATGCGCCGTCCGGCGTTCAAGGCGCGCGTCGATGCGCGCCTGCTTCGCCTGCCGCTCTTCGGCCGCCTGCTCCGCGATCTCTATGCTGCGCGCTTTGCCCGGACGCTGTCGACGATGGTGTCGAGCCGCCTGCCGCTCGTCGAGGGGTTGAAGCTGACGGTACCCACGATCCGCAACGCCGCGCTGGCGGGCGCGACCGCCAATATCGTCGATCAGGTGCGCGCGGGGGGCGGCCTTTCCACCGCGCTTCGCGATGCGGGGGTCTTTCCGCCCTTGCTCGTCTACATGACCGCCAGCGGCGAAAGCGCGGGGCGTCTCGAACAGATGCTCGAACGCGCCGCCGACTATCTCGAGCGCGAATTCGACCGTTTTACGGCGGCATCGATGGCGCTTCTCGAACCTGTCATAATTGTCGTTATGGGGTCGTGCGTGGCCCTGATCATCCTCGCCATTCTGCTGCCGATCCTCCAGTTGCAGAATCTAGCCGGACTATGAAAATGTCGTTGATGAAGCTAATCGTTCGCCTGATGCTCGATACCTCTTATTCAGATCGGGATCGGCCGCTGGCCGCGCGTCGCAAACGGGACGAGCGCGGCTTCACGCTCACCGAATTGATGGTCGTGATCTTCATCATCGGCCTGCTCGCGACCGTGGTGATGATCAACGTCCTGCCCAGCCAGGATCGCGCGATGATCACCAAGGCAAAGGCCGATATTTCGACGCTCGAAACCGCGCTTGAACAATATCGGCTCGACAATCTGACCTACCCGGCTTCGACCGACGGCCTGAACGCGCTCGTCACCGCGCCGCCGGCGCTGGCGCAGCCCGAGCGCTATCGCCGCGGCGGCTATATCAAGACGCTCCCCGCCGATCCGTGGGGCCGCCCCTATAATTATCAGGCACCCGGGCCGAACGGAAAGGCGTTCGACGTCTGGTCGCTCGGCGCCGACGGCGCCCCCGGCGGGACCGACGACAATGCGGATATTCGCGCCGACAGCTGAGACGCGTGCGCGTCCCCACGCCAACGGCTTCATCCCCAACGGCTTCACCTTGGTCGAACTGATGGTCGTCCTCGCGATCATGGCGCTCGCCGCAACCGCGGTCGTGCTGACCATCCCCGGCGAGGAACGTACCGTGCGGAGCGAAGCCGACCGGCTCGCCGCACGCCTCGCTGCCGCGCGCGATGTCGCGGTGATCGAGGGGCGCAGCGTCGCGGTCAACTTCGCGCCCTCGGGCTATGGTTTCGAGCGACGGATTGCCGGCGAGTGGCAGCCGCTCCCCGGCCGTGCCTTCGAACAGCGGAACTGGCCCGGTGATGTGCGTTTTGCGGCGGGTAACGGACAGGGGGCGGCGCGCGTCCTGTTTGACCGTGTCGGCATCAGCCCGACGCCGCAAGCCATCGTGCTGACCGGAGGCGATGCGCGCGAAATCGTGCGCGTCTCGGCGACCGGGGAGGTCAGCCGTGGTCAATGAGCGCGCCACAGGGGCGGAGGGCGGTTTCACCCTGCTCGAAATGTTGGTGGCCTTGAGCGTCATCAGCATCGCCGCGCTCGCGCTGATCCGTCTCGACGCCTATGCGGTGCGCACCGCGGGCGACCTCGACGAAAGCACGATGGCGGGGATCGTCGCACAAAACCGCGCGGTCGAGCTGTGGACCGATCCCGCGCCGCCGACGATCGGCAACAGCGCGATCGGCGTCGCGAACGCCGGCCGCAACTGGCGCGTCGAACAACGTGTCGCGAAGACGGCCGACGACAGCTTGCTACGCATCGACCTGCTCGTTCGCCCCGAAAGCGGGCGCGGGCAGGCGGTGCTGACGATCATCCGGGCCTCGCGATGAGCGACCAGCGCGGTTTCACCCTTGTCGAGATGCTCGTCGCCCTCTCGATTTTTGCGGCGATCGCGGCGATGGGCGTCGGCCTGCTCCGCAGCAGCGTCGATACCCAGGATGCGGTGCAGGAACGGCTGAAGGCGATGGGCGGGGTCAACCGCCTGCGTGCGGTGATGGCGAATGATCTGGCGCAGGCGGTCCAGCGATCGACGCGCGGCCCGGCGGGGGAGGCGGTGCCCGCCTTCGTCGGCTCCCCGAACGGCTTTGCCTTTGTCCA
Source organism: Sphingopyxis sp. YR583 (assembly GCF_900108295.1). Classification (NCBI taxonomy): domain Bacteria; kingdom Pseudomonadati; phylum Pseudomonadota; class Alphaproteobacteria; order Sphingomonadales; family Sphingopyxidaceae; genus Sphingopyxis; species Sphingopyxis sp. YR583. The sequence continues at coordinate 43,335 of NZ_FNWK01000003.1, read as the reverse complement.
TGGTGGCGCGGGTTCGGCCGACGGCGGCCCGCGTCCGGCTGTCGAGCGCGTGGGGTACGCGCTTGTCGGCGCTGAATGGCGCCGCGCGATCCAGCCGATGCTTGACGGCACGGCGCTTGGCGAAGGCGACCGGCTTGTCGCTGATGTGGCGGGCGTCGCGGTGCGCTATCGCGACGATAAGGGCAATTGGGGCGAGAGCTGGAATTCTGAACCCGGCGATCGCCTGCCGCGCGCGGTCGAGGTGCGGTTGGCGCGTAACGGGCGCGAGGCGCTGACGATGCTGTTCCTGACCGCGCCGACGCTGCCGCCACCGCCGATTGCAGGCGTACCGGCACCATGAGGCCCGATGCGAAAGGCGAGCAGGGCGCGGCGCTGCTCACCGTCCTGCTGCTCGTCGCGGTGATGGCGGTGATCGCCGCGACCGCGCTCGACCGGCTGACGCTCGCGACGCGCATCGCGGGCAGCGCGGCGACGGTCGATCAGGGCCGCGCCTACGCTTTCGCCGCCGAACAGATTGCGCTCCGCCGTGTCGCCGATCTCGTCGGACGCGATCCCGCCAAGCTGACGCTTGCAGGAAACTGGCTCGGGCGCGACTTCACGCTGCCGCTTCCGGGCGGCGAGGGACGGGCAAAGCTCACCGACGCGAACAATTGCTTCAACCTCAACAGCCTTGTCGCCGAAACCGTCCCGGGTCGGTTCAGTCAACGCTCGGGTTCGATGCGCCAGTTCGGTGAATTGATGACCTTGCTCGGGATCGATCCGGGCCAGGCGCAGGCGATCGCGGGTGCGACCGCCGACTGGATCGACAGCGACAGCAACGAAGGCCCGCTCGGCGCCGAAGACAATGCCTATCGTTCGATGCAGGGCGCCTATCTGCCGGCGAACCGCAAGATGGCCGACGTCAGTGAACTGCGCGCGGTGCGCGGTGTGACGCCCAAAATCTATGCGCGGCTCAAACCCTGGATTTGCGTGCTGCCGGTGACCGACCCGGTCAAGCTCAACGTCAATACGCTGGCGCCCGAGCAGGCGCCGCTCGTCGCGATGTTGCTGCCCGGCGAAATCACTGTCGCCAAAGCGCGGGCGGCGCTGGCGGCGCGTCCCGCAGGCGGCTATGGCAGCAGCGTACGATTCTGGGAGGCTGGCCCGTTCGAAGGGCGCAAGCCGCCCAACGAGGTTGCCGAACAGGCCGGCGTGACCAGCCGGTGGCTGGCGCTGACGACGAATGTGACGATGGGGGACGGTTTCTTGACCGCAATTTCGCTGATCGATGCCAATGGCGGCGCGCCCTCTGCGGGGATCGCAGCACCGGTGATCGTGCGCCGCGATTGGGGCGAGACGGACTGATATGTCCAGCACATTGGTTCTCTGGCTGCCTTCGCTGGCGGCGCTTGGGCAGGACGATGCGATCCAACCTGCATGGCTTCGTGTCGACGACGGCGTGATCGTCGACAGTGGTCAGGACGACGGTTGGGTCGGGGCGTGGGAAGGGCCTCGCGACGATGGCGCGGACGACCGCCTCGTCGCGCTGGCGCCTGCGGCCGATGTGCCGCTGCGCTGGCTCCATTATCCCGACGCCGCGCCCGCACAGGCCGCGGCTGCGGCGCGCATCGATGCGCTCAGGAACAGCCTCGGCGATGCAGCGGCGCTGCATGTCGTGGCAGGACAGCCGGCGGGCGATGGGCAGGCGGTCGTGGTCGCGGTAACGACGCACGCCGCGATGACCGCATGGACCGGCTGGCTGATGGCGCGGGGCCTTTCGCCCGCCGCGATCATTCCCTCTGCCGCTGCGGTGCCGCCGCCCGAACCCGACACGCTGTGGACGGCCGAGGTCGGCGGCGAGCGGATTGTCCGCAGCGCCGACCGCGCGTGGGTGTCCGATCCCGAACTCGATCCGCTGGTCGCGGGCGGACATGCCATTGCGCCACTCGATACGGGCCGGATGCGCGAGGCGTTGCTGCTGACGCTTTCCGCTCCGCCGATCGATCTGCTCAGCGGCGGATGGAAGCCGAAGCGTAGCTGGTCGATCGATTCCGCGATGCTGCGGCTTGCAAAGCGCCTTGCCATCGCGCTTGCTGTGGTCAGCCTGCTCATCCCGACCATCTATGCGCTGCGCCTGTCGTCCGACACCGGCCGAGCCGACGATGCGGTTGTCGCGATGGCAAAGAAGGCCGGGGTGACCGCGCCCGATGCGACCGCGGCCGAAGCCGAACTCGACCGGCGGTTGGCTGCTGCCGGTGGTGGGCCGCTCGCCTTTTCGGTTCCGGCTTCGGCGCTGTACGACGCGATGGGTGACGCGCCCGGCGTGTCGCTCAAGACGCTATCGCATCGCACCGACGGAACGCTGACGACGACGCTGGCCGCGCCGCGTGTCGAGGATATCAATCAGGTGCTGCTCGCCTTGCAGGCACGCGGCTACCGCATCACCGCCCAGCCGATGGCGGGTAGCGACGGCCAGCAGATGGCGAATATCACGATCCGGGCGGTGCCATGACCGAGCGATTGCAAAACTGGTGGATTGCCCTCTCGACGCGCGAGCGCTGGCTCGTCGGTATCGCGGGCGTGCTGGCACTGGGCGTCGTCCTCTGGGGGCTTGGCCGTCCGGTGATCGCAGCTTTCATCGATCTCGAGAGTCAGCACCGCGCCGCGATAGAACGCGAAGGGCGCGTGTCTTCGAAAGTGCAATTGCTCGCACAGCGGCCGGCCAAATCGGTCGCGGCGGCGGTCGATGCGGTCGCGATCGATCAATATCTCGCGCAATCGGCGGGCGAGATCGGGCTGACCCTTGACCGCAACGAGGCGCGCGGCGCCCATCAGGCGACAATCGCCATAGCAAAGGCCAAGGCGCCAATACTAACCGACTGGCTCGCCTCGCTCGAGGGTCAGGGTTTTGTGGTCGATCAACTGACGATCACCCCCGCCGCCGACGGCACCGTCGGTCTGACCGCCGAGCTTCGGAAGGGCGGTCAATGAGCATGCGACGACGCTGGAGTATTGTCGCGGTTTTGCTCGCGCTGATTCTGCTCATCGCGACCTTTCCGATGCGGCTTGCGCTCAGTTGGTCCGGCGCCACCGATGCCGGCGTCACGGCGCGCGAGGTTCGCGGGTCGGTCTGGTCGGGTGAGCTTGTCGACGCGCGGCTTGGCGTTTTGCCGCTGGGCACGGTGCGTGCCAGCCTGTCGCCACTTGCGCTGCTCGGTGGGAATACCGAACTCGCTTTCTCGCGCACCGACGAGCGGCTTGGCGCGCTCTCTGGCCGACTGCATGGAAATAACCCGCGAGGCGCCTCCGATATTAGCGGCACGACATCGATATCGGGCGGGCTCGGCATGATCCCGGTCGATGCTATCCGGTTCGAAGGCGCGACGATACGCTTCGACGACGCGGGCAAATGCGCGGCGACAAGTGGCCGCATCCAGCTGATGGTTTCCGCGCCGATCGCGGGTCTCGATCTCTCGCGCGGCCTGTCGGGCCCGCTGGCGTGTGTGAACGGGCGCGCGCAGGCGGCGCTTGCCAGCCAGTCGGGCATGGAGCGGCTGACTTTGTCGTTCGACGGCAGCGGCGCGTATCGCGCGCAATTCGCGATCAATGTCGATCGCGATCCGGCGATGGCCGGCGCGCTTGCGATGCTGGGATTCAAGGCCGGGCCCACCGGTTTCGTGCTGGCGACCTCGGGCCGCTTTTGACGTGACGATCCTCGATGCCTTGCCCTTCGGCATGGGCGTCGCCTTCGCTGCGCTGATCGGGCTGGTTGTTGGTAGCTTTATCGCCACGCTGGTGCTGCGCTGGCCCGCAGGACGTTCGGTACTCGGGCGTTCGCAATGCGACGGCTGCGGTCGGTCGCTGGGCGCGTTCGATCTCGTCCCGCTGATTTCGACGCTCGCGTCGCGCGGGCGCTGCCGAACCTGCAATGCGGCGATCGATCCGTTTCACTGGCGCGTCGAACTGGGCTCCGCGCTGATCGGTGTGGTGGCGCTTACGCTTTCACCGGGAACGCCGGGTTGGCTCTGGGCCTTGTTCGGCTGGTTGTTGCTGCCGCTCGCTCTACTCGATGCACGCCATTTCTGGCTGCCCGACCGCCTCAACCTGCTGCTCGGGATCGTCGGTTTGCTGATAGCGGGGCCGATGCTGGAAACGTCGCTGATCGACCGCTGGGTCGGCGCGGTCGTCTGTGGCCTGACGCTCGCCGCCATCGCCGAATTCTACCGGCGTATAAGGCTGAAGGACGCGATGGGCGGCGGCGATCCCAAGCTGGTCGCGGCCATCGGTGCCTGGCTCGGATGGCAGGCGCTGCCGCTGATGCTTGTGCTCGCCAGCCTCGGCGGGATCGTCTGGGCGTTGATTAGCCAACGAAAAAGGGACCAGCCGCTCGGCGAGCGACGGGTCCCCTTCGGTGTATTTGCCTGCACCGCCGCTTTTGCCGCGGTGCCTCTTTGGCCGCTGCTTAGCGGTTGATGACGACGGTCACCGCGCGGCGGTTCTTGGCATAGGCTTCTTCGGTCGAGCCGATTTCGGCCGGACGTTCCTTGCCATAGCTGATGACCTGAATGCGCGACGGGTCGACGCCGAGCGACGCGAGATAGTTTTTCGCGGCGTTGGCCCGGCGCTCGCCAAGGGCGATGTTGTAATCGCGGGTGCCGCGTTCGTCGGCATGGCCTTCGAGCGTGACGCGAACCGCGGGGTTGCGCTGCAGCCACTGCGACTGCGTCTGCAACGTCGCCTGATCCTGCGCATCGACATTATACTGGTCATAGTCGAAGAAAACGCGGTCACCCATGGCGCCGACGCTGGCGAGGAAATCTTCCTGCGATCCGGGGATCACGCCGGTGCCGGTACCAGCGCCGGTGTCGCCGGTGCCTTCGGGGGCGGGGGGAAGTGTGTCAGGGGCCTTCTTCGCGCAGGCGCCAACAGCAAGCATGGTGATCGCCGCAATCATTGCGGTGCTTTTCCGTATCGTCATGTCTCTGTCCTCTTGTTGTTGAAAATCATTCATGTGGCCGCATTGGCCCGTTCAGGACGCGATATTTGAACCCCATCGCGCCTCTTTGGTTCCGGTTTTCTTCAGGGAAGTACCGGGCCCCAGCTGGGATCGGATCCATCTTGCGGAGTCGGCAGACGGCGCATGTTCACCCCGGTCAGGTCGACTTGCCACAGGCTCGACTTGCCTTCGCGACCGGGCGTGGTGCGGAAGAACTGGATGACGCGGCCGTTCGGCGACCAGGTCGGCGCCTCGTCCTGCCAACTGTTCGTCAGCAGCCGCACGCCGCCGCCCGACGGGGTCATCACCCCGACGCGGAACTCGCCGCCGCCCATGCGGGTGAAGGCGATCAGGTCGCCGCGCGGCGACCATTCGGGGGTTGCGGCGCGCCCGCCGCCAAAGCTGATCCGCTGCTGGTTCGATCCGTCGATGTTCATCGTATAGATTTGCTGCCCGCCCGAACGGTCGCTTTCGAACACGATCTTCTTGCCATCGGGCGAAAAGCTGCCGCCGACATCGATGCCGGGGGTGTTCGTCAGCCGAACGGGCGTGCCGCCATTGGCGGATATGCGATAGATGTCGGTGTTGCCGTTCACGGCCATCGAATAGAGGATCTGCGTGCCGTCGGGCGACCAGCGCGGCGCGAAGGTCGCGTTGCTGCTTTCGGTCACCAGCTTCTGCGACCCCGCCGCGACGTCATAGATGAAGACGCGGACGCGGTTGTTCAGATAGGAGACGTAGACGATCTTCTTGTAATCGGGCGAGAAACGCGGGCTGATTGCGAGCGCCTGACCATTGGTGATGAAGCGGTGATTGCCGCCGTCGCTGTCCATGATCGCGAGGCGTTTGATGCGGTTCCCCTTGGGGCCGCTCTCGGCGATATAGGCGACGCGGCTGTCGAAGAAGGGCGCTTCGCCCGACAGGCGCGAATAGATGGCGTCGGCGCATTTATGCGCGGCGCGGCGCCAGTCGCCGGGCTGAATCTCGAAACCCTTGCGGACCAGCTCGCTGCCGAGCGCGGTGTCATAGAGATAGCAACCGACGACGAGGCCGCCGGTGCCGCTGGCATCGACGAAGCCGTGGACGACATTCTCGGCGTTTCGACCCTGCCATTCGGCAAAGCGCGGCGCCTGCACCTCGGCGCGGGTGATCGTGGGAATGCCGCTGGGGCCCATCGGATCGTAAAGGCCGCTGCGCTCAAGGTCGGCGGCGATGACTTCGGCGATCTGGCGACCAAGGCTGTCGGTGCGCAGGCCCGCCACCGTCTGCACCGATGCGGTTGCGAGCGCGGGGACCGCGATAACGGTGCGGTCCTGTGACAGCGTGCCCTCGATGGTCTCGCGGGGTTCGGTTGGCGTGACCGCAGGCGGCGCAGGCGGGGTCTGCGCAAGGGCCGGAGCCGCGGTGAGCAGCAGGGCGAGTGAAAGGCTGATCGGACGGAGGAGCATTTCTCTTACCTCTTGATGAAATCGAGCGTGTAATTCTGCCAGAAGCTGTAATTTTCTTCTGGCAGGTCGAAGGGTGCGGCGAGTTCCACCGCGCGTTTGGCGCATTCCTGATGGCGTTGGATCTGGAATTTGTTGCTGTCGTTCTCGCCAGTCGTCGTGACAGAGGTGAAGCCTGCGAGCGCCCCCGATTGGGTCAGGCGGAATTTGACGACGGTTTTGAGCTGGTCGACGTCGACCCCGGAAATGCGGCAACCGTTCCAGCGCGGCGCGACCGCCGATTTGATGCTGACGTCGATCGAGCGGCGGACCTCGGCGGCGGTCGCTGCTGCAGGCGCCCCCTTGCTTGCGAGCGATTTGGGCTGCGATTTCGAGAGCCCGTCAGCAATGCCGTCAAGACGGCCGGTCGGGCGGGCGGGCCTGTCCTTGGCGGGCGGGGCCTTGGGAGCGGCCTTGGGCTGCGCCTTTTGAACTGCAGGAGGCTGCTTGGGCGGCGCGGCCTTTGGTCTCGCAACCTGCTTGGGCGTCGGGGCAGGCGTCGGGCGCACGACCGGTTCCGGCAAGGGAGGCGCGGGCATGGGGGCGGGCGCCGCTATGTCGACATTGTCTTCCTCGCCAAGTCGCGCGGCGGGCGGTGTCTCGCTGATCACCGGCGCGGTCGATTGCACAGCCGTTTCGGCGATCAGATCGACTTCCATCGGGGGATTGTCGAACCGGCGGTCGCCCGCGGTCCATTGGACCGAAAGCAGGCCGATGATCAGGACATGCGCCGTCACCGCGATGGCGATGCCGCGTCCTTCATTCCCCCCAACTGCCCGTGTTTCGGCCATCATCTTAACCTAGGGCTGGGTTTCTGAACCGTCGGTGACCGTCGCCACCTTGTTTTCGGCGGCACCCTCCGAACCCGTCGTTACCAGCGAAATGCGCGTCAGACCGGCACGGTTGAGTTCACCCATCACGCGCATGACGCGGCCATAATCGAGCCCCTTGTCGGCGCGCAGCATGATCTGGCGGGGCTTGTCCTGTCCTTCGTTCGCGCGTGCGATTGCATCGAGGCGCGCCGGAAGTTCGGCCTCTGGCACCACCTCTTCGCCGATGTAGAGCGTGTCGTCGCCATTGATCGACAACTGCACCGGCTCCTGATCCTCGGTCTCGACGGGCTTCGCCCGACTCTCGGGCAGATCGATCGGGACGGCGGAGGCGAGAAGGGGCGCGGTGATCATGAAGATGATCAGTAGCACGAGCATCACGTCGACGAGCGGGGTGACGTTGATTTCGGCCATCGGCGCGCGGCGGTTGCCGCGGCCGCGCCGACCGCCGATGCCGCCCGATGGGCCGGACATCGCCATCAGGCTTCAACCTCGAGTTCACGGCTGAACGTCGCGTGGAGCCCGTCGGCGAAGCGGCCGAGGCGCGATTCGAGCCGGTTCAGTCGCTGCGAAAAGGCGTTGTACGCGATCACAGCGGGGATGGCAGCGAACAGGCCGATTGCGGTCGCGAACAGCGCTTCAGCGATGCCGGGTGCTACGACATCGAGGCTGCTCTTATTTTGTGCTGCAATCTCGGTGAACGCGCGCATGATGCCCCACACGGTACCGAACAGACCGACGAAGGGCGCGACCGAACCGATGGTGGCCAGCGTGCTGATCTTTTCAGCCAGCCGGTCGACTTCGCCTGCAACCGCGCTGTTCATAGCGATACCCAGTCGCTCACGCGTCCCGTCGCGATCGACAATCTTTCCCTTGGTCGAACGGCGCCACTCGCTGATTCCTGCAGCGAGCACCTTTGCGCTCGGCAGTTCCTCGCCACCGTTCTTGTCAAAGAATTTGTCGATATTGTCAGCGCGCCAGAAATCGCGCTCGAACCGTTCCGACGCGCTCATCAATTTGCTGACGCTGCGGCCATGCGTAAAGACAACCGCCCAGACATACACGGAGGCCAGCAGCAGGCCGATCATCACGCCTCTCACGATCCAGTCGGCCTGCATAAACAGTGCGATGGGGGACAGGGTCGCCGCGTCGGCGGCCAGCGAGATATTGTCTAGCAAGGGAAAGTCTCTCCATTCATGATGGCGGTAAATCGGTCGGCCCACCCCGCCGGCTGGCGGCGCGGTCGGCCCTCGGGGGACAGGAAGGCTGCGGTCACTTGCCCGTCGGTCAATGTCTCGCCGCTTAACGTGTCAGTCCCGCGAAGGATGCGCTGCGAAATAATCACGCTCGCGCCGCGCACGGCCTCGACCGTGCTGACGACAAGCAGATCGTCGTCGAGCCGCGCGGGCCGGCGGTATTTGATCGCGAGGTCGGTGACCGCCCAGCTTCCTTCGCCCGCTTCCATCGCCGCGCGCTGGTCGATGTCTGCAAGGCGCAGCATGTCGGAGCGCGCGCGCTCCATGTAGCGCAGGTAGTTGGCGTGATACACGATGCCCGACAGGTCGGTGTCCTCGAAGTACACGCGTGCCCGGAAATGATGCTCAGCCCCGACAAAAGCGCCGGGAATGAAGGGAGGCGGGACATTTACCATTATCCCAACCGATAGCCTCGCAACGACTCGTCGCAAACCCCTCTTGAACGGTTCGTCGCAGATCGGGGCCGGGTGATGGAATAAAAGCCGCGGAAATCCGCCTATTTCGCCTGGTCAAAAAGTCCGTCCTGCGACCCCGCGGGCGGATTGAGTCCCAGATGTTTCCACGCGCTCGCATTGAGCATGCGCCCGCGTGCTGTCCGGGCGATCAGCCCGACCTGCAGCAGATAGGGCTCGATCACATCTTCGATCGTGTCGCGCGGTTCGCTGAGTCCGGCCGCCATCGTCTCGACCCCCACCGGCCCGCCGCGATAGATATCGGCGATCATCGTCAAGTAACGGCGGTCCATCGCGTCGAGCCCGAGCGCATCGACCTCCAGCCGGTTGAGTGCGGCATCGGCCGCCTTTGCGTCGACGATCTCATGCCCCGCAACGGTCGCGAAATCGCGCACGCGGCGCAGCAGGCGCCCGGCGATACGCGGGGTGCCGCGCGACCGCCTGGCGATCTCCAGTGCGCCGTCGGACGCGATCGGCAGCGCGAGCAGGCGTGCGGCACGGGTGATGACCTGTTCCAACTCGCCATGCGTGTAGAAATTGAGCCGCACCGGGATGCCGAAGCGGTCGCGGAGTGGCGTCGTCAGCAGGCCCTGCCGCGTCGTCGCGCCGACGAGCGTGAATTTCGGCAGGTCTATGCGGACACTGCGCGCCGAGGGCCCTTCGCCGATCATGATGTCGAGCGCGCGGTCCTCCATCGCGGGATAGAGGATTTCCTCGACCGCGGGTGACAGGCGGTGGATCTCGTCGATGAAGAGAACGTCGCCGTCCTCAAGGTTGGTGAGCAGCGCGGCAAGATCGCCCGCCTTCGCGATGACGGGGCCGCTGGTCGAGCGGAAGCCGACGCCCAGTTCCTTCGCGACGATCTGCGCTAGGGTCGTCTTGCCGAGTCCGGGCGGGCCATAGAAGAGCACATGGTCGAGCGCATCGGCGCGCGCTTTTGCCGCCTCGATGAAAATGCGCAAATTCTCACGCGCCGCGGCTTGGCCGACGAACTCGGCAAGCGACTTTGGCCGCAGCGCGGCGTCGGCGTCCTCGGGGGTGCGGATGGGGGTGGTAAGGGTCGGCTCAGTCATAACCGTTCTATTGCCTCGCCGACGATGCAAACCCAAGGTTCCTGACGATCCTCATAGACCGAAAATTGCAGTTCGAAATCATGGCCCGGTTCGAAATTGCCGATCGGCACGGCATAACTGTCCAACTCCGGACGGTTCAGAAACCAGAGCGTCGAGCCACAATTGCCGCAAAAATAGAAATCCGCGAGAGTGCCGCTGCCGCCGGCATGTTGGTATAATTTCGCTTCGCCTTCGGTGTGCACATTTGCGGCAGGAAAACGCGCTTGCGCGGCAAAGGCGCTGCCGCTTCGCGCCTTGCAATTGCGGCAATGGCAGGCCGACACGCGGATCGGCTCGCCAGTGCATGCAATGCGGAGCTGGCCGCAGCGGCAAGAGGCGTGGCGGATGCGGGCTATCATTTGGTCGCTGTCGCTTCTGGCGCCGCGACACATGCGGCCTCCCACATCATGTCGATCTTGTCCTTGCCCAAGTCTTCCTCGAGGAAAGGCTCGTCGATACCGGAAGCGAAAAAGCGTTGAAATTCGGTAGACTGGTAACGGGCGACCTCGCCGCAGGTAAAATTCGAAGGCGATTGAAAAACATTGCGGAAGCGAGGTTTCCCGTCACCGAGCGCGCCCGCGACCTGTTCCTTCGCACGTTCAACAGCGAGATTCTGGGCAGCCTGATCCATCATCGCATCGCAGCCTGCAAGCCAATAAGCTGTTACGGTGGTCGCCGCCATCATAAGCATGCGGTTCATTTTGCGGCCTTCTTCAGCGCCAGCCGCACCAGCGCGTCGAGGCCGGTACTCGCCCCCAGTTCCTCGCTCGCCGCCGCGACCGCGGCGCTCGCTTCGCCGGGCTTGAAGCCGAGGCCGGTGAGCGCGGCGACGGCGTCGCCGAGCGGGCCGGATGTGGCGGACAGGGCTGGACCCGAACTGGCAATTCCGCCCAACGCCCCAGCCTTGTCCTTCAATTCATGCGTTATCCGCTGTGCCAGCTTCGGCCCCACGCCATTGGCGCGCGCGATCATCGCGCTGTCGCCGCTCGCGAGCGCGCGCTGCAGGTCGCCGATTTCGAGCGCCGAGAGGATTGCGAGTGCGACCTTCGCGCCGACGCCCTGGACGCTCGTGAGCAGGCGGAACCAGTCGCGCTCCTCGGCCTTGGCGAAGCCGAGCAGGCGCAGGAAATCCTCACCGACGAGCATTTCGGTGTGGATGGTGACGTCGCCGCCGACCGGGCCGAGCGTATCGAGCGTGCGTGCCGAGGCTTCGACCAGATAGCCGACTCCGCCGACATCGATCACCGCATGACCTGCGCCGCTGCTGTCCAGCCGTCCGGTGAGTTTGGCGATCATCTGGTTTCCAACATCCGTTCGGGCTGAGCTTGTCGAAGCCCTGTCCTTCCCCTTTTGTTCTCCTTAAGAGAAGAACGGCCCTTCGACAAGCTCAGGGCGAACGGCGTGAAGATTAAACCTTGGGGCGATGGTTCGCATGGCAGATTGCAACTGCCAGCGCATCGGCTGCATCGGCGCCCGCGACCTTCGCGCCGGGGAGCAGGACGCGCAGCATCGCCTGCACCTGTTCTTTCGCCGCACCGCCGGTGCCGACGACCGCTTTCTTGACCAGCCGCGGCGCATATTCGCCGACGATCAAACCGGCGCGTGCGCAGCCGAGCAGTACGACACCGCGGGCGTGCGCCAGCTTGAGCGTCGATTGCGGATTGTCGTTGACGAACACTTCCTCGACCGCGGCGCAGGTGGGCGCATGATCTGCGATCACCGCCGCAAGCACGGTGTCGAGATGCGCCAGCCGGTCGGGCAGGGGGGCCTTGGCGTCGGTCTTCACCTGCCCGTTAGCGATGTGGCTGATCCGGCTGCCCTCGACGCGGATGACGCCCCATCCGGTACAACTGAGCGAGGGATCGAGGCCTAGGATGATCAGCCGAGCTTCTCCATCACCGCGTCGGGGATTTCGTAATTGCCCCACACGGTCTGGACGTCGTCGTCGTCGTCGAGCGTATCGATCAGCTTGAACAGCGTTTGCGCGATCGCTTCGTCGGCGATTTCGCTTTTCAGCGTGGGCCGCCATGCGAGCTTGACGCCTTCGGCTTCGCCGAGCTTGGCTTCGAGCGCCTTCGCGACTTCGTGCAAGCTGTCGACGCTGGTCCAGATGTCGTGGCCGTCCTCGGACGATTCGACATCGTCAGCACCTGCATCGAGCGCAGCTTCGAACACGGTGTCGGAATCGCCGGCGCCCGCGCCATAGCTGATCATGCCGAGGCGATCGAAACCGTGAGAGACGCTGCCCGACGTGCCGAGATTGCCACCGTTCTTGGAGAAGGCGGTGCGGACATTGGTCGCGGTGCGGTTGCGATTGTCGGTCAGTGCCTCGACGATCAGCGACACGCCGCCGGGGCCATAGCCCTCGTAGCGGATTTCTTCGTAATTATCGCCGTCATTGCCCGCAGCCTTGTCGATCGCGCGCTGGATATTGTCCTTCGGCATCGACTGCGCCTTGGCGGCGTTGACCGCGGCGCGAAGGCGCGCGTTGGCGTCGGGATCGGGCAGGCCCATCTTCGCTGCGACGGTGATTTCGCGGCTCAGCTTCGAAAAGAGGCTGCTGCGCTTTTTGTCCTGTGCACCCTTGCGGTGCATGATGTTCTTGAATTTACTATGGCCGGCCACGGCCTACCTCCATCGAAACGGGAAAATCTGGCGCCGCCCTAGCGCGGCAAGCCATTTCAGACAACCACGGCGGTTCCGCTCGCCGAAACCATGAGCATCGATCCGTTCTGTCCGAGCACTTCATAGTCGAGGTCGACGCCGATCACCGCATTGCCGCCGAGGCGCGTGGCCTCCGCCTCCATCTCGGCGATCGCTTCCTTGCGCGCGCGGGCAAGGACGTCCTCATATTTGCCCGAGCGGCCGCCGACGATGTCGGTGATGCTGGCGAACAGGTCGCGGAACAGGTTGGCGCCGACGATCACCTCGCCGGTGACGATGCCCAGATATTCGCGGACCGGACGGCCTTCGACAGCGTTGGTTGTGGTGCTGAACATCGTCACTCTCCTCAGTGGCTTTTAGTCGATTCCGAGCGCCGATTTATAGACGTCGAGAATCGCTTCCATTTCCTTGCGATCGTGGACCGGCAGTTTGCGCAGGCGCACGATCTGGCGCATGATTTTCGGGTCGTAACCCTGCGACTTCGATTCATTATAGGTGTCGCGGATGTCGTCGGCGATGCCCTTTTTCTCTTCTTCCAGACGCTCGATGCGCTCGATGAAAAGGCGCAGTTGTTCGTCGGATACGGTGGCTTCGCTCATTTTAGGCTCCGGTAAATGGGAATGGTCCAGCGCAAGAATCGCGCTTGGCGCGTCCCTAATGGCCCCGGGGATTTTTGGCCATGCTTTCTTCCATCCGCGCGAGCTGTTCGGGCGTCGCGGCGGTATGGTGAAGCGCTTTCCATTCCGCGGTCGGCATGCCGTGAACGATCGCGCGGCCCGCCTCCTTGTCCATGTCGCCCGCCTCTGCAATCCAGTCGCCGAGGCAGTTGCGGCAGAAGCCCGCAAGCCCCATCAGGTCGATGTTCGCGGCATCGCTGCGATGCTGAAGCAGGCGGGCGAGGCGGCGGAACGCCGCGGCGGCCACCGCATCGTCGATGTTGTCGAGAGCGTCGTTGCCCACCGTCTGATCGTCGCTGCAGGACATGGTTCCTCCGTTGGATGATTGAATAGCTATACGGCGGTTGCCTTCCTATCATCAAGGCGGCATTCCTCTCGCGTCCCCCAGTCACCGGAGCATTTGTGGTTCAGAGCTTTACCCCCCGCCAGCGCAAGGTCCGTATCCTCGCGACCCTTGGCCCCGCCAGCGCCAATGCGGAGATGATCGCCGAACTGCACCGCGCCGGTGCCGACGCCTTTCGCGTCAATATGAGCCATGGCGATCACGCCGGCCACGCAAAGGTGATCGCGGCAATCCGCGCGCTCGAAAAGGATACCGGTCGTCCGACGACGATCCTCGTCGACCTGCAGGGGCCGAAGCTGCGCGTCGGGACGTTCAAGGATGGTCCGGTCGAGTTGGTGAAGGGCCAGCCGTTCATTCTCGACGCCTACAAGACGCCGGGGGACGCGACCCGCGTCCACCTGCCGCATCCCGAGCTGTTCGCGGCGGCCGAGCCCGATACGCGCCTGCTCGTCGATGACGGCAAGCTGGTGCTCCGCGTCAAGAGCGTGTCGCCGGACCGGCTCGAGACGGTGGTCGAGGTCGGCGGCAAGATTTCGGATCGCAAGGGCGTCAACGTCCCCGACGTCGTCGTCCCGCTCGCGGCGCTGACCGAAAAGGACCGCAAGGATCTGGCTTTCGCGCTGGAGCAGCATGTCGACTGGATCGCGCTGTCGTTCGTGCAGCGGCCCGAGGACGTCGCCGAGGCACGGCGGCTGATCGGCGGCAAAGCGGCCTTGCTCGTGAAATTCGAAAAGCCTTCGGGCGTGCAGCGGATCGAGGAAATCCTGGAGCTTGCCGATGCGGCGATGGTCGCGCGCGGTGACCTCGGCGTCGAATTGCCGCCGGAGGCGGTGCCGCCGCTGCAGAAGAAGATCGTCGCGACGGCGCGGCGGATGGGCAAGCCGGTGGTGGTCGCGACGCAGATGCTCGAATCGATGATCGTGTCGCCGTCGCCGACGCGCGCGGAAGTTAGCGATGTTGCCACGGCGGTGTACGACGGGGCGGATGCGATCATGCTGTCGGCGGAGACTGCGGCGGGTGCGTGGCCGGTGGAAGCTGTCACCATGATGGATTCGATCGCGCGTTCGGTCGAAAGCGACCCCGATTATTTCCGCCGGCTGCATTTTACGGAGACCGCGCCTGACGCGACGACCGCCGACGCACTTGCCGAGGCGGCGGGCACGATCATCCAGACGATCGCCGCCGATGCGATCATCTGTTTCACCGCATCGGGTTCGACCGCGCGCCGCGTCGCGCGCGAACGGCCGGGCGCGCCGCTGTTGGTGCTGACCCCGAAACGCGAGGCGGCGCGGCGGATGGGCCTGCTCTGGGGCGCACACGCGGTGCCCACCAAGGACATCGGCAGTTTCGAAGAGATGATCGCCAAGGGCAAGCGCATGGCGCTCCGCCACGGCATCTGCAAGGCGGGCGCCAAGCTGGTGATGATGGCGGGCGTGCCGTTCGGTACGCCGGGGTCGACGAACGTGCTGCATGTGGCGACGCTGACCGGCGACGAACTGCGCGGATACAGCTGACCCGATTCAAATCGGCACAAAAGTTACCGGCTGATTCACAAAATTTTCGGCGTGATTCAGAACGGGACGTTTAAAAATGGTAAATGGACTTTGCACCATTGACGGCGCGCGGCATAGTTGGTGCAAATAGCGCGTCGGACCCGCGTCGGGGGGCTCCGCATTCGCCAGTCCGGAGGTCTTTTCCGCGTGTCCGCACCGTTCCGTTTTCCGCGCTTTTTCGTCACGAGCCCGGCGCCTTGCCCCTATCTGGCGGGCAAGACCGAGCGTAAGGTTTTCACCGAGCTCAGCGGCAACAGCGCGAACGAGCTGAACGACGCGCTGGGCCGCATCGGGTTCCGGCGCAGCCAGTCGGTCGCCTATCGTCCGAGTTGCGCCGATTGTTCGGCCTGCGTTTCGGTGCGCGTCTGCGCGGCGGAATTCGCGCCGAGCAGCTCGCAGAAGCGCAACCTGCGTCGTAATGGCGATCTGGTCGCAACCGCGTGCAAGCCCTGGGCGACCGAGGAGCAATATGCGCTGCTCCGCTCCTATCTCGGCTCGCGGCATCCCGATGGCGGCATGGCCGACATGGACGAGCAGGATTTCGCCGACATGGTCGAGCAGACCCCGGTCGACAGCTATATGATCGAATATCGCGAACCGACGCTCGACGGCGGCAAGGGGCGCCTCGTCGGCTGCTGCCTCACCGACCGGCAGGGTGACGGCCTTTCGATGATCTACAGCTTCTTCGACGCCGCGCATCCGATGCGCGAAGGGCTTGGCACCTATATCATCGCCGATCACATCCAGCGCGCGGCGCGCGCGGACCTGCCCTATGTCTATCTTGGCTACTGGATCGAAGGATCGGCCCGCATGGCGTATAAGGCGCGCTTCCGCCCGCTCGAAAAGCTCGGCCCCGACGGATGGTCGCGCTTCGAGCCGAGCCAGTCGGAACGCATCGCGGCGATGTTCGAACTCGCCTGATCCATCGCGTCCGCGCCGGCCTGTTGACGCGGCTGTTCCGACAGGCCATTGAATGCCAAGGGAATTTCGAGGCGGGGAACAGAGGAGATGACTTTGTTCCGATATCATGCCGCCGCAAAATTCCTGTTCCCGGCTCTTGCCACCAGCTTTATTCTTGCCGCCGTGCCGTCCGCCGCGCAGCCGCGACAGGGCACCGGAACGCGTGCGGGTGCGTCGATCAACGGCGTCGATCAGGCGAACGAGGTCGACTGTCAGGGGCGTCCTGCCGAAGTGTCGGGTTCGGGCAATCGCATCAACTTCACCGGCGATTGTCCCAGCCTGACGGTCAATGGCGTCGATAACGAGATCAGCATCTTGCTGCCGCCCGGCGCGGACCTGCGCGTTTCGGGCGTCGATAATATCGTGACCTGGCAGGTCCGCGGTAAAGGCAAGCCGCGTGTCTCGGTGCAGGGTGTCGACAATCAGGTGCGTCCCTTACGCTGACATAAAGATGCGCTGACAAAAGAGGTCCGGGCTCGCACAAATCCGCCTAGTTGCGAACGTCTCGCAACGGCGGATTTCTCGCCTGCACCGGTTGACCTTGGCTCGCTTTCAAGGGCATAGCTTTGCGTCCAGGACATAAGTCCGGGTCGCATCCGTTATGAAATCGCCGGGGGGCTGGCGATAGGGGGAAGGGTGCCCGTGCGCGAGTTCGTCAGCATCATGGCCAGCGACTGCAAGTGCGGCTTTCGCCGCGCGGTGGCGTGCGCATGAGCGATCCGGTCAAGGTCGCGATTATCGGTTCGGGGCCGGCCGGGCTCAGCGCCGCGTCACGCGCCGGGCAGCTCGGGCTCAGCCATGTCCTGCTCGAAAAGACTGACCATCTGTCGGACACGATCTTCAAATATCAGAAGGGCAAGCGCGTCCTTGCGACGCCCGAGCGGCTCGACCTGCGTTCCGATTGCCGTTTCGCCGAGGGTGCGCGCGAATATATCCTCGGCAATTGGGACGAGGATGCCGCGAACAACAAGGTGAATGTCGTCAAACACGCCGACGTCACCGAGGTCACCGGCCAGAAGGGCGCCTTCGCGATCAAGACCGCCAAGGGCGATGTCTTTCATGCCGAGAATATCGTGCTGGCGATCGGGACGCAGGGCAATCCGAACCGGATGCGCTGCGAAGGCGCCGACCTGCCGCACATCATCTATCAGGTCGACGATCCCGAGGATTTCAAGGACAAGCATATCACCGTCGTCGGGTCGGGCGACGCGGGGATCGAAAATGCGCTCGGCGTTGCCGAGGAAGCGCTCGAGAATACCGTCACCATCCTCAACCGTTCGAAGGATTTCGCGCGCGCCAAGGCCAAAAATGTCTCCGACATGATGGAGGCGGGCGAGAACGGCCTGATGAGTATCCGCACCGAGACGCAGCCGAAGACGGTCGAGCCCGGCTGGCTGACGCTCGAAACCCCCGACGGCGATGTGAAGATCGCGTGCGATGTGATCGTCGCGCGTCTGGGATCGGTTGCGCCGCGCGGGTTCGTCGAATCGATGGGGATCGAGTTCACGGGGCCGGATCGCGAGGCCTTTCCGAAGCTGTCGCCGACCTTTGAATCGACGGTGCCCGGCATCTTCGTGATCGGCGCGCTCGCCGGCTATCCGCTGATCAAGCATTGCATGAACCAGGGCTATGATGTCGTCGAGTTCATCAACGGCAATAGCGACCTGACGCCCGCCGACGAAAAGGACCTCGCGGCGATCTTTGCCGATCTGCCGGAGAAAAAGTCGGTCAGCGAGTGGCTCGAATATCTGCGCACGCGGGTCAGCATCTTCGCCGACGTATCGCCGCTGCAGATGCGGGAATTCATGCTCGATTCGAAGGTCGCCTTTTATCGCAAGGGCGACGTGGTGTTCGAGAAGGGCGACCCCGGATCGTCGCTGTTCGCAATCGCCGACGGCTTTGCCGAGGTCGAGGTCGGCCCCGACTTCACCGTACCGATCGAGCAGGGATCGATCTTTGGCGAGGTCGGCCTGATTTCGGGCCGCAAGCGCGGCGCGACGATCCGCGCGGGTGCCGACGGGATTTTCGTCGAGGTGTCGCGCACGGCGGCACTCAAGCTGATGGCCTCGGTGCCCGGCGCGAAACGCGCGATCAACCGTATCTCGCTCGAACGCCAGCTGCTCCAGATCTTCAAGGGCGGCTTGACGGTCGACGATCTCGGCCCCGTCGTCGACACCGCCGAGGTCGAACGCATTTCGGCAGGCAAGGTCGTGTTGACCGAGGGCGAGCAGGGCGACGATGTCTATGTCATCCGGTCGGGGTCGATGGTGGTCGAGAAGGATATCGGCGGCAAGCCGATCTTCCTCCGCTACCTGCCCGCGGGCAGCTTCTTCGGCGAAATGGGCGTCCTCAGCGGGCAACCCAGAAATGCCACGGTGAAGGCGGCGGTCGGCAGCGAGGTGATCAAGCTGACCGGCGAGAGTTTCCGCAAGATGCTGGCGGCGCGGCCGCAGGTGCGCGAGGCGACCGAGGCCGCTGTCGCCGAACGCGCGCAGATGAACAGCTTCATCGAATCGCGGAAAGCGACCTATTCGAGCGCGGTCGACCTCTATTCGGACACCGCGAGCTTCATCATGAAGGAAGGGCTGGGCGAGGCGACCGACGCGCTGCTCATCGACGAAAATCTGTGCGTCGGCTGCGACAATTGCGAGAAGGCGTGCGCCGACAGTCATGAGGGCCTGTCGCGGCTCGACCGCGAGGCGGGCAAGACCTTCGCGCATCTCCACGTTCCGACAAGCTGCCGCCACTGCGAACATCCGCACTGCATGGCCGACTGCCCGCCGAACGTGATCCATCGCGGTCCCGACGGCGAGGTGTTCATGGAGCCGGGCTGCATCGGCTGCGGCAATTGCATGCGCAACTGCCCCTATGGGGTGATCCGCATGGAGGCGGCACCGCCCGAGAAGCCGAGCCTGCTGCGCTGGCTGCTCACCGGCTTCGGGCCGGGGCCGGGCGAGCCGTCGCCCAAATGGACCAAGAAACAATTGGGCGAGGAGAAGCCCAAGAAGATCGCGGTCAAATGCGACATGTGCAAAGGCATTTCCGGCGGTCCCGCCTGCGTTCGCGCTTGCCCAACCGGCGCCGCGATCCGCGTCTCGCCGGAGGAGTTCCTGTCGATCGCGCGGCTCGACGAGGATACCGACTGATGGCGAGCCTGTTCAAGCGCGGTCGCGTCAAGGCGACCCAGACCGAGCGCGTCCGCGAGCGTCGGCACGAGGGCTTCCTGCGCTATGCCGGTTTCCGCTGGGCGAAGATTTCCGGCGGGCTCTGCCTGCTGATCATCGTGAGTTATGCGCTGATCGACGTGACGCCGCGGCATAATGGCGGCAGCTGGTACGGTTATACACTCGGCACGATCGGTGCTGTGCTGATCCTGTGGCTGACCGCACTCGGCTATCGCAAGCGCAAGATGACGAGCGATCACTGGTCGTTGAAGGCATGGACCTCGGCGCATGTCTATCTGGGGCTCAGCCTGATCGTCGTCGGCACCTGGCATACGGGATTCCAGCTTGGCTGGAACGTGCATACGCTCGCCTGGGCGCTGATGATGCTCGTGATCCTGTCGGGGCTCTATGGCGTGATCGTCTATGCGACCTTGCCACAGGCGCTGTCGAACAATCGCGAGCAGATGACGCAGATGCAGATGCTCGAGGCGATCCGCGCCTTCGACCGCCAGCTTCATACCGCTGCGCAGCCGCTGACGCCCGATGATACCGCGCCGGTGCTCGCGGCGCTCGACGAGGATCCATTCGCGGGCGGGATCGTGGCGCGCGTGTCGGGCCGCTATCCGAATTGTGCGACCAGCGCCGCGCTTCGCACGCTCACCTTGTCGCGCAGCAGCGATACCGAGGCGCGCGAAAAGGTGGTGGGGCTGCTCAAGCAGAAGGAGGCGGCGCTTGCGAGGCTGCGCCAGCATCTCAAGATTCGCGCGCTGCTCGAAATCTGGCTCTATGTGCATGTGCCGCTGACCTTTGCGCTGATCGCGGCGCTGTCAGCGCATATCATCAGCGTCTTCTTCTACTGGTGAGGCGGGGACGATGAGCTTCATCCTGCGTCGGATCTCGACGACCAAAACCGGCAAGCAGATCATCCGCGATGCCGCGCTGCCGGGCGATATCATCACGCTTGGCCGCGATGCCGGTAATACGATCCATGTCGCCGATCTGGCGGTGAATCCGCATCATGCGACGATCAGCAGCAGCGACGGGCGCACGGTGCGCGTCGCTGCGCAGGAAGGGCTGGGGTTCGACCTCAATGGCCGCACCGAGACCGCGGCCGACATCGACAGCGCGGCGGGCGGCGAGCTGCGCTTTGGCGGCCACCGGCTGACGATTGCGCGCGAGGATGATAAGATCATCCTGCTCGTCGAGCGGATCGACGAACTGTCGCAATCGTCGAAGGATGTCGACGAGGCGAAGGCCTTTTCGCTGCAGGGCGTGATGCTCGGCAAGCGCATGGGCGCTTGGGTGTTCGGCGTACTGATGCTGCTCGCCTTCCTGATCGGGCCGATCTGGGCGTGGTACAGCTACAAGAATGTCAACGAGCGCCCCGACGGATATCATGCCGACAGCGCGTGGCTTTCGGGGCCCTTGTCGAGCGCGCATGCCAGCCTGAAGAACGACTGCCAGTCGTGCCATGTCGAACCGTTCGTCGCGGTGACCGACAAGGCGTGCGTCGGCTGTCACACCGGCGAGCACAAGGCGATGAGCATGGCGCACGCCAATGCTCCGACCGCGATGCTGCTCGCCGCACGGCACCCGCCGGGCGTCGGCGAGCGCATTCTCGACGGCTTTGCGAAGACCTTCAACAAGCCGCAGGGCCGCTGTGTCGAATGCCATACCGAGCATGAAGGTTCGGGCCCGATGCCGGCGACGCCGCAGAAATTCTGCGCCGATTGTCACGACGGCATGTCGGCGCGGCTGAAGACTGCCGGGCATCCTACGGCGCTTGCCGATGCCGCGGATTTCGGCACGAGGCATCCTGAGTTCCGCCCACTCGTGCGTCCGGCACCGGGCGGCAAGCTGGTGCGCACGACGCTGGCGAAGGGGGTGGTCGATTACAACGGCCTCAAATTCCCGCACGACATGCATCTGCAGGCGACCGGCGGGGTTGCGCGCATGGCGGCGAGTTTCCGCGGACGCTATGATTTCGGCAAGAAGCTTGAATGCGAAAATTGTCACCGGGTCGAGGCCGACGGGGTGCGCGTCAAGCCGGTCGAGATGGAGCGCGACTGCGCGATGTGCCACAGCCTTGCGTTCGAGACGGTGGGCGGGGTGACGCGGACCTTGCGTCATGGCGAGCCCGATCAGGTGGTTGCGGACCTCACGGCCTATTATCGCTCGGCGCCGCCCGCGCGGCCGCTCCAACTGGGCGGAATGCAGCGGCGGCGGCCCGGTGCCTATGCCGAAGGGCAGGTCTATAATATCTATTTCAACGAAGTCGCGACGCGGCCGTCGCGGGCGCAGGATGCGGTGCGCGCGGTCTTTTCAAAGGGCGGCGCCTGTTACGACTGCCACACGATCTTTGCGCTGCAGGCCGGAAATAGCTGGCGCGTCGCGGCGGTGAGCCAGACGCCGCGCTACCTGCAAAAGGGCTGGTTCGACCATGATGCGCACAAGGAAACCGCCTGCGCCGATTGCCATACCGCCGCGCCGGCGTCGAAAGCCTCGACCGACTTGCTCGTGCCGGGGCTGCGCCAATGCCGCGACTGCCATGTCGGCGAGGGCGGTGCGCGCGTGGTGAAGGTTGAAACCGCGACCGAATCACCCTGCGCAATGTGTCACGAATATCATTCGGATGACGGCAAACCGTGGATGCCGCCGCGCCAGCGCAAGAAAAATACCGCGGCAATCACAAATAAACCCTTGGGTGATACCTATAGTGTGAGCATGATCACAGGAACCGGGGGGCGGGGCCTTTACGAAGTGACGTGGCGCACACCTTCCTTGCCCGCGGCAAGGCGGGGCGGATAGGATTTGGGTCGCCGGGGCGAACCAGTAGGGCCTGAACCTGTCCATTACGCGCTCGAGGTTTGAAGCGATTTTGTTCAGGGCTAGGAAGCGGGGCAAAGGCATATGAACATATTCCAAGACACGCTGACGCCGCCATGGACAAAATCGGTCAAATCCCGAAGGGACGTCGAAATGGCTTCGATCTTGGGCTTGTCCATCCTTGCGGGTAGCGATGCTACCCGCGACGGCTACCCAAACCCAACATCTTCGCCATTTCAACGCCTCGAACGCGTAATGGACAGGTTCAGGCCCTGCAGCAGGGGACGGATATGCTGATCGCGCAGATCACAGATATCCATATCGGGTTCGATCCGGACAATCCGGCCGAATATAACCGCAAGCGTCTCGACGAGGTGCTCGACGTGCTGATCGAGGGGCCGAACCGCCCCGACCTGTTGCTCGCCACCGGCGACATCACCGACCGCGGCGATGACGACAGCTATCGCCGACTTGCCACTGCCTTTTCGCGCTGTCCGTTTCCGGTTTGGCCGAGCGTCGGCAACCATGACCTGCGCGACAATTTTCATGCCCGTTTTCCGGGCTTCGACGACGGCAACGGGTTCGTCCAGTACACGATTGAGCTGCCCGAGCTGCGGCTGGTGACGGTCGACACGCTGGAGGAGGGACGCCATGGCGGTGCCTTTTGCGCGCAGCGTGCGGCGTGGCTCGAGGCCGAACTGGCGAAGGACCGGACCAAGCCGACCTATATCGTCATGCATCATCCCCCCGTCGAAAGCGGGATCGAATGGATGAACACCGACCCTGACGAGCCGTGGGTTGCTGTCTTCACCGATGTCGTGCGCCGGCATCCGCAAGTGCGCGGGCTGATCTGCGGGCACCTCCATCGCTCGGTGACGGTTGCGTGGGAGGGGCGCACGATCGCGATCTGCTCGTCGACGGCGCCGCAGGTCTCGCTCGACCTCCGGCCGATCGACGAGAACAAGCCCGACGACCGTCCGATGATCGTCGCCGAGGATCCCGCCTATGCGCTGCACCGTTGGAACGGGCGCGAGCTGGTCAGCTTCTACGACCATGCCGGGGCGCATACGATGCTCGCTAAATATGACGAGCGGCTGCAGCCCCTGGTGCGCGAGTTGAAGGCCGAGCGGCCGCGTCAGTAACCCAGCGACAGGTCGACACGCGGCTCGACGGCTTCACCTTTTTTCCAGCGGTCCAGATTTTCGAGGAAGCGCTGCGCCGAACGAACGAACATCTTGTCCTGCGCGCGGCCCGACAGGTGCATCGTGATGTGCGCGTTGTCGAGGCTCCATAGCGGATCGTCCGACGGCAGCGGTTCGGGGGTTGTGACGTCGAGAAAGGCCGATGCGATCTGCTTTTCGTTCAAGGCCGTGACCAGCGCATCCTGATCGACGACGCTGCCACGCGCGATATTGATCAGCGTCGCGGTCGGCTTCATCACGGCCAGTTCGGCCGCGCCGATCATGCCGTCGGTTTCGGGGGTCGCCGGGACGGCGAGGATAACCCAGTCGAACTCGCTTAAGCTGGCGCGCCACTGGTCGGGGGTTAGGGTGTTCTCACCCGGCGAGCGGCGGACGACGGTGACGTCGACCGCAAAGGCCTTCAGCCGCTCCTCGATCAGCTTGCCGATCGCGCCATAGCCCAGCAGCAACGCCTTTGACCCGAACAATTCGACCTTGCCCGGCGAGTCCATCAGCCATTCGCGCTTTTCCTGCGCGCGCACGACGTCGCGGTATCCCTTGGCGACGGTGAGCATGCCCATCACGACATATTCGGCGATGGTGATCGCGTTGATGCCCGCGCCGTTGGTGACGATCGTGCCGCGCTGGTGGAGCAGGTCGAGCGGCATGCCGTCGACCCCGGCATAGATCGAGTTCAGCCATTTGAGGTTGGTCGCGGTGGTGATGATCGCGGCCATATCCTTCTTGTCGTACATGTCGAACCAGCCGATCTCGGCGTGCGGCGCGAGTTCGAGCGCCTCTTCCTTCGATGCGAAGAAGCGCGGTTCGATCCAGTCGGGCAGGCCGTTTTCGAGGAGCGGACGGATGAGGCCCGAGAGGACGGTGACAGTTTTGGTCATGTTTTTCCTACTGCTGAAATGCGTGCCAGCCGGCCCAGGCGAGGGGAAGGAGCCCGATCAGATCGACGAGCGCGATGGTCGCGAGCGGCACGGGACGGCCGTATGTTTGATAGAGAAAAAGGAAGCTGAGCATCGAGATCGCGGCGAGCAAGGCTGCGAGTTTGCGCCCGCCGGGATCGAACGCCGCCCAGACGCAGGCGACGAGCACAGCGAAAAACAGCGCGGCGCGATGATGCATCAACAGGAAGAGCGGGCTGTCGGGCTGAATGCCATAGAGCCGCGTGATCAGCGCCGGCCGGAACAGGGCCAGCGCCGGGATCAGATGGACAAGCCCGACAAGGAGCCAGCAGATCAGTTGCGACATGCAACGAAGCTAGCAGCGCGCAAGGCCGGGGCAAGCCTCTAATTGGAGAGGCGCCAGTCCCAGCCGAGCGGGTCGCCGTCCATCACCTCCACACCCGCGGCGATGAGTTCGTCGCGCAGCGCGTCGGAGGCGGCGAAGTCCTTCGCGGCGCGGGCTTCCTTGCGGCGGACGAGCGTGGCTTCGATCTCGTCTTCGGTGATGACGACCGATTTCGGGCGCACGCGCAGGTCGGTGCGATCGATCGAGAGCAGGCTGAGGCCGAGCACCGCGTCCATCGCGGCCAGCGCCGCCCGCTTCTGTCCGGCATCGACTTTTTTCATGGCGGCGGCCTCTTCGAGCAGAGTCAGCGCAACCGCAGTGCCCAGATCGTCCGACATGGCGGCGTCGAATTTTTCGAGCAGGTCGACGAGGCGGCGGTCGGTCACTTCTGCGTTCGCGACCTCGCGAACCGGGACAGCCGCCATGACCAGTCGCTTGAGCCGCGTCAGTGACGCGCCAAGGCCCTCCCACGAAAATTCCAGCTCGCTTCGATAATGCGCCTGAAGGCACATCAGTCGATAGGCGAGGGGGGAATAGCCGCGATCGACCAGCAACTGAAGCCGCAGGAACTCGCCGCTCGATTTCGACATCTTGCCACCGCGGTCGATAAGGAAATTATTGTGCATCCACAGCCGTGCCCCCGAATGTTCGGTGCAGTCGAGGCTGCCGCAGTCGCGATACGCCTGATTCTGGGCGATTTCGTTCGGATGGTGGATTTCGCGGTGATCGATGCCTCCCGTATGAATGTCGAACGGCATTCCGAGTTCAGCCTCGCCCATGACCGAGCATTCGAGATGCCAGCCCGGCGCGCCGCGACCCCATGGCGAATCCCATTCCATCTGACGCGTCTCGCCCGCCGGGGTCTTGCGCCAGATCGCGAAATCGGCGGCGTGGCGCTTGCCATCCACTTCTTCGATCCGGCCTTCGCCCTCGTCGGTGACGGCACGCGCGAGGCGGCCGTAATCGGCGACAGTCGAGACGTCGAAATACAGGCCGCTTTCGAGTTCGTAGCAATGCGCATCCGCGATACGCTTCGCAAATTCGATCATGCGGGGGACATAGTCGGTCGCGACGGTCCATTTCGCGGGACTACGGACATTGAGCCAATCAAGATCGCGCTTGAACTCGGCCGTGTAGAAGGCGGCGATGTCCCACGCCGTCTTGCCTTGCTGCACCGCCGCCTTCTCCATCTTGTCGTCGCCGGCATCGGCGTCGGAGGTCAGATGGCCGACGTCGGTGATGTTAATGATGTGGCGCAGCGAATAGCCCTTAAAGGACAGGGTGCGGCCGAGCGTGTCGGCGAAGACATAGGCACGCATATTGCCGATATGCTGATAATTATAGACCGTCGGCCCGCACGAATAGACGCGGGCCTCCCCGGGGTGGACGGGCTCGAAGGTTTCGAGGCTGCGCGTCAGGCTGTTGAACAGCTTGAGCGGAGAGGCAGGAGCGTCGGTCATCACCGCGCCCATGCCTTGCTCCGCCCGCCGACGTCAACCGAAAGCCTTATTGCTGCGGCGGCGTCCACAAATCGTCATTGCCCGCGCCGGTCACCGGATCGTCGAGCAGCGGCTCGCCGGTCATCGGGTCGATGTCGCGCATCGTGATCAGCGCCTGCGGGAAATTATTGCCTTTGCCGACGGCATCGTCGTCGTCGACCTCTTCGTCGATAATATCCTGAACCGGGAAATTATTCTCGAAATCGATCGCGACCGTGGTGCACGCCGTCGGGCTGGCGATAAAGCAGCCGTTGAAGGTCGACCGGCGATCATAGGTGCCGACCACCGGCGCCGCGCCGTTGATCGTCAGAAGCTGAAGCGCTTCGAGGCCGGTCACCTGCCCGTTGGCGCCAAGCTGGACGCCATTGACGACGATGCGCGGCTGTCCCTGCGCGACCACATCGAGGCCGCCGGCGCCGAATGTCAGCCCGCGGCGCAAGGCGAGGTCGGTTCCCGCGCCGCTGTTCTGGACATAGAAGCCGCCGGACACATTGGCGCGGATACCACGCGCGAAGAGCGCTCCTTCGTCGAGCACGACGCCGTCATTTTCGCCCAGCCGGGCGTTGATCGCGTCGATCGACGTTGCGGCACCGACCGCGGCGATCGCGGCCGGCGTCGCGACGATGATGTCGTCCGATTCCATGGTGAGCTGACCGCCCGGGGCATTGCTCGCGCCGGTGAGGCGGACGGTCCCTTGACCGAGGATGACCTCGATCGCCTCGTCTGCGATCAGGTTCAATCCATTGGTATCGGTGAGCCCGGTGAGCTGGACATTGCCGATCACGCGCATCTTGCCCGGGGTGCTGATCGTCAGCGCGCCATTGGCGCCGAGGTTGGAGTTCGACGCGCCGCCGGTCATGGTGAATGTATCGACCACGACGTCGGGCGGTGCGGACGATCCGACCGAGAGCCCGCCCGCGGCCTGAACCTTGGGTGCGAAGACTTCGATCTGTGTGCCGAAAACGCGTGTCAGCTCGTCGGCGTCGATATGATAGCCGTTGGGGCCGGTAGAGCTCGCCGTGCCGCCGATGAACGTCTGGCTGCCGTCATCATTGTTCGCGATCGACAGCTGCTGGGTGACGCCCGCCGTGCCGACGCGGCCCGCCGATCCGATCGCGATGTCGGCCGATTCGAGCGAGATCGACTGGCCGGTCACGACGCCGGTGACGGCCAGGTTCGACCGTGCCGAAGCGGCCAGATCGCCCGTCACGCTGACCGAATTCAGCGTAAGGAAGCCGCCGCTGTTCGCGATATTCGCGTTGGCGGCGGTCAGCGCGATGATGTTCATCGCCTCGCCGCTGGTGGCGAAGTCGGCGGTTCCGGCGACGCTGCCATTGTCGACCGAGAAATCGCCATTGCCGCGGACATAGGCGCCGCCGGTCGCTGCGTTCAGCGACGTGAAGTGCATGTTGCCGCCGCCTTCGATGCGGATCGCATTGGCCCTGGCGTCGATCGTGCCGCTGGAATTGAGGCTGCCGATCCGGATTTCGCCAGCCGTGCTGTCGAGGCTGGTCGTTCCCGACGACGATACGGTGTCGGCGTCGATACCGCTTGCCCCGCTCAGCACGACGTTCGTCCCGCCGCCGGCATGGGTGACGTCGATGGCGGTTCCCGCGGTCATCGTCAGGTCGCCAAAGGCCTGCGTCCCGCCGCCGACGATGCCCGCGGCCGAATTGACCGCGATATTGCCGTCGGCGGTCAGCGTATCGACCGCACCGCCCGGGCCGGTGAGCGTCGCGAGACTGACCGATGCAGCGGTGATCGCGACATCGCGTCCCGCCGCAACCGGGCCGGTGAGATTGGCGGCGCCCGTCGCATCGACGATAACGTCGCTGAAGCTGTCGATACCGGACAGCGTCGTCGCACCGCCTTGCGTGCGAATGCTGCTGTCGCCGGCAGTTGTGCCGAGGCCGAGCGTCGTCGCGCCGTTGACCGCGATATTGTTGGCGGCATTCAGCAAGATATCGTCGCCCGCCGACAGCGCCGCCGCGTCGATCGCGCCGGCCGACGAGGCCATCACGATATCGGCGCCGTTGGTGCCTGCCGTGCCTTCGCCGACGCCGATCGTGAACACACCGCTGGACGATCCGACCGAATAGGCTAGAATATGGGTGTCGTTTCCGAGGCCCGTCGTGCTGGCATTGTTGGCGAAGATGTTGCCGACCGCCGTAACCGTCAGGTCGTCGCCCGCCGTGACGTCGGTCAGGCTGGCGGTCGTTCCCGCCCGCACCAGCAGGTCTTCGCCGGCGGCGCCATTGGTGATCGTCGCCGCGCCCCCGCTGTTGACGCCGAACATCCGTCCGGCCGAGCTGTCGGTCAGCGCGGCGTTGCCGATCGCATCGACGAACAGATTGCCCTGCGTCGCAACGCCATTGGCATCGACATAGCCGCCATTGGCCCTTGCCGACACATTGATATTCGCATCCGAATTCAGGAAGATATCGCCGCCGGCGATATAGGTTCCGGTCATGTCTCCTTCCGAGAAGATCGAGATCGTCCCGTCGACGTCGGCATTGTTCACCGAAACAGTGCCGCCCGTGCCAAAGGCGAAGAAGGATGCGTCGCCCGTGACCGTGCCGGTGAGCGCCACGCTGTTCGCAAAGAGATTTATGTCGTCGCCCGCGCTGAGAGATCCGCCGCGGATCCCTTCTGCACCGGTTGCCGTTCCTTCGGCCGACAGGCTTATGCGTTCGCCGGCATCGATATTGTTGAAGACGATCGACTGGCCGCTGACCTGAACGAAACCGCCCGCGGTCGAATTGCCGAGATCGACGGCGCCGGGCGAGGCGATCGAGATATTGCCGCCGGTGATGATCGAATTCAGCCCGGTGCGGAAGCTGCCCGTCGTCGCGGTGAAGTCGCCCACCGCTTCGGCATGTTCGACGCTCGCTGCGCCCGCGCTGCTGATGACGATGTTGCCGCCGGCCAGACGGTCGACGCCGATCGTGGCCGTCGGGCCGGTCGCGCTGAGCGAAAGCAGGTCGCCCGCGCCGATCAGGCTGCCCGGCGCGGCGCTGATGCTGGTCGCTGCCGACAGGATCAGGCTGCCATTTGCACCCAGAGTGGCGGCTGTGCCTTCGCGGACGTCGTGACGAATGTCGATCTGGTCGCCCGCAGTGATCGTCAGCGCGCCATCGACATCGAGGATGCCGTCCGACTGCGCATAGATGCCGACCGAACCGTCGGTGGTCAGCGTGACGTCACCCTGGCTGGAGATCGTGCCGCCCGTCGGCGCGATGAAGATTCCCGCGAGCGCCTGATCGGTGTTGTTGTTGGTCGGTGCGGCGGTGCCGAGCGCCTGTGCGTCAAGCCCGGCGAAGGAAATGTCGCCGCCCGATCGAATTTCGATGCGGCCGGCGGTGTCGCCGTTCGCGGCGATGCTGGTAAGGCCGAGATCGATCTGACCGGGCCCGGAGGCGCCCGCCGTCGTCTCGATCACGACGCGGCCGCCGGTGGTTCCGCTGAAGGCGCCGTTCGCACCATTGCCGCCGGTGCCGGTGCCCGAGCCGCCGATACCCGTCTCGCCCAATATGCCGTTGACGGTGATGTCGACGGCCTCGCCGTTCGAAGTGATCGTGCCGCCGTTGGCCTGCAAAGATACGGTGCCGCCGGTGCCCGCGCCGCCATTGCCGCCGTCGCCGCCGGTCGAATTGCCGAAGAAGCCGCCATTGGCCCCGCCGCCGCCGATGCCGCCGCGGCCGACGCTGTCGAGAATGATGCTGCCGCCGCTGAGGAAGCCGAGCGTGACGGTGCCGCCCTCGTTGGCGACGATTTCGACCGCGCCGCCCTGGCCGTTGCCGCCATTGCCGCCGGAGGGAGCAACCGCCGGGGCCGCGGCAAAGGCGAGGCCGCCCGCGCCGCCATTGCCGCCCGTGCCGCCGGAAACGAAATTGCTTTCCAGCGCGGTCAGGCTCGCGCCCGCGCCATCGGCCGTCATGCGCGAACTGCCACCCGTGCCATTGCCGCCATTGCCGCCGTTGCCGTCGCGCCCGTTCGCGCCATTGCCGCCGGTTCCGGTCGAATCGAGCGTCACGGCGAGTTCGCCGGCGTCGAAGCCGGTGACGATCGCTTGCGCGATACCGCCGACGCCGTCGCCGCCATTGCCGCCGACATTATGGGTGCCGCCCGTACCGCCGGTACCAAGCGCGATGCTGTTCGCGATCCCGACCCCGGGGATCGGCGTTTCGAGAGCGATCGTGGCGGTCCCGCCGCGGCCCGCGCCGCCGTCCCCGCCGACGCCGATGCCGGTCGCGGCGCCGCTGCTGCTCGAGAAGAAGCTGTTGCCGCCGGTGCCGCCCAATCCCGACGCATTGGCGACCATGCCGCTGGCCGTCGTCGTGCCGCCGCGGACGTTCACCGTCGCGTCGCCGCCGATCCCGTCGCCGCCGGCGCCGGGCGTGCCCGGGGTGCCGCCGAAGCTCGAGAAGTTGAAGAATTCGCCGCCATTGCCGCCGGTGCCCGCTGCGCGTGCTTCGATGACGCTTGCGCCGACGACCGCGGCGCCTTCGATATTGATCGTCGCGGTGCCGCCGCGGCCGATGCCGCCGATGCCGCCGGGGACGATATTCATCGGATCGTCGTCGGAGCCGAACGAACCCTCGCCGCCTTCGCCGTCGGCGGTCGCGACGATGTCGGCCGCGGTGATCGTGCCGCCGAGCAGGTCGATGGTTGCGGTGCCGCCGATGCCGGCGCCCGACTGGCCCTGTACCACGCCGCCGAAGCCGTCGGCGCTGACGACCAGATCGCCGACGTTGATCGTGCCGCCGGTCTGTTGGAAGGTGGCGACGCCCCCGGTTCCGAGGCTGCGGTCGGCGGCGCCGTTGCCGCCATAGCCATTGGCCGAGATGTTGATCGTTGCGGCGTTCAGCGTGCCGCCCTGAATATCGAAATCGATCGAGCCGCCATCGCCGCGGCCCGATGTCTCGCGCGGAAGCCCCGGAGCGCTCTCCTCATCGACCCTGGTTCGTCCTTCGGCGGATGCTTCGAAATCGCCAAGGCTGATCGCGCTGCTGTTCAGGGCGTCGGCGACGGTGCGGACCAATATCGTCCCGCCGCTCCCCACCGAAATGTCCGATCCCGCCGCAGTCGCGCCGCCCGAAACGCCGCCGGCCGCGAGTATCGTCCCGACGGGCATGTTGATGCTGCCGGCGTTGGCAATCAGCTGGATCGTCCCGCCGGTCGCGTTCGTTCCGGCCGCGCTGATACCCGTCCTTGCGCTGGCGTCGAAGACGTTCGTGGCATCGAGCGTCGCCGTGATCTGTCCGCCGTTGTTCGCATAAAGGTCGACCGTGCCGCCCTGCGCCGAGCCGCCGGTGCCGCTGACATTGATCGTATTGCTGCTGACGTTGACCTCATAGACCTCGGCACGAATGGTGCCGCCATCGGCGAGGAATTCGACGCCGCCGCCGACGCCGTTGCCGGCGCTCTGGCCGATGGCGTTGGAATAATTTCCGCCCGACGCATCGACGTTGAAACGGTTGCTGCTGGTCACGCTGCCGCCGGCCGTCGCGGAAATATTGACGTTGCCGCCGGTCCCCGACCCGTAATTCTCGCCCGCGACGACCGCGCCCGTGGCCGAAAGCCCGACGGTACCGCTGCTGTTGATCGTCGATCCATTGGTTGCGCTCAGCGTTACCTGATTTCCGCGCGCGCTACCCGCCCGCGCGGTCGTGCCGCCCGGGCTCAGCGCTCCGCCCGCCTCTGCCGAAGCGGCGAGGGCGATCGAGGTGAATTGTGCGGTGGCGCCGCCGTCTGCCGTCAGGCTCGCCGTGCCGCCCAGGGCATCGCCGCCGACTGAATTTTCACCGCTCGCTTCGCCGCCCCGTCCGCTGGCATCGAGTGAAAGTGCGCCGAGCGACAGGGCTGCACCGGTGCCGCTGTTGATGACGACCGCAGCGCTCCCCCCGGTTCCGTCACCGCCGTTCAAAGTGGTATCTGGACCGGAAAAACTTCCTCCATTGCCCCGAACGGCGATCGAGGTGTCCAACGTGTCGAATAGGGTGTTCGCGCCCAGGATTTCGATGCGGCCGGTGCCGCCCGTTCCGTTCCCCGCCTGAACCGGGCCGAATCCGCCGCTGCCATTCGCATCGAGCGACACATTGCTCGTCGCACGAAAGCTTGCGCCGTCGGCGACCGTCAGGGTCGCATTGCCGCCCTGCGCATTGCCGCCGGTCGGGACGGCAATATTGGTGGGACCAAATGCCGAGGCGCTGATAGTGACGGCAGTGGCACTCAGCAAAGATCCGGCATTTCGCACCGAAATGCTGGCATCGCCGCCACGGGCGGTGCCCGCGGTGCCATTGGTTCCGATTTCGGCCGCAGCGATGGCCGATACGGCTATTGTCTGCGATATCACGCTGCCACCCGTCACCGTCAGGCTGGCGGTTCCGCCCTGGCTGTCGCCAGTTGCCGTGGCGGGCTGGGCCAGCGAGGTGATCTGCAGCAGATTGCCGGTCGTCAGCGTACCGCCGCTCACGACCACCGCCGCGCTGCCCGCCGCGCCGATGGCGCCGTCGGACCGGACGGTCAGATTGCCTGTGGCACCGCCTTGCTGTCCCGTGCCGACGGTCAGGGTCGCGCCGGCGTCGCCGCTGAAAACCGCATTGCCTTCGACGAAAATCCGTCCTGCCGACGACAGGGGCGGCGGTGATCCCGGAAGCTGCTGAAGCGCTTCACCTCTAAAAGTGCCGCTCGCATGCGCGGCGGTATTGCTGCGGAATAGCGTGTCGTTGACGACGATATTGGCCGCGGTGGCGTTTGCCGGCGCCAGATTATGTTCGCCGTTCGTGATATTATAGCCCGCCGACAGGCGCACCGCGCCATCCGGGTCGACCTGCGCCGACAGCGCATCGTCATAGCCGATCGCGCCGCTGACCAGCATCGTGACCGCGTCATTCTTTGGAATGGCGACCATATAGATACGGCTTTGGTCGGTATCGCCCTGCTGATGCGCGGGGCCGGTGGTGGTGCCGGTGTGGGTGATGACGTTCCCGCCCTCGGCACCGCGGGTAACATTGATGTCGAACAGGCCGCTGTTGATCCGGATGTCGACCGCTTCGGCGGCGACATAGGCAACCGACCCGTCGGTCCGGACGGTGCCGGCCTGGACGATGCGAGGCGCGACGAGCGCGACATAGCTGTTGCCCGCGTTGATCCCGTTGTTCGTATTGATCGAACCGTTGACGGTGATCGCAGAGGTGCTGCCCGCGGCGCCGTCGAAACGGATTTCACCGGTCGGGCCAAACAGGCCCCCGGTGGTGATGATATTGTTGCTGGTGAGAACAAGGCTGCCGACGTTGATCACGCCGGTCGCGCCGATCAATATGCCGCCCGCGTTATAGAACCAGATATTCCCGCCGCGCGCGCCCGATGCCGCGGTGTTGACGCTGTTGACCGTGCCGTTCAGCGCGATCTGGCGGCTGAGCGAGCCGCCCGAGCCGCTCGTGAAGCGGTTGAGTACGGTGTAATCGCCCGAGCCGCTGAAATTCCAGATCGATCCGTCGGGCAGGATGTCGATCGCGCCGCCCGTCGGCGCGGTGTCGGTCGGAACCCAGTTTATGATGCTTTGCGCCTGCGTGACGTTCACATTCGTCTGGTTGCCGACGTTATTCACCCCCGTGCCTGCGCCCACATCGACGAATATGGGGTTGGCAGCAACCTGCGCCAGCGCCGGACCGCCATAGGCCAGCGCAGCCATGCCCGCGGCGATCGCGCAGCTTGTCATCAGGCGCTGCTTGCCGTTGCGAAGGGGCGACGGATTGGCGTTGGCACGCATGGCGGTTGTCCTCGATGGAAAGGTCATGTCAGCGCGCCCTCACGCCGAACAGGGTAGTCAGCGACACAAGCAGCCGCGGATCGGGCCGCTCGGCAAGAAAGCCGCCGCGATTGAGTGGCACGGCCAACGCCATGTCGAGCCGCGCCAGATCGCCGTAAGCGACGCGGACGCCGCCACCGGCCGAGAAGAGCTTTTGCGGGTTGAGGCCGTCGAACGCGGTGTCCTTGTTCCACACCCACGCCGCGTCGAAGAAGACGAACGGCTGGAAAGCGAAGCTTTCGGTGTTGGCCGGAGCGAAGGAACCGTAGCGCGCTTCCAGAGCGACCGCGACGCCGCTGTCGCCGATAACCGTGCCGGGATCGAAGCCGCGTCCGACAGTAAAGTTGCCGCCCGAAAATTCTTCGTACGCGAGCAGCGGATCGTTGGCCCATTGCGCGCGCGGCGCGGCGGAGAGCGTGAACAGCTTGGCCGGCCGCCATTCGGCGAGTGCGTTGGCGCGGACGAGGAAGGCGTCGGGCTGGCCCTCGACGCGCGTCAGCGGGACCGCACCGGGCAGGAAACAGGCCGTGCCACCCGGGCCGCAATCATCGCTGGCGCCGAGGAGGGAGGCGCCCTTGCGGGCTTCGAGCGAGGTCGAGAGCGACCAGCGCGGTTCGCTGGGGCTATAGCCGCCGCGTCCCGCGATCGAGCCGGGGTCGATCCAGCTCGCGTCGGCGCGCAGGTTGAATACGCGCAGCCGGTCGCGGTTGATCGGGACGCTGGTCAGGCTGATGTCCTGATCGATGAAATCGAGCCCACCGCCCAAAGTCACGCGCCGCGCCTGCGTCAGCACGAGGGGATAGGAACCGAAAAGGCTGACGATCTGGGTGTTCGATTTGACGGCAAAGCCCGTGATGTCGGGGCGAGTCCAGGCGTAGGTGTAGCTGGCGCCGAAGCGCAGGCCTTCGCCGCCGACGCGGAACTCGTGCGACGCCTGCACGACCTTTTGCTCGTCGAAATCGGGGGTCGCATAGAAGCTGACCGTGGTGAGGTCGCCCATGCCGGTGAGTCCGGCGAGCCGCGCGCGCGCGATGCCGCCCCAGCGGCCGACGTCGCGCGAGCCGAAATTCTGCGCGTTGAAATCGAACGTATATGGCGTGCGCGCGACGGTGACTTCGCCGACGACTTCACCGGGAACCACGCCGGGGCGCAGCGTCAGGCGCGCGTCCATCCCCGGAATGTCACGCGCGAGCAGAAGATAGCGTTCGGCGTCGACGATGTTGAACACCGGCTGGTCGTCGAGCCGCGACAGATAGCGCTGGAGCAGCCCCTCATTCGCTCCGGCATCGCCGCGGACCTCGATCCGCGACATGCGCGCCGAAAGAATGTCGAGCCGGACGACGCCGTCGCCGATCGTCTGCGCCGGGACGCGGACTGCGGCAAGATAGCCCTGCGAACGCAGGATCGTCGCCGCGCGGTCGCGAATGTCGCAAACGGCGGCAATCGGCAGTTCCTGCCCCACACGATCCGACCAGCTCGGTCCGAGGATGGCATTGTCGATGCCATCAACGCTCGTGAACTCGACGGCGCGCAGCGTGAAGCGGATGTTGGCGAATTCGGGGCTGGCGAGCGGGCAGGGTGCGTGCTCGATCCCGTCGTCGACCGCGACGATTTGTTCGTTGGGCTGGACGGCGGGCGGCGTCGGCGGCCGCTGGATTTCTTCCCGGGTCGGGATTTGCGGTGTCGCTTGCGCCAGGGCGGCGACGGGCAAGGCGGCGGCGACCAGCCCCGCCGAACAGGCCGATATCCGAAGGATCGCCGCCAGTTTCGGCCGCGCGATCATATTAAGTCCGAAGTCCCCCGACACGGTCATCATCACCCCTTGCGTACAGGCGCCCCGCGATCATCGCGATGCGCCAACTCCACTGGCACGGCCGCGCAAACGGCAGCGCAAATTTCGACCCAAGGAAATGTTCCGTCACGCGACTGGCGGAATTTTCGTGGGTAAATATCAGACGGATGGGGCGGCGACAATCACCGCCCGCATCCATTCATCTCATCCGGCTTCGGCTTCCGACATCGTATCGACAAGGCGGTTGAGCTGCGGCGAGCAGCCCTTGCCCATCAGCATGTCGATCGACCCTTCGGCCGTGTCGGGTGCGTTTTCGACGGCGGCGAAACGCACCGTCACCGGCTTGGCGAGACCGCCGCCCGACAAACGATAGTCGGTGCCATATTGCACCGGCAGCACATCGGTCGGCCATTTGCGGAAATTCGCGCCATCGACGATCGCAACGGTGGCTTTCTTGCCCGCGCTTTCGATTTCGAGCGCGGTGTCGCCTTCCATGTTCGGGCGCCACAGCATCAGGACCGACGGATCGAGGACGCAGAAGGTGCCGCCCTCGCGATAGTCGAGCAGCCACAGGTTCGGCGCCCGGACATTGGCGGGCGCTTCCTCTCCCGGTCCGCGCGAAAATCCGCCGCGCGACCGCATCGTCGGCCCCTTGGCGAGCATGCGCGTGACGTTGCCGCCAAGCGACTGGCTCGCCTGCACCGTGCCGGTGGCGCCAAAGGTGCCGGGGCCGGACAGCGTGCGCGTTTTGCCTGCCTGCATCAAGATGATCCGGTCGCCGGCAACCAGCGTCAGCTTGTCGGAGGATTTAAGCTTGGCACCGGCAGGATATTTGCTCGCCGACGGGCCGGTCGAGCGGACGACCATCGATTGCGCGGCGGCGGTGCCCACCATGGCGACGGCGGCGATGGCGGCAGCGGCGGTGAGGCCGAGGCGGCGCATCCGGAAATCAGGAAAGGACATAGCTTTCTCCCTCTTTGGTCTCGTTCAGGCGTTCTATCAGAAACATGATGGCTGGATCCTGACCGAAATCGCCCTGTATTGCTGTGGCACAGGTCACATAGGTTTTTTTGTCGCCCGCCGCGTGGGCGGTGACCAGCGCGGCGATGCGGTCCCGCTGGTCGGGCGCGAGGTCCGGGCGCGGCGTGAAGACATCGACCGGCTGCGCCCGGCCGCGCAGCGTGACGCGGCCCATCGGCACCAGATCGTCGCGGCGCGACCGCGCGGCCGCTTCGGCGGACACCAGCACCCCGGTCTTGAGGCCCTTGTTTGCCGCCTCGAGCCGTGAGGCGGTGTTCATGCTGTCGCCGAGCGCGGTATATTGGATGCGGCCTTCGCCGCCGAAATTGCCGACGATCGCGTCGCCGACATGAAGCCCGACGCGCGTCATGCCGATCGGCGGCACATCCTCGGCAGCCAGGTCGACGCGATATTTCTCGCCCGCCTGATACATGGCAAGTGCTGCGGCGGCCGCCTGTTCGCCGTCGTCGGGCCGGCTGATCGGGGCGCCCCAGAAGGCGACGATCGCGTCGCCGACGAATTTGTCGATCGTCCCGCCATGGGCGAGCACGATGTCCGACAGGCGATCGAGATATTCGTTGAGCAGCCGCGCCACGGTTTCCGGCGTCACCGCGTGGCTGAGCTTCGTAAAGCCTTCGAGGTCGGTAAAGACGCAAAAGATGTTGCGCCGCTCGCCATGCAGCGAAAGCTGGTCGGGATCGCGCATGATCTGCGCCGCGATGTCGGCGGGCAGATATTTGCCGAGCGCCGACTGCGCGAAGGCGCGCTGTCGCGAGCCGACGGTGCGCGCGGCGGTGCCCACGGCGGCGTAACCGAACAGCCAGCCGACCGCCCAGCCGAAGGTAGGGAGCGTTGTCGTGTCGACGCCGCGACCCTGCAGCCAGAAGGGGAAAGCGATGAAGAAGGCCATCTGCCCGAGGAAGGCGAGCGCCACCCAGCGCGCGCGTAGGTCGATCAGGCTGGTGAGTCCGCCCGCGAGGACGATCAGCACCGCGAGCCCCCACAGCGCGGGGCCGGGGATCGGCCGGGTCCATGCCTTGTCGAGTTGCTGCGCCAGCATATGCGCATGAACCTCGAGCCCGATCATCGTTTCATGCTGACCGGTAATCGCGTCGGGAAAGCGGCTCAGCGGCGTGTTGAACTGGTCGTTGTCGATGATGTCGCCGCCGATCAGGATATAGCGCCCCTTCACTAATTCGGCGAAGCCCGCGCGCATTTCGGCATCCATGGGCATCGCGAAGGTGTCGATCGGGATGTTGGCGAAGACCGGTTCCTCCTGGCCCGCGGCGGCGCGGGCGGGGACGAGGAAGCGGATATTACCCTGAAAATTCGCGTGCGCGGTATCGATCGGCGCGAGCGCGTTCGACATCAGCGGGGGCAGATTCTTGGGCCGGTCGGGCCAGTTGCGGATCACGCTGTCGTCATCGGTGCGGAACAAGACGCTCGTCGGCCTGGTCTTGTCGGTCGTCACCTCGCCGATGAAGCCTTCGAGGAATTTCTGCTGCTCGAAAAAGATCGTGTTCGGATTGCTCGCCTGTTCGGCATAGGCGAGCCACGTCGGGGTCTTCATCGCGCGGAGCTGCGCCTTCAGCAGATCGTCGTCAGGACGCGGCGAATCGAACGCGATATCGATCCCGATCGCCTTCGCGCCCATCTGGTCGAGGTTGCCGAGCGCATTGGCGAGCAGGGTGCGGTCGAGCGGCGAGCGGATGCCGGTATTGAACAGGGTTTCGTCGTTATAGGTGACGAGGGTGATGCGCTTGTCCTGTTCGACATGCGGGGCCATCAGCATCGCGCGCGCGTCATAGAGCGCGCGTTCGGCGGCATCGATCAGCGGCATCTGCCAGCTGAAGCGCGCAACGAGGATCGCGATCAGGAGAAAGGCGAGCGTCGCCGCCATCCGCGACGGACCGAGCTGCATGACCAACCGCCGGACGCGCTTGCCCAATGGAACTCCGGCGCGCTGGCCGTCCGGCGCGGTTGCGTCCGCCGCGGGAATGATGGCTTCGGGTGCGTTCATCGGATCAGCGGGCAGCGCGGCCGGCAGTCTCTCCATTTCGTGCGGTCGCACCGCTGTGGAGCAGCGCCTGACCGCCGTCGCCGATGATCGCGAAGCCCGCCCAATAATAGGGATGCGACGTCTGCTGGTCGTCCATCAGGTGGACCTGCGTTCCCCACAAAGCATCGGCGACGCTTTCTCCCTCGGTCGCCGCGAAAAGCCCGCCGATCAGTCGCTTGGTCGCGTCAAAGTCGTCGGGGGCGGGCCAATGGCTTGCGATCACCGACCGTCCACCCGCGCCGATGAAGCTGCGCACCAGCCCGTCGAGCGCGTTGCCGCCGCCCGAAAGCCCCGCCTCGCGAGTGGCCGCAACGCTCGCCGCACCGGCGGTGTCGCACGCCGACAGGATGACGAGGTCGGCGTCGATCTTGAGGTCGAAGATTTCCTGGAAGGTCAGCAGTCCGTCCGAATCCGCACCGCCGAACGAGGTGACGAGTGCCGGGCGTGCGGGACAGGCGGGGCGCGGCGCGGTGACAAGGCCATGGGTCGCGAAATGGATGATGCGGTAATCGCCGAGGTCGGCGCGGTTCTTGACGGCGGTATCGGTGAAGGCGCCGCCGGTGAGCAGCGTGCCGGCGTCGCGGCCCATCGCAGCGCGTGCGGTCACCAGTTCCTCGGCCGAGATGGGACGCGCCCATTGCGCCGCATCCCACAGGCAATCGCCGTCGACGCTGCCACCCGCTGCGCCGCGCGTGCCAAGCGAGGGGAGACGCCCACTGATGGGCAGATTCTCACCAAGGCCGAAATATTGATGGCTGGCCTTCGACGGTGCCGCCTGCCGCGCGTTGCGGAAGCCAAGGGTGGAGACCGCGGTGCTAGGGCGCGACGTCCGGCCGAGCCAGGCGATCTGGCGCATGTCGAACGGATCGGCATCGGGATCGAGTAGGCGCTGTTCGTAGGCGGCAAGACCGGTGTCCGAAGTGATCAGGAGGTTGATCGGCAGGCGCAGCATCGCGCCATCGGGTTCGAAGATCAGGTGCGGCACCGTCGGCAGTCGCGCCGCGACGGGGCCGAACAATTGGCCATAAAGCTTGTACGAGGCGGCTGCATCGAACGGATAGGTGACGCGGCGGCCGTTCTCGACGACCGAGATCGTCGAACGGATCGTATCGACGGCGGTTTCGAGCCCCGCGGCGCCGATGTCCGATTTCCAGAGCTGGGCTTTGCCCTGTTCGATCATCATCGCATAGACGCCGTCACCGACGACGAGCATTTTCAGATAGGCTTCGTCGGGGCGCAGAACCTGCTGCAATTCGGCAAGGTCGAGCTTACCCGACGCGACGACGCGATATTGCGGGAAGGCCGATAGCGCGACCACCGTTTCGGCCTGCTGGAACGACAGATTGTCGAGCTGTCCCTTGATGTCGGCGCGCAGCGCGTTGACTTCGGGCGATTCAGGCAACTGGGCAAGACGGGCATCCTCGATCCGCGCGCGTTCGAGGTCGCGATTGAGCGTCGTCGCCTGACGGAACAGGCGGGCGCCGTCGCTGCTGCCGCCCGACAGTTCGCGCGCGAGCACGGCTTGCGTGTCGGCAACGCCCGGGCGGATCTGTAGCTGGCTCGCGACGAAGAAGTCCTCGATCGCTTTGGGGTCGGTTGCCGACCGCGCGGCAAGCAGCCGGTAATAGGGCGCCATCATATTTGCCATGCCCGCGGTCGAACGCTGCGTGCTGGCGAGCGCGGTCACGACTTCGCGATAAATGCCCATCGCCTTGTCGTCCTGCCCCTCGCGGGTGAGGAAGGACGCATAGCGTGCCCGCGCCGAGGCGAGCGCGTTGGTTTCGGGATATTCGACCGCGAGCAGGTTCACCGATTCAAGGAAACGCGCGTCGGCCGCGGCCTTGTCGCCGTTCGCTTCCTCGGCCAGCGCAAGCTCGCCGAGCATCTGCGAGCGCAAACGGATGATCGAGGTCACCCGGCCTTCGCGCACCGCAATCGCATCGTTAAGGCCTTTGAGCTGGGCGGTCTTTGCCGCCTCGGCATTACCACGCAGCCGTTCGACGGTGCCGAGCAAATGGGTTGCCTGCGCATCGATGATCTGCGCGCGTTCGAGCGGCGACAGGCGCTCGCGGTCGTTGCTCTGGCGGATGACGCGGGCGTTGTCGCCGCTGTTCACCCCCGCGACGATCTGCGGCGTCAGCGTGACCGCGTCGCCCGACACCGTCACCCCGCTCGTGAGCGGCGGGATCGGCGTCTGAAGCCGCGTGGCTGCGCCATCATAGTCGCGCTGGTTGAGCGCATGGATCGCACGGAAATTGCGGCGGAGGCGCAGCTGGACGGGGTCGGCGGTCGGAATCGCCTCGACGTCTGCGAACAAGCGTTCGGCTTCGGCAAATTCGCCGAGGTTCGAGCGTTGCAGCGCCCGGTTCAGCGTGACTTCGGTCGGGTCGATGTCGGCGGCCGACTGTTCTTCGGTCGCGCGGCGCGACAGCGCCTCGAAAAATTCGGCGGCTTCGGCATAGTCGCCGCTGTGGTTGCGGCGATATCCCTCGGCCAGCGCCTTATCGACGTCGATCGTCCCGGCGATCGTGCGGGCGAAACCGTCATTGCCGCCGACCGATGTCGTCGCGACCTTGATCACGCCCGGCATCACGCGGTGCTGGCGTATCGATTCGAGCGCGAGGTTCAGCGCGTCCGAATAAGCGTCGAAGCCCTCGACGCTGTAGGTCATATTGCCTTTGGTCTCGATCCGCGTCTGCCACGCGATATTGCTGCCCTTGATCGTACAGGCGTCGGCGGCGGTGCAGATGATCGTACCGGAGCGCGCCTGCTCGATTCGTGCGCGCGCGTCGGCGGAGGTTGCGCGCAATTCGCGCACCGTGCCGACTGGCTGGCTCGCATCGCGGCAGACGATCGTCCATGCGCGGTCGAACATGCCCTTGATCACATTGTCGCGAACGGTCGCCTGTACTTCGCAGAGCGAGCCGCCCTGTTCACCGATCGAAAAACTGTCGCGGAGCGTCGGATCGCTGCCTTGCGCCAATGCGGTTCCGGGCGCGGCAAAAGCCAGC
This sequence comes from Sphingopyxis sp. YR583, assembly GCF_900108295.1. Taxonomy (NCBI): domain Bacteria; kingdom Pseudomonadati; phylum Pseudomonadota; class Alphaproteobacteria; order Sphingomonadales; family Sphingopyxidaceae; genus Sphingopyxis; species Sphingopyxis sp. YR583. Next base: position 1,362 of record NZ_FNWK01000003.1, on the reverse strand, counting down.
AGCGCCAGAATCGGCACAAGTCGCGGACGTCGAACGGTCATCACAAATCCCCCAAACACAGGCGTAGAGACGCCATGCCGATGTGACGCCGGCAAGGCGGAAACTTTATTGCTGTGGTGCGACCCATTCCCTTGGGACCAAACCCTAAACTCTTCGTAAGCGAAAGGGAAGTGATCTGCGGCACAGGCGGCTTGCGCCAGCGGGGCGCGCAACCTATCTGCAGGGGGACATTCCATTCGGACGAGGAAAAAATGAGCGGATTCGACGATCGTGAACGCGCCTTCGAGGCCAAATTTGCACGCGACCAGGAAGTGCAGTTCCGCATCACGGCGCGCCGCAACCGGCTTGTCGGCGAATGGGCGGCCGAGCGTATGGGGCTGACCCCCGAAGAAACCGACGCCTATGCCAAGGCCGTCGTGCAGGCTGATTTCGAGGAAGCGGGCGACGAGGATGTCATCCGCAAGCTGGCGGGCGACCTGACCGCGGCGAGCGTCGAGATCAGCGATGCCGAAATCCGTTCGGTGCTGAACGACAAGACGGCCGAAGCTCGCCGCCAGTTCATCGACAGCCAGAACTGAAGGCCGTTCGATGGGCATGCGCGAAGATGATTTGCGGGCGATGATCGTTGCGGCGTTCCCCGACGCAGAGGTCCAGATCACCGACCTTGCGGGCGACAACGACCATTATTCCGCGCATGTCGTGAGCGAATCCTTTCGCGGCCTGACGCGCGTCGCGCAGCACAAGGCGGTATATGCGGCGCTCGGCGGGCGGATGGGCGGCGAACTTCATGCCTTGCAATTGACGACCGCCATCCCCTCATAAGGGGCTGAGACGAAATTTGCGGCGCGATGCGCGCCATCGGAGACATGAAATGAGCGATCCCACCACCCACGACCGCATTGCCAAGCTGGTCGCCGACAATGCCGTGCTGCTGTTCATGAAAGGCACGCCCTTGTTCCCGCAGTGCGGCTTTTCCTCGCGGGCGATCGCGATGCTCGACCGCCTCGGCATGGAATATGAAACGGTCGATGTGCTGCAGGACATGGAAGTCCGTCAGGGCATCAAGGAATTTTCGGACTGGCCGACGATCCCCCAGCTTTATGTAAAGGGTGAATTTATCGGCGGCAGCGACATCATGATGGAAATGTGGGAAGCGGGCGAGCTTCACACGCTGATGACCGGGATTCCGGCGCGCGCCGAATAACCCGCGTATCTGCCAGATAACAAAAAGCCCGCCGGCGCATTCGCTCCGGCGGGCTTTTTGTTTGTCGGCTTTGGGGTGGGAAGCAGACGTTAGCCTAGTGACGACTTTTCCTGCCACCCTCCATTCGGCAGGCGCACCCACGCCGTATTTTGTCCCTC